>NZ_JAFIMU010000007.1:0-311250 GCF_017302985.1 Corallococcus macrosporus
TGTCCGCCGAGCGGGCCCTGGCCCGGCCCCCCGTCCCCTTCGAGCAGAGCATCTGAGCGTCCTCGCACGCCCAACGCGTTCAACGAGGGCCGAATAAATCAACAGGACAGAAATAAAGGGATAGCCTGATTTAAATGACAGACCGGCGTGGCATGGTGGAGATGCTGTCCATCCCGGAGGAAGTCCATGCTGAAGTCGACGCTGTCCCTGCGCCCCCTGCGTGGCGCGGCCCTGGCTGTGTCCCTGCTGGCGTTGGCCCCCGCTGCTGGCGCCGCGCCGAAGCTGGCGCCGCGCGCGCTCCTCGCGAAGCCCACGGGGCGAGAGCTGCCCGCGGGCACGTTCGTGGAGCGGCTGGTGGTGAAGTTCCACGAGGGCAGCCACGTGCGCCTGCGCGGCGACGCACTGCGCGCCCTCGCTTCCGAGCGCAGCGCCGGCGAGCGGGAGCTCCTGTCCGGCCTGCGCCTGGACGACGCGCGCGTGGAGGCGGACATCGCGGAGGTGGGAGCGCTGCTGGATCGCGCGCCGCGCATCGGTTCGCTCACCCGCGTCTTCCAGGCCGAGGAGGCCGCGCTGGACGCGAGCAAGGCGTCCGGTGAGGCGAAGGGCGGCGAGCAGCTGGCGGACCTGAACCTGTACTTCGAAGTACCGCTCTTGCCCGGCACCACCGCGGACACCGTGGCGGACCTGGTGGCGGCGCTCAACCGCGTGGGCAGCGTGGAGACGGCCTACGCGGCGCCGCCCGCGGAGCCGGCGATGGTGAACTTCGCCATGGAGGCCGGGCTGCGCGCGCTGCTGTCCGCCGCGGACCTGCCGCCCACCACGCCGCTGTACCAGGCCAACCAGGGCTACCTGAACGCGGCGCCCTCCGGCGTCAACGCGACGTACGCGTGGACGCAGACGGGCGGCCGGGGCACCAACGTGAAGTTCGTGGACATCGAGGGTGGCTGGCGCACCACGCACGAGGACTTCCCCTCGTTCTTCCGCGTGGGCGGCACGCAGTACAACGACCTGGGCTGGCGCAACCACGGCACCGCGGTGCTGGGTGAGATTGTGGGCGCGTCCAACGGCTACGGCGTGACGGGCATCGCCAACGCGGCGCAGCCGGGCGTGGAGGCCATTGGCGCGCAGAGCGCCGCCAGCGCCATCACCAACGCGGCGGCGGCGGTGGGCGCGGGCGGCGTCATCCTCATCGAGCTGCACGCGGGCGGCCCCGCGGACGGCACGGCCTGCACGTGCAACACGTCCCAGTGCAACTACATCGCGATGGAGTACTGGCAGGACAACTACGACGCCATCCGCAACGCCACCGCCAACGGCGTCATCGTGGTGGAGGCCGCGGGCAACGGCAGCGCGAACCTGGACGCGGCGGCCTACGGCGGCCGGTTCAACCCGGCCACGCGTGACTCGGGCGCCATCCTCGTGGGTGCCAGCACCGCCACCACGCGCGTGCCCATGTGCTGGACGAACTTCGGCCAGCGCGTGAACGTGCACGGCTGGGGCGAGTCCGTCGTCACCACCGGCTACGGCGACCGCTTCGGCAGCGGCTACGGCGAGGACCAGTACTACACGTCCACCTTCAGCGGCACGTCCAGCGCGTCGCCCATCATCGTGGGCACCGCGGTCAGCGCCCAGGGCGTGGCGAAGGCCAACGGCCGGCTGCTGAACTCCGTGCAGATGCGCGGCCTGCTGCGCAACAACGGCACCGCCCAGGCCGCGGACTCGCGCCAGATTGGCCCGCTGCCGGACCTGGCGAAGGCCCTGCCCAAGGTCATCTCCGGCAACTACTGAAGCGTCACTCCAGGGCCGGCGACCTCCACGCGCGGCCCCGCGGCCCTCCGTGCCTTCGGGCGCGGAGGGCCGTTGTTTTTTCAGCGCCCGCTGTAGCGGCGGTGGTCCACCATCAGGCAGCGGTCCTGCACCACGCGGATGCCGGCGGCGGCCAGCTTCCGGGCCGCGTCGTCGTTGCGGATGCCGGACTGGAACCACACCGCCTTGGGCTTCTTCGCGATGATGTCGTCCACGTGCTGGTCGATGTCGCCGGGCCTGCGGAACACGTCCACCAGGTCGATGTCGCCCGGGATGTCCACGAGCCTGCGGTACACGGGCTTGCCGAGAATCACCTTCGCGTCCGGGTAGTAGACGGGCACCGGAACCACGTCCACGCCCGCCTTCGCCAGGTACTCCGGCACGTAGTACGCGGGCTGGGCGGAGTGGTCCTCCGTCTTGATGCCCAGCACCGCCACGCGCCTGGCTTCCTGCACCACGCGCTTCACACCCGCGTCGTCCTCGATGAGGTACTCGTCGTGGCTCATGGCCCTTCCTCCTGGAGCATTTCCGCCTGGGACTCGGTGGTGAGCGTCAGCGTGGCGCCCTTCTCCACCGCCTTCACCTTCAGCAGGCGGCGCACCGGGATGAACCGGCCGTACGCCACCACCTGCTCGCCTTCACACGTCACGCCCTTCGCAAGCTCCGGCGAACCGGCCTCCGTCCACGCGGCCCGCAGCTCCGCGGGCGCCTTGGCGGGCAGCGCGTCCAGGCACTTGAGCGACAGCACCACCGCGTCGCCGAACGTCGTGGGCCGCGTGCCCTCCACCGTGCGCTCCAGCAGGTAGGCGCGCTCCTCGCCGTCCACGGCCACGAAGTCCACCGCCCACGTGCGCTGGCCCTCCACCAGGTTGCGCTGCAGGAGGCCCGCGTACTTCGCCTCCCACTCGCGGCGCGCGCGCGTCTCCAGCGCCTCCGGGGTGAAGAAGCGCTCCACCTCCGGCAGGCCGGTGCCCTCGGGTGCTACCTGCCGCAGCGCCTCCTGCGCGGCCTCCGGGCCCACCAGCTTCACGAAGGTGCCGTCCGCCGCCAGTTGCATGCGCAGCGTGAAGCGCTCCAGCACGGCGCCGGACAGCGACGGCACGTCCTGTCCGTCATGCACCTGGCGCGGGGTGCGCACGGACTGGGCCACGCGCCAGCCGCCGTCGGACGGGGAGAAGCGCGTCTCGGTGGTGAACGCGGCCTCGTCGCGCACTTCCGGCTGGCCCTCGCGCTGGAGGGTGCGGGTGGCGCGCACGGATTCGGTGAGGAGGCGGTCCACGGGGGGCTTGAAGTCCAGACGCACCGGCGGAGGCAGCCCCGGCGCGGGGTTGAGCGGCGGATACCGGGACGTGCACCCGGCAGCCAGCGACAGCACGAGACAGCACCACGGGAGACCAGGACGCATGCGCTCGCGAACGCTGGCAGAAAGCCAGGGCGCCCGCGAGCGTCTTGCACCGTTCCGCTGAAGGAGTCACCGCGCGGGCGACACTACGGGTGGCGCGTCTCCCCGTTGGAGGCACCCTCGATGCGGTCGCGCCCGATGTTGCGGCGGTCGCGGTCCACGCCGTCGTCGTCCTTCAGGCCGTTCATCGCGAAGCGGCGCTCGGCCTCCGCCAGGTCGCGCAGCACGTGCTCGCGCAACATGTACTCCGTCTGCGGCAGGGACTTGAGGATGTTGATGATGTCGACCGGGGCCTCGCTGTCCGCGGCGGCCTCGACGAGTTCCTCACGCGTCGCCGGGTACTCCACCCCATCCAGATGCGGGGTGATGGAGCGCGCCGGATCCTCCGCCTTTCCGTAAGCCATCGTGCCTTCCACCTTTCTTGCGCCCGGGCGTCCATGCCCGAGCGTCCATCCACGGAACAACGTGGGGATGACGCCCGCCCCGGGCCACCCTGCCTCCCGGCTCCTCCTACGACGCCGGGCAGGCGAGGGACCGACCGCCTTGCCCGCGCGCGCTTCGGGGTAGAGTCTTCCGCCGCGCCTACGCCCGCCGGAGTCCTCACCCCGATGTCCGCCGCCTCCCTGCTCGCCGCCTGGCTCACGCTCGCCAGCCCCCCCGCCGGCCCGCCGTCCGCCGCCCCTCCGCCGCCCGCCGCCCAGGCCCCGCGCGACGTCTACGCGCTGGACGACGCGGCCTTCGTCGCCCAGGCCCGCCGCGACCTGGAGATGCTGCGCCAGGGCACCGAGGGCCTGCGCCGCCTGCGCGATGAGGCCTTCCGCGCCAGGGCGCTGTACCGGCGCGGCGAGGACGTGCCGTACACCCCGGACGAGAAGCAGCTCCTGGTGTCCACCTGGGCCGCCTTCTTCGACTGCTTCGTCTCCACGGAGGTGGTGCGCCAGCGCTACTGGGACTTCCTCACGGTGCCCGCCGTCACCCAGCCGAAGAAGCACGCCTGGGGCTTCCTCCTCACCCACGCGGCGCTCGCGGCGGAGCTGGCGCAGGGGATGGCCTTCGCGGACCTGGCCGGGGGACAGGCGCAACTGGAGGTGCTGCTGGACGAGCCCGGCCCCGAGTACGGCCTGCCCGCGCGCGCCTTCAGCCGCTTCAAGAAGAAGGTCGTCCACGTGGGCACCACCACGCAGCTCTTCACCGGCGACGGCTACCGCGCGACGCTGCACCCGGTGCTGGCGAGGTCCGGCGTGCTGAACGAGCCCGGCGTCCCCGCGCTCTTCCAGGCCATGCGCCAGGACAGCAGGACGGCCCGCACGCGCCTGCTGAAGCGCGGCCCGGTGCTCTTCGCCAAGGCCGCCGCGGACCTCACCCAGGACACGACGGCGCGCGCGGTGTTCCCGGTGCAGAAGACGGTGGCCGAGTGGATGGGCGACACGCGCGTGCACCGCTCGGGAAGGCCGCTCATCTCCCGCGAGCAGACGCTGGCGCTGCTGCCGCGCATGGCCCCGGGCGACGTGATGGTCGCGCGGCAGAACTGGTTCTTGTCCAACATCGGCCTGCCGGGCTTCTGGCCGCACGCGGAGCTGTACGTGGGCACCGCCCGGGAGCTGGCCCTGACCTTCGACGCGGACCCGGAGGTGAAGGCCTGGGTGGCCACGCTGCCCGGCCACCCGGAGACGTTCACCGGCCACCTGGCGAAGGCATTCCCCGCCAAGTGGGCGGAGTACACCGGCAAGGACTCCCATGGGGACCCCTTGCGCATCATCGAATCCATCAGCGAGGGCGTGAGCTTCACCGGCGTGGAGCACGGCATGCACGTGGACTACCTGGGCGTGCTGAGGCCCCGGGTGTCGCAGGTGGACAAGGCCCGCGCCATCCTGCGCGCCTTCACCTTCCAGGGCCGGCCGTACGACTTCAACTTCGACTTCTTCTCCGACCAGTCCCTGGTGTGCACGGAGCTGGTGTGGAAGTCCTACGCCCCGTCGAAGGACATGAAGGGCCTGGACATCCCCCTGGTGAGCGTGGCGGGGCGCAGGACGCTGCCGGCGAACGAAATCGTGCGCGTGTTCGACGCCGAGTATGGCCAGCCCGGCCGGCAGTTCGACTTCGTCGCCTTCCTGGACGGGCGGGAGGCCACGGGTGACGCCGTCGAAGCGAACGCCGAGGCCTTCCGTTACACCTACCGACGCATGAAATGGGACATCGCCCAGGAGTGAGGCAGCGCATGACGGAAGAGACAGCGAACGAGTTCCTGGCCCTGGCCTCTCCCCTCTACGAGCGGATGATTGCCCAGCAGCAGGCGAAGGTGCTGCGGCTGGCGCGCGAGGCGGTGCCCAACATCGGGCCGGAGGAACTGCGCAACCCGCACGACTTCCCCCAGCTCAAGGAGCACCCGTCCTTCGAGTTCGAGGACGGCATCCTGGCCGGGCTGATTTCCGCGCACATGGCCATCCGGGCGGAAATCAAGAGCCGCCTGCCCGCGTCGCCGCCGGGCGCATGACGCTCGGCTGCCTGCCTTTGCCGTGAGGAGCTTCCGTGGGTTACAGGTGCGCACCGTGAGTTTTCCCTCTGGATTCGGCCCGCCCCTGGCGCGCGAGCGGCTGGTGTCTTCCCTGGCCGCGGACCCGCCCCGGCTGGACCTGGCGGCCCTGGCCATCGCCACGCTGGGCCGTGAGGACCTGGACGCCCCGGCGTGTCTGCACACGCTGGACGCGCTCGCAGCCCGGGTGCAGGTGGAGGCGGAGCGCCTGCGCGAGAAGGGCGAGGCCCTGGCCCCCTTGCGCGCCCTGCGCCACGTGCTGGCGGACATCGAGGGCTTCCGGGGCAACGAGGACGACTACCACTCGCCGGACAACAGCTTCCTGGACCGGGTGCTGGAGCGGAAGGTGGGGCTGCCGATAACGCTGTCGGTGCTCTACCTGGAGGTGGCTCGCCGCGCGGGCATCCCGCTGTACGGCGTCCCCTTCCCCGGCCACTTCCTGGTGGCGTGCGACGCGGGCGACCACAAGCTGGTGATGGACCCCTTCCACCACGGCGACATCCTCACGGAGCACGGCTGCGAGGAGCTGCTCAAGCGCGTGGCGCCGCAGCTCAAGTTCGACCGGGCCATGCTCGCGCCCGCGCCGGTGGAGCTCATCGCGTACCGCATGCTGTCCAACCTGCGCCGCGTGTACCTGGGACGCGACGACAGCCAGCAGGGGCTGGCGGTGGTGGACCTGCTGTTGCTCCTGGCCCCGGACCACCCGGGTGAATTGCGCACGCGCGCGTCGCTGCTCACCACGATGGGCGCCTTCCGCGCCGCGCTGAAGGACGTGGAGCGGTGCCTGGAGCTGTCGCCGGACGCGCCGGACCGCGAGCGCCTGGAGCTGTCCGCGCGCGAGCTGCGCGAGCGGGCCGAGCTGCTCAACTGAAAGGGAACCCCCGCATGGCGTCCGAGTCACCCAAGTCCACAGTGAAGCCCTGGCCGCGCCTGCGCCGGGGGCTGGAGCACGACTTCACGGTGGTGAAGGTGCGCGAGGACGTGGTGGCGGACCCGCGCACGAACCTGGAGCACGGGCGCGTGCGGCTGGAGTGCGCGGACTGGGTGAACGTCATCGCGGTGACGAAGCAGGACGAGCTGGTGATGGTGCGCCAGTTCCGCTTCGGCATCGACGCGCCGACGCTGGAGGTCCCGGGCGGCGTCATCGACCCGGGAGAGGACCCGGCCACGGCCGCCGCGCGCGAGCTGGAGGAGGAGACGGGCTACCGCGCCGGACGCCTGGAGCCGCTGGGCGAGGTGCACCCCAACCCGGCCTTCCAGTCCAACCGGTGCTTCAGCTACCTGGCGCTCGACTGCGAGCGCGTGAGCGACGGGGACCCGGACGACGGCGAGGACATCGCGGTGGAGCTGTACCCGCGCGCGGCCCTGCCCCGGCTCATTTTGGAAGGCCACATCACGCACTCGCTGGTGGTGGTGGCCTTCTTCCTGGAGCGGCTGCGCGCGGAAGCGAAGCGCTGACTACGCCGGCTCGCGGTCCCAGGTGCCGGAGCGGCCGCCGGACTTGTGGTCCAGCTGCACCGCTTCGATGACCATGCCCCGGTCCACGCTCTTGCACATGTCATAGACGGTGAGCGCCGCCGCGCACGCGGCCGTGAGCGCCTCCATCTCCACGCCCGTGCGGTCCACCGTCTTCACGCGCGCGCGGATCTCCAGCCCCTCGTCCACCGGCTCCAGCGTCACGTCCACGCCCGCGAGCGCGATGGGGTGGCACAGGGGCACGAAGTCCGGGGTGCGCTTGGCGGCCATGATGCCGGCGAGGCGCGCCGCCGCGAGCACGTCGCCCTTCTCCACCTTGCCCGCCAGGATGCGCTCGCGCGTCTCCGGCAGCATCCGGAGGCGCGCGGTGGCCACCGCCACGCGGTCCGTCTTCGGCTTGTCGCCGACGTCCACCATCTTCACCGGCCGGCCCCCTTCGCCACCGCGGCGAGCAGGTCGTCCGCCACGTCGTCCGGGTCCTCCAGCCCCACGGACACGCGGATGAGGCTGTCGCGGATGCCCGCCTGGGCGCGCTCCTGGGGCGTCATCCGGCGGGCGCTGGCGCTGGCCGCGTGCATCACCAACGTGCCCACGTCCCCCAGCGACGGCCCGGGCTTGGCCACCCGCAGCGCCTCCAGGAACCGGTCGCCCTCCTTCTGCCCCGCGCCCTTGATTTCAAACGCCACCATGGGCCCGAAGCCGCCCTCCAGCACCCGCCCCGCCACCGCGTGGTCCGGATGGGAGGAGAGGCCCGGGTAGATGACCCGCTCCAGCAGCGGCGAGTCCGACAGCCGCTTCGCCACGTGGGCGGCGTGCTCGTTGTGGGCCTTCATGCGGACGGGCAGCGTGCGCAGGCCGCGCAGCGTGAGCCACGCCTCGAAGGGGCCCAGCACGTCGCCGGACAGGATGCGTGCGGACCGCAGCGGGTCGATGCGCGCCCTGGAGCCGCTCACCGTGCCGCCCAGCGCGTCGCTGTGGCCGTTGAGCCACTTGCTGGTGGACTGCACCGCGTAGTCCGCGCCCAGCTCCAGCGCGCGCTGGCCGTAGGGCGACGGGAAGGTCGCGTCCACCGCGAACACCGCCCCCGCGTCCTTGCAGGCCTGCGCGAGCGCGCGGATGTCCGGCACGCGCAACAGCGGGTTGGAGATGCTCTCCGCCAGCACCAGGCGCGGGCGCCACTCCCGGATGCGCGCGGGGGCGTCCGGGTCCGTCTGGTCCAGGGGACGCAGCTCCACGCCCCAGCGGGCGCACAGGTTCTTGTAGAGCGCCCGGGTGACGCCGTAGCCGTCCGTGGGCATCACCAGCACGTCCCCGGCCTTCCACGGCTGCGCGTCGAACAGCGAGCGCAGCGCCGCCATGCCGCTGGCGTACGCGACGCACGCCTCCGCACCCTCCAGCGCCGCCACGGCCTCCTCCAGCAGCGCGGCGTTGGGCGCGCTGATGCGGGCGTAGGCGTAGTCCTTGCCGTCCAGCGCGTCCGACAGGTCGTCGCTGCTGTCGAACCAGTTCACCGCCGCCGGGAAGATGGGCGGGATGACGGGCACGGCCTTGCTCCCGGTGAGCCGGGAGCCCGCGTGCACCGCCACCGTCTTCTGCTTCGTCTTCATGCGCGTGTCGTCTCGCTGGGGACGGAAGGAAATGGGGACTGACTACTCGCCGTGCTCGATGAGCCAGCGCTCCGCGTCGATGGCGGCCATGCAGCCGGTGCCCGCCGCGGTGATGGCCTGGCGGTAGTAGCTGTCCTGCACGTCGCCGCAGGCGAAGACGCCTTCGATGTTGGTGCGCGTGCTGCCCGGAATCGTCTTCAGGTAGCCGCCCTGGTGCGTCTCCAGGATGCCCTGGAACAGCTCCGTGTTCGGCGTGTGGCCGATGGCGACGAACAGGCCCTGCGCGTTGACGAGCTGGCTGTCACCCGTCTTGAGGTTGCGCACCACGGCGCCCGTCATGCCCTTCGCGTTGCCCACCACCTCCTCCACGGCGGAGTTCCACATGAAGGAGATCTTCGGGTTGTTGAGCGCGCGCTCCTGCATCACCTTGGACGCGCGCAGCGTGTCGCGGCGGTGGATGAGCGTGACGTGGTTGACGATCTTCGCCAGGTACGTGGCCTCTTCCATGGCCGTGTCGCCGCCGCCCACCACCAGCACGTCCTGCTTCTTGTAGAAGGCGCCGTCGCAGGTGGCGCACGCGGACACGCCGCGGTTCTTGTAGGTGTCCTCGCCCTTGACGCCCAGCCACTTGGCCGTGGCGCCCGTGGAGATGATGACCGTCTCCGAGCGCACCTGGATGCCGCTCTCGCTCTCCAGCAGGAAGGGCCGCTTGGAGAAGTCCACCTTGGTGATGTTCTCCATGTGGATGACGGTGTTGAAGCGCTCCGCCTGCTTCTGGAAGCGCTCCATCAGCTCCGGACCGGTGATGCCCTCCGGGAAGCCGGGGTAGTTCTCCACGTCGGTGGTGACCATGAGCTGGCCGCCCGGGACGCGCTGGGGGTGCTCCAGGGTGGGGCCGCCGGCGAACACCACGGGCTCCAGGTTGGCGCGCGCCGCGTAGATGGCGGCCGTGTAGCCCGCCGGGCCGGAACCGATGATGGTGACCTTCTGGATCTTGTCCTGCGACACGGCGCCTCCTGCGCTCATACGTTGACGGGCCCGGACGGTAACAGACGCCGCCGTCCTGGCCATGATACGAACCTGGACCCCATGGATGCCGCTGTCCTCAAGAAGGTTGCGCTCTTCGAGGGGTTGACCCAGGGCCAGCTCGCCAAGGTCGCCCGGATTGCCCAGCCGCGCACCCACGTGGCCGGTGATTACCTATTCCGGGAGGGTGACGCCGGCCAGGACATGTTCATCCTCGCCGACGGCAAGGTGCGCATTTCCAAATCCGTGCCGGGCATCGGGGAGGAGGCGCTCGCCATCCTCGAACCCGGCCAGTATTTCGGGGAGATGGCGGTCATCGAGGATTCACCCCGCTCCGCGGACGCCATCGCCCACACCTCGTGCACGGTGTGGGTCATCGAGCGCGCGAAGCTGGACCAACTGATGTTCACGGACAAGGACCTGGCCTACGTCCTCCTGTGGACGTTCGTCCGCACGCTGAGCGAGCGGCTTCGAGAGACGAACGACAAGATCAAGGCCTTCTTCGCCATCTCCCGCTTCTAGCCGCCCGCCGCGAGCTTCCTGCTTCCTCGCACGCCAGGAGTGCGGGTGGAGCATCGCTGTCCGTCCCGCCAAAGGGCCGCTTCGCGCGGGTCTGGACGGGCGCAAGCGCGGTGTCCGGGAGTGAACCCCGAAGGCACGTGCCTTGCTCAAGCCCGCCGTCGCGTGGACGGAGGCGGGATGGAACAAGGTGGAGAGGCGTGGGCGGAGCCGGGCGAAGGGGAAGCCACAGGTGGCAGGTCGGTGAGGGCGCGCGGTCCGGCGTTGCCGGGGTTGGGAGCCGCGCGCGAGCGCCTCTTCCGGCTGGGCGCGGAGGCCCTCACCGACCTGGAGCTCCTGGGGCTCTTGTGGACGGAGGGGCTGGGGGACGCGGCGGACGGCGTGGTCAGGGGCGGGCTCAAGGCGCTGGTGCAGGAGGATCCGCGCGTCCTGTGCGCGCGGCGGGGCGTGGGGCCGGCCCGCACGTCCCGGCTGCTGGCGGCGCTGGAGCTGGGACGGCGCGTGCAGCGCTCTCCGGAGAAGCGGCCCCGGCTGCGGAACCCGAAGGAGGTGCACGCGTACCTGGCGCCCACGCTGGCCGCCTTGCGGCGCGAGGTGTTCCACGTGCTGTGCTTCAACCCGCGCAACGTGCTGGTGCACGACGCGCGGGTGGCGGAAGGGACGCTGAGCGCGTGCCCGGTGGATCCGCGCGAGGTGTTCGCCGCGGTGCTCTCCGCGCGGGCCACGGCCATCGTGCTCGCGCACAACCATCCGTCGGGGGACCCGGAGCCCAGCGTCCAGGACGTGGGGCTCACGGAGCACCTGGCACGGGCGGCGGGGCTGCTGGGCGTGAAGCTGCTGGACCACGTCGTCGTGGGCGACAGCGCGTTCGTGTCGATGCTGGAGCGGGGCATCCTGCCGGACAGCGAGCGGGAGGGCCGGCGCAGGTGCGTCACGGGCGGGGGCTGGTGATGGGGGCGGGCGTGCTGCTGGCGCTGGGGGCAAGCCCCGTGCGCGTGGAGGTGCTGGAGGACACGCGGGCCCAGGTGGTGCGGACCGACGGAGGGCAGGCGTGCACGGTGGAGCGCTGGCGGCTGCCGCAGGGCGCGCGCGAGGGGGACGTCGTCGTGGACGGCCGCCTGGACCCGGAGCGGACGGAGGCGCTGCGGCGGGAGGTGGCGCGGAAACGGGCCGCGCTGGCGGTTCCCCTTCCTCCGGGCCTTGAGCTGTGAGGTGGGGGCACCGGTGCCCACGGAGGGGATTGGCGTTGACGGCCGATCCAGGATGGTGAACATGCGCGCGATGACGGAGTCCCTGCCCTTCCTTGAAGATGCCCAGCAGGGACTGGTGCGGCACTTCGGCCTGTCGGAGTTCCGCCCCGGCCAGGCGCCCGTCATCAACTCCGTCCTCAGCGGCCGCAACACCGTGGTGGTGATGCCCACGGGCGCCGGCAAGAGCCTGTGCTACCAGCTCCCGGCGCTGCTCTTGCCGGGCATCACGCTGGTGGTGTCACCGCTCATCGCGCTGATGAAGGACCAGGTGGAGCAGCTCACCGCGAAGGGCATTCCGGCCACGTACATCAACTCGTCGCTGTCGGACGTGGAGCGGGCGGACCGCCTGCGCAAGCTGCGCGCCCGCGAGTACAAGCTGCTCTACGTGGCGCCGGAGCGCTTCCGCAGTGGAAGCTTCCTGGAGCTGGTGTCCGGGCTGGGCGTCGAGCTGTTCGCCGTGGACGAGGCGCACTGCATCTCCCAGTGGGGCCATGACTTCCGGCCGGACTACGCGCTGCTGGGCCAGGTGCGGAAGCGGCTGCGGCCCCCGCGCACGGTGGCCCTCACCGCCACCGCGACGCCGGAGGTGCGCGAGGACATCGTCCGCGTGCTGCTGATGAAGGACCCGGCGGTCTTCGCCCAGGGGTTCGACCGGCCCAACCTCTTCCTGGACGTGGTGAACGTCAGCGGGGACGAGGAGCGCCGGGACGCGTGCGCCAGTCTGGCGGCGAAGGGCGGCAGCGGCATCATCTACTGCTCCACGCGCAAGGCGGCGGAAGGGATGCACTCCGCGCTGGTCACGCGCAAGGTGAACGCGGTGCTGTACCACGCGGGCATGGAGGACGACGCCCGCCGCCGCGCGCAGGACGACTTCATGTCCGCGAAGGAGGCGGTGGCGGTGGCCACCAACGCCTTCGGCATGGGCATCGACAAGCCGGACATCCGCTTCGTCGCGCACGCCAACATTCCCCGGGCGGTGGAGGCGTACTACCAGGAGATTGGCCGCGCGGGCCGCGACGGCAACCCCGCCACCGCGGTGCTCCTGTTCAACCACGCGGACGTGTACACGCAGGAGCGCCTCATCGAGAGCAGCCACCCGTCCGAGGCCGTGCTGTCGGACATCTGGGCGCAGCTGCAGGCCGTGGAGGAGTTCGACCGGGGCGTGCATGCGCTCGCGGGCATGGTGGGCGCCAGCGAGTTCGAGGTCTCCGCCGCGCTCAAGATTTTCGAGCGCGAGGGCAAGCTGGAGCGCGGTGGCCGGGGTGAGGGCGAGTACGGCATCACGCTGACGGACAAGGCCGCCAGCGCCCAGCCGCACGCGGCGGAATCGCAGCGGCTGTTGCGCTCGCTGCTGGAGACCTTCCCCGTGGGACGGCAGGCCACCACGGAGCTGCCCATCCTCGCGCGGCGCACGGGGCTCACGGAGGACGACGTCCGGCATGCGCTGGGCCTGCTGGAGAAGTCCGGCGTGGTGCGGGTGCGCAGGCCGTTCGCGGGGCGCTCCATCCGCGCGCTGGAGCGCGTGCCGTTCCGCGAGCTGACGGTGGACCTGTCCCGCGTGCGCGAGCAGGAGCGGCTCAACCGGCTGATGCTCAAGCGGATGGCGGACTACGCGTACACGCCGACGTGCCGGCGCGCGTTCATCCTGCGCTACTTCGGGCAGGCGGACGCGGCGGCGGTGTGCGGAAAGTGCGACCGGTGCGCGGGCAGCATGATGCCCAAGCCCTCCGGTTCCTCCTCGCGCTCCGCGCCGGCCGCGTCCGGGGCGCCGGTGATGGTGTACAGCGAGCTTGCGTCCACGGAGCTGCGCCGCTGGCGCAAGGACCTGGCGAAGGACCTGGGCATCGCGCCCTTCATCATCTTCAACGACGCGACGCTGCTGGGGCTGGCCGCCGCGCTGCCGGTGGACCGGGAGTCGTTCCTCGCGGTGAAGGGCACCGGGGAGAGCCGCTGGGAGCGCTTCGGCCCCAAGGTGGTGGACATCTGCCTGATGGCGCGCGCGGCGGGCCACGAGCCGCAGGCGGCGCCCGTGGCCCCTCGCATCCGCAAGGCGAAGTCGCGCCGCTAGGCGTCCCGGCCTGGGCCCGGCGGCGGGCCGTCACCACCTCCGCGGGTGGCGCGCATGAGCGTCCACCGCAGCACGCCCATGATGGCGCCCACCACCAGGGCGAGCAGGAAGATGACCGCCACGGTGACGACGCCGAAGACGACGCGCACCCCCAGGTCGGTGATGCGGCCGGTGAAGTACGCCGCGCGCAGCGGCTCCATCGTGTGCGTCAGCTCCAGCGCCCGCGCCGGCAGCGAGTCGAGCGCCATGGAGAGCCGCTCGAAGAAGGGCGCGTGGTACCGCCGCCGGATGGACTCCACGACGATGCCCGTCAGCAGGTAGAGCACGGACAGCAGGAAGGCATTGCCCCACATGACCTTCAGCAGGGGGGAGGACGGGGGCCGCTGCTCGCTCACGTCCACCACGCTAGCGCGACGCCCGGCGCTTGAGGAGCGGAAGGGCCTTCTTCACCCGGTTCGCCTCCGGAGCCCCCCCGGCGAGCTTCAGGAAGGCCTCGTAGGCCTCCACCGCCCGGGGCAGCTCCGAGGACTCGCGCACCAGCACGTCCGCCAGCGCCAGGTGGGCCAGGCCGTCCGTGGGCTCCAGCTCCACGGCCTTGGCCAGCGCCTCGCGGGCGGGGGCCTCCTGCCGCTGCTTGAAGGCCACCAGTCCCAGGGCCAGGTACGCACGCCCGTTGTAGGGGGCAAGCCGCACGGCCTCGTCCGCCGCCGCGCGGGCCTCCTTCACGGCTCCGGCGCCCAGGAGCACCCGTGCCAGCGTCACCTGGGCGAAGGCCTTGTCCCAGACGGTGGGCGCCTTGTCGGCCAGGTCCTGCAGCGTGCGCGCCGCGCCGCGTCCACCGCCCGGCAGCTGCGTGTACAGCTCGCCCACGCGGCCGCACGTCGCGTCCGGCCCCTCGCGCCGCGCCGCCGCGAAGGCCGCGTCCGCGCTCTCCACCTGCCCCTGGCGCAGGAACGCCTGGGCGATTTCGCAGAAGGTGTCCGGGTCCTTGGAGTCCAGCTTGTTGGCGCGCTCCAGCGCCGCGAAGCCGCCCTTCGCGTCGCCGTTGGCGAACAGGAGCGCCGCGCGCAGCCGCTGCCCTTCCGCGTCGTCCGGCGCCAGCTTCACCGCGCGGCCCGACGCGCCCTCCGCCTCCTTGCGGCGGCCGGACTGGTACAGCGCCAGCGCGAAGCCCTTGTGCGCGGCCGCGTTGCCCGGGTTGTCCAGCTGCCAGGCCTCGAACTGCTTCAGCGCATCCGGAGTCCGGCCCAGCGCCAGCAGCGTGCGGCCCAGGGCGTCGCGCGCCTCGCCGTGCGCGCCGTTGCGCTCCACCGCCTGCGTCAGCGGCTTGAGCGCCATGTCCGGCAGGCCGCGCGACAGGAGCAGCCGCCCCAGCGAGCACGCGCCCTCGTAGTCGCGCGGGTCCTTCAGCGCCTCGTCGAACTGCGCCTGCGCCTTGTCGAGCGCGCGCTCGCGCCAGTACACCTGTCCCAGCGCCACGCGCAGGTCCGTGCGGGGCTTCTTGGCCACCGCCTTCTCCAGCACGTCGCGCGCCTGGGCGGCGTTGCCCTCGTTCGCGTCCGCCAGCGCCAGCCACGCGACGGCCTCCGGCGGGTAGCGGTCGTTCACGCGCGTCTTGCCCAGCTCCACGCGGGCGCGCTTCCAGTCCCCGAGCCGCGCGTAGGCAGCACCGCGAACCAGCGACACCTTGCGGCCGCCGTCCGCCTCCAGCCGCTGGAGCGCTTCCTTCTCGCGGTCGCGGTCCAGCAGCGTGCGCCCCAGGCCCTCCTTCGCGGCCTCGCTCTTGGGCTGCAGCTTCAGCGCGGCCTCGTAGGCCTGCTGCGCGGCCTCCAGCTTGCCCGCCGCGCGGCCCGCGGCCCCGAGCGCCAGCTGGAAGTCCATGGCCAGCGGCCCCTGCGTGCCCTTGGAGAGCATCGCGCGCGCTTCCTCGTACTTGCCCAGCGCGGACAACAGCTCGCCGTGCACCAGCTGCTGGCGGGGCTGGAGCGCGGGCGGCAGCTTCGGGTCCTGCGCGAGCGGCGCCACGTCCGCCAGCGCCGCGTCCAGGTCCTGCTCCAGCGCGAGCCGGCTCTCGGCCATCCCGATGCGGGCGGCCGGGTGCTCCTTGGAGACCTCGCGCGCGCGCTTGAACATCTCCAGCGCCTGCGGGAAGTCCTCGGAGGCGAGGTAGTAGTCGCCCAGCGACACCAGCGCGCGGACGTTGCCCGGGGACGCCTTGAGCGCACGGTCGAAGCGGTCCAGGGCCTTCTTCTCGTCCTTGGCGGCGATGAGCAGGCTGCCCGCGAGCGCGTGCACCTCCGTCACGTCGTCCTGCGACGCGAGCAGCGCGCGGCGCGAGGCCTCGCGGCCCCGGTCGTCGGCGACGAGCGCATTGGTGGCCAGCACCAGGCCGTTGAAGCCCTCCTTCACGCCCGGCTTCTCCAGCGCCTCCAGCGCGAGCCGGCGGTCGTCGGCGTTGGCGCCGTGGTCCAGGTAGCGCAGCGCGTGCGCGTAGCCCGCGAGCGCCCACGCGGCGGGGCTCGCTTCGTCCATGTCACGCGCGCGGTCGAGCTGGCGGAGCGCCTCGTCCAGCGACGCCCCCGTGTCCTGCGCGATGGCGCGCTTCGAGAGTTCCAGCGTCTCCGACAGCGTCTGGCCGCCCTGGCGGGAGCGGTAGAGGATGAAGAAGCCGGCGCTCGCGCCCAGGAAGATGAGGGCCACGAAGAGGGCCACGGTCTTCGCGCCGTATCGCTCGAGGAGGGACTGCTTCGCCCGCTCCTTGGCGATCTTCTCGTGCATCTCGCGCTCGTACTTCGCCGCGAGCGCCTCCGTGTCCTTCGCGTTCGCCGCCGCCTTGTTGCGCGCCGCGGCCGCCGCCAGCTCCGTCGCATCCGGGATGTCGTCCAGCAGCGAGCGCTTGCCGCCCGCCCCCGACGACGCCACCGGAGCCGGCCTCATCGGCACGGTCGCGCGGGCCCGAGCTGCCTCGGGAGGAGGAAGGTCCCCGAGCAGTCCCCCACTCTGCGACGCGGGTTCTTCCGCCGGGGCGTCCGGCAGGTCCGCCAGCATCCCGGACTTGCGCCCACGACCAGAGGCACCCTGCGCGGACTCGGAAGCGGCACCCGCGCCCGGATCCGTCGGAGCACCGTCCGTCGCGTCGCCCGCGGAGGCCTCCGAGCCCGCGCCCGAAGCGTCACCGCGAGCCTCAAGGCCGCGTCCCGAACCGGGCTCCTGGCCCGCGTCCGAGGAGCCATCACCGGGTTCCTGGCCCGGATCCGAAGGTCCACCACGGGCCGCGCGACCGCGTCCCGCACCGGATCCATTACCCGAATCCGCTCCGGCCTCCGACGCCACGCGCTGCCGCCCCGAACCCGGCTCCTGCCCCGGATCCGACGGGCCACCGCTGGCCACACGACCGGATCCGTCGCCCGGATCCGCGCCAGCGTCCGGCGCGCTCTCGCGCTGATCATCCGCCGCGGACGGACCACCCGCATCCACCGAACCATCGCGCCGAGCATCCTCCGGCACCGGCGTTCCGGAAGGCGCGGTCGGCCCTCCGTGCGCCTCCACGGATCCGACGCGAGCAGCCGCGTGCGCATCCACTCCACCCGCTGGGGTCTCCGTCCTCGCGGAACGGCGCGGCTCCAGGCCCGCCGCAGCGGCGGCACGCGCCTCGAACGCGGACGGGGCTGCTTCCGCACCCGGCGCTTCCGGCGTCTCTTCCTCCGGCGCCGCCGCCGGGGTCCCCAGGATGCCCAGGTCCTCGAAGATGGGCGCAGGGCCGCCGGACAGCGCCTGCTGGGCCTGATCCAACCACTGCTTCACGCGCCCGTTGTTGGGCTGCAGCGCCACGGCCTTGCGCAGAATCGGCAGCGCGGAGCGGTACAGCCCGCGCTGCAGGAGCACGTCGCCAATGAGGTTGTAGGCGTACGGGTTGTCCCGCTCGATGGCGATGGCTTGGTCGAACTGCTCCATCGCCTCCGCGGGCCGCCCCAGCTGGATGAGGGCCTTGCCCCACAGCACCCGCCCCACGGTGGACGTGGGGTGGTGGGAGATGCCCTGCGTACACACCTCGATGGTGCGCGCCGCGTCTCCCTTCTCCAGCAGCGCCTTCGCCAGCTCCACGAAGACGGAAGAGGTCGGGTCCTGCCGGAGGAGCTGCTCGTAACGCTCCACCATCGACTTGGCCATGTTGAGTCGCGACTCCGGTGCGCTAAGCGGGGGAGCGCGGACCATACCACTGCCCTCGTCCGTTCCGCCCAGCGGCTGCTAGCGTCGCGCGCATGAAACGCCTGCCTGCCCTGATGGTCGCCCTGGTCCTCGGTGGGGCGTGTGCCCACACGCCGCCCAAGTCGGACCTGGAAGAGCTCCGCCCCGTCGTGGAGGGCTTCCACAAGAACCTGCGCTGGAGGAACTACCGCGCCCTGTCCGGCTTCCTCGTCCCCGAGGAGCGCAAGGACTTCGAGCGCCAGCGCCGCGAACTCCACGACGAGCGCGACCTCACCGTCACCGACTTCGAAATCGAGGACGTGAAGCTCGCCGAGGACGGCCGCCGCGCCACCGTCCACAGCCGCATCCAGTGGATGCGCCTGCCCTCCGTCTCCGAGCAGACCGACACCGTCACCTCGGAGTTCGTCTTCCGGGACGGCGTCTGGCTGCTGGAGAAGCAGCACGACGGTCCCTTCGCAGGCGAGCTGGAGTAGGCGCCCCTACCCCGCAAAAAAATCGCCCACCGTCTCGGGGCCGGCCGAGACGATGGGCGTCGAGGGTTCCCCAATGGAACCCCCTACCAGGGTGACGATGTCGCGCGGTACTTCCGGCCCGCTGCGACTTCGCCGTGTTGCCTGGTCTCTAGAGCAATGCTGGTGCCAACCTTCGAGCCCCCCTGCCCCACCCCGGGTTCCCACGGGAAATCAGGCACTTAACCCACCTCACTCCCCGGCTCCGCCGTCCCATGCCTGACAGTCCTGTCAGGCCCTCCCTGCCATGGCGCCACGTTCCCCCTGACATGGCTGTCAGGGAACTGACGGCGGGCCCCATGAAAAGCCGCTACTCGCCGATGACGGAGCGGATGGTGTCCCGCATGGAGTGCTGGGCCTTCCAGCCCACGTCCTGGACCCAGCGGTTGCCGTCCACGGCGCAGAGGAACTGGATGTGGTCCAGCTCCGGCGGCGGGAAGTTGGCCAGCCGGTAGCGGAACATCAGGCCCAACAGCGGCCGGGCCACCGGGTGCGGCACGGGGATGGGGGTGTGGCCCAGCTCGCGCAGCACCGCGGACAGGGGCACCTGGCCGGGGCCGACGACGTTGTAGACGCCCTTGGGCTCCGGGCGCAGGGCCTCCATCATGGCGCGGGCCACGTCCTCCACGTGGATGAGCTGCACCATGGGGTCGAAGCCCGCCATGGTCCACGGGTAGCGCAGGCGCAGGTAGTGGGACGGCGCGTTCTTGATGGTGGGCCCGACGATGTGGACGGGCCGCAGGATGACCGTCTCGATGTCGGGGTGCTTCCAGAAGAAGCTGTGCGCCAGCATGTCCACTTCGATGAGGTCGCGCACGCCGGAGAAGCGGCTGGCGGCCATCAGCGGCGCGTCCTCCGTGAGGAAGTTGGAGTTGTCCGGGCTGGGGCCGTAGACGTTGGCCGAGGACAGCACCACCACCTTCTTCACGCCGTACTTCGCGCAGTACTCCAGCAGGCGCGTGGTCCCCACGACGTTGAACGAGTGGTGCTCCTCCTCGCTCATGCGCGGGTCATGCATGATGCCCATGTGGATGACGGCGCGGATCTCGTTCTTGCGGAAGACGTCCTCCGCCTTCTTCTTGCGCAGGTCCAGCTGGTGCATCTCGACGTCCTTCGGCTTGCCCACGAAGGGGCGCCGGTCGATGCCGATGATGCGCTCGCGCTTGTGCAGCTGCTTCGCCAGCGTGCGGCCCAGGTTGCCGCTGATGCCGGTGACGACCACCGCCGGGCGCTTGTCCGCGACGGTGTCCTTCTCCTCGGTGGAAGCGCTCACCAGAACACCCCCCGGCGTTCCTTGAGGCCCTGGTGCAGCATCGCCTGGATGGAGGCCTTCACGGTGCGCACCTTCTTGTCCAGCTCGCTGTCCTCGTCGTCCGCGCGGCCGGTGAAGTGGAGCGCGTCTCCGAAGTAGATGCGGTACTTCGTGGGCAGCGGGAAGGGCGTGCCCGTGGGGGTGATGGGGAAGGACGGGAAGCCCAGGAGCTTCGCCACCGGCTTGAGGTTCATCAGCGCGGGGGCCTGCTCCTCCGCGCCCACCACGGCGATGGGCACGATGGGCGTGTTCGTCTCCAGCGCCAGCCGCATGAAGCCCAGGCCGAACTCCTGGAGCTGGTAGCGCTGGGGCCAGAGCTTGTTGAGCCCGCGCGTCCCTTCCGGGAACACGAGGATGGCCTCCTCCGCCTCCAGCAGCCGCCGGCAGTTCTCCGGCGTGCCGACAATCTGCCCCACGCGCGCCATGAACGTGGAGACGTACGGCAGGGACGGCACCCACTTCTCCACCATGCTGCGGATGGCGCGCGGCGGGTTGCCCTCCACCATCAGGGCAATGCCAATCATCGCGCCGTCCAGGGGCAATTGGCCGGAGTGGTTGGACACCAGCAGCACCCGTCCCGCGGGGATGCGGTCCGCGCCGTAGGCCTCCACCCTGAAGTAGTGGCGGTAGAGCCACATGAACGGGGCGATGGCGGCCAGGCTGTAGTCCAGGTTGAACCCGAACGGGTCCACCCCGTACTCGTTCTCCGTCCGGGCCAGGGCCTGGAGTTGGTCGGACTGCTGCTCGCCGGCCATGCGCTCGGTCCAGCCGCGCAGGCCCTTCTTCACCTTGTCGCTGAAACGCTCCAGCATGGGCTGGCTCCTTAGCACCCCGGCATGCACGCCGGGAGTGCGCCGACAACCCGCGAACGCCTTCTGACGATAATCCGCCGGAAGGTCCCCCATGCGCATCCCGCCCAAGCCCTCGCCCTCCTCCCGGACGTCCGTCCCCGGCTCCACCGTGGCCGCCACCGTGCTGACGCTCGCCTCCGGGGCCTCGGCGGGGCGGCTGCCGTCCCACGTCAGCGACTTCCAGCCCCAGGCCACCACGTCACGGACGGGCAACGCCGTGGCGCTGAACGCGCCAGCGCCCAAGGGGGCCCGGGCGTCCGGACTGGACCGCGAGCCCGCCCAGGCGGTGGCCTTCGTGCGCGACTTCAACGCGCGCCTGGACCTGCCGCCCGCGCGCCTGAAGGAGAAGCTGGCGCAGATGCGTGAGAGCCCCTCCGCCATGTTCCGCGCCATGCCCGCCCTGTTCCACGCGGACCTGCGCGGTCCGTACGCGCAGGAGGCTCGGCTGACGGACCGGACGCCGCCGGACATCCGGGTGGTGGGCGACGCGCACGTGGGCAACCTGGGCACGTTCCGGGGCCCGGACGGCAAGGCGGTGTGGGGGCTCAACGACTTCGACCAGACGGGCACGGCGTCGCCGGAGGCGGACCTCACGCGCCTGGCCACCAGCGCCGTCCTCACCGCGCGCGAGGCGGGCCTGTCCTCCAGCGAGCAGGCCAAGGTGGTGGAGGCGCTCGCGAAGAACTACTTCGAGACGCTGGAGCTGCTGGCGGACGGCGACGCGAACCCCGGGGCCTTCCTGGACAAGAAGGAGTCCTCCGGCGCGGTGAAGGACCTCATCGGGAAGGCGCGCGACACGTCCGCGAAGGACCTGCTGTCCAAGTACGTGAAGCTGGATGGCGCGAAGGGCCCCCACTTCCTCAAGTCGGACACGCTCAAGCCGCTGGACGCGGAGCAGAAGACGGCGGTGCGCACGGCGCTGGCCTCCTACGAGAAGACGCTGGACGGCACGGAGGGCGTGGCCGTGCCCCTCAAGATCTTGGACCTGGCCGCGCGGCTGGACGCGGGCGGCAGCAGCTACGGCCTGGAGCGCGACTACGTGCTCGTGGGCGCGGCGGATCCGAAGGCGCCGCCCGTGCTGCTGGAGCTGAAGGAGCTGCTCGCCTCCGGGGTGACGTCGCCGCCGGTGCCCGCGAACGGCGCGGACGTGGTGAAGGCGCAAGAGGAGCTGGGCGGCGCGGTGAACCCGCTCACGGGCGCGGTGGACATGGGCGGCCGGGCCTTCCTCGTGCGCGAGGTGGAGCCGGAGAAGGACAAGCTGGACGACGCGGTGCTCGGGAAGAAGAAGGCGCTGCGCTCCACCTTCGAGCAGGCCGGCGTCGTGCTGGCCCGGGCCCACGGCAACACGCAGGCGCAGGCCGCGCGCCTGGAGGACTGGGTGGGCGGCGACGCGAAGGGCGCCACGAAGCGGCTGGTCACCTTCGCGCAGGCCTACGCGGATCAGGCGGAAGCGGACTGGAAGGCGCTGAAGGCCGCGCGCTGATCAGAGCGCCGCGGAGAGCTGTCCCGCCGCGTCGCGCAGGGTGACGACGTCGAAGTCATCCTTGAGCCACTGGAAGATGCTGCGCAGCCGCTCCTGCTTCTTCGAGGCGCTCACGCGCAGGTCGCGCTGCTGGCGCACGAGCTCCGGCGGGATGCCGTCCGTGGCGTCCAGCACGTCGACGCCGTGCAGCTCGAAGTTGAAGAAGGCGTCCGCCCGGCACGTGCGGTACGCGGCGCGCATCGTCCCGCGAGGCAGCGTCGTCGCGAACGTGCCGATGAACGGGAAGCGCACCACCGGCGTCACCGTCATGGGCAGCTCCAGCACCGCCCCCGAGCCACGACGGTAGGGCTGCGCGGGATCCGGTCGGTACGGAACCCGTGGCGCCAGCAGCACGCGCGGGGTGTCCAGCACGGAGCGAGACGGCCGCCCCAGCGCCGCGAGCGCCCCCATCACCGCCGCCTTCGCCGCGTAGTACGGCGCCGCCGGGAACGCGGAGGACCCGTACTGGTACCCCTGCGCCACGGTGGCCGCGTACAGGTCCGCGTTCAGCGTGTAGCCCGGAGCGCGAAAGCCCACGGGCCGCACGCCCACGGCCTTCTCAATGGCCGCGTCCGCGCGCCCCAGGTCCTCCGCGATGGCGGCGGGCCCGCGCCGGGTCAGCGCGTAGTCATGCGCGTGGCTGTGGCTGGCAATCTCCACGCCCGCGGCGTGGGCGCGCCGCATGCCGTCCGCCGCGCCGGGGTCCGACTCCAGGTCCTCGCCGATGACGAAGAACGTCCCCGGCACGCCGACCTGCGCGAACAGCTCCAGGAAGCGCGGCACCGCCACGCGGTGGATGAGCGTCCGCGCGCGCTCGTCGAGCAGCGACTCCGGGAGCCCGTGGATCCGGCAGTAGTGCGGCAGCGAATCCAGGTCGACGGAGATGGACGCCAGTCGCGCTGCCGTCATGGGGCAACCCTCCGCTCAGGTCCCGCGCACGCGGATGACGTAGAACAGCTTGCCCACGTTCTTGAGCACGTTGGGCACGCGCTTGAAGAGGTGGATGGACGGCTGGCGCTTCTCATGGAGCTGGATGGGGATCTCCATGACGTTGAGCCCCTCGCGCCACGCGCGGATGACGAACTCGCTGGCGAACACGTCCATGTCCACCACGCACTTCTGGATGACGGGCAGCAGCGCTTCCCGGCGGAACGCCTTCAGGCCGTGCGTGTCCGTGCCCTGGAAGCCCAGCGCCACGCGCAGGAGCTTGTTGTGCACCCGCGTGGCCGCGCGGCGGATGAGGGGGCGCTGGTCGCTCGCGCCCTTGGCCGCCTTGGAGCCCACGACCATGTCCGCCTCGCCGCGCTCCAGCCGGGGCAGCGCCGCGTCGTAGAAGGTCAGGTCGCAGAGGTCGATTTCATCGCACACCACGTAGGTGCCCCGGGCCTTGAGGATGCCGGCCTTGAGCGCCACGCCGTAGTTGGGCGTCTCCGAGTGGAACCAGCGCAGGCGCGGGTTCTTCGCGCAGAGCTCTTCCAGGATGCGGGGGGTCGCGTCGCGCGAGCCGTTCTCCGCGAAGATGATTTCGTAGTCGAGCCCGCGAGCATCCAGCCCCTGGCGCAGCTCTTCGGCTGCCTGGGCGATGATGGACTCCTCGTTGTAGACGGGGATGACGACGGAGAGGTGCAGGGCCATGGGTCCGGAGATGCGAAGGGAAGGCCTCGGGGCCTAGCACGGCCCCGGACCACCGTCGACAGGAGACGACTCCGTGCGTCAGCCGTTCAGCGTCCGGGCGCAGGCCCGCCCGCCCAGGATGGCGTCCTCCATGGAGGAGTACTCCCACTTCCCGTAGCGCCCCGCCGTGAGGATGCCGGCGTGCTCCAGGAAGCGGTTGATCTCCGCCATCGCGGGGCCATAGGCGTCGTCGTAGAGGACGTACGCGTTGGGAATCTCCCGGCCCTTCGTGAAGAGGATGTCGTCCGCCGAGTGGATCATCCGCGAGCGCAGCAGGTCCTCCACCGCGTACTTCTCCGCGTCCGCCACGGACAGCTCGCCGTGGTGGCTGAACTCCACGGAGAAGCTGGCCGTGTCCGGCGGGGCCAGGGGCGCGTACACCGCCGACGGCGCCCCGATGCGGTACGAGTGGAACTCCGGCTCCGGCAGGTAGATCCAGTGCCACGGCTGGCGGTTGGCGCCCCGGGCCCCCACGCACACGTACGTGACGATGAAGGCGCGCAGGCGCTTCGCCGCGGCGCGCACCTCGTCCGGCACGCCGGAGGCGCCCTTCCCGATGAGGTCCACCAGCAGGGGCAGCGCGATGGAGGACACCAGCCCGGAGTACGGCAGGGTGCGGCCGTCGGACAGCGTGACCTGCTTCGCCTTCCAGTCGATGGAGACGGGCTCGGTGCGCACGCTCAGCTCGCCGCCCGTCAGGTGCTGCTTCATCGCGCGCGCCAGGCTCTCGATGCCGCCCTCGCGCGGGTAGAGGAACGACGCGTTGTAGCCCAGCTGATCACTGCCCGCGCCCAGCGCCCCGTCCACGACCTCCTTGAGGGTGGGGCGCGGCACGAACCGGCCGACCCACGCGGCGGACATCTCGCGCGGGTGCACGGTCCAGAGCTTCTGGTTGTAGGGCAGCATGAAGTTCTTCGCGAAGCCCTCGCCCATGTAGCGGAGGATGAACTCCTCGAAGTTCACGGGGTCGCGCTCGCGCAGGGCGCGGCCCTTCTCCCCGTAGATGGCCTCCACGTAGCCGACGAGGTTCTCCGCGACGACCTCCGGCGGCAGCCCGTGGGTGTTCACCTGGTAGGGGAAGCGGGTGAAGGTGTCGCGGGAGAACACGGCGGCGCGGCGCTGGATGCGCACCAGCTGGTCCGGGAGCCAGAGCGTGTTGACCAGTTCCTGGATCTCCGGGTCGCGCAGGTGGAGCCAGTGGCCGGTGGGGTCGAAGTAACACCCGTCGATGACCTCGGTCTTGATGAGGCCGCCGACCCGGTCGGACTTCTCGATGAGGCGCCAGGGGCGCTTGAGGAAGTGCGCGGTGGACAGGCCCGCCAGGCCCGCTCCGAGGATGACGATGGGATCCATGACCCGCCGGGTCTACCACCTCGGGAGGGCCCCTGGAAAAGGGACGCACACTGTTGGTGTTGCCGGGCGCCCGCCCTCCTGCCCGCCCGGGTGACGGCGGTGCGCCCCAGGGACGCGTTCTTTCCGGGCTTGAAACGGCTCTGCTAGCCTGCACGCGCCGCGCGGACCATCGCACCGCCCCCGTCATTCCAGCGCGTGCGCGCGCCAGCCGGTCTCGTCGAAGGAAAACAATGAAAGTCTCCTGCCCGTCGTGCCAGACGAATTACAACATCGATGACAGGCGGATCCCGCCCGGGGGCGCGAAGCTGAAGTGTGCCCGGTGCCAGACCACGTTCCCCATCAAGGCCGATGGCGCGGGCACTGAAGCCCCCGAGGCCGCGGCTCCCGCCGCGCCGCAGCCCGCCGCGATTCCGCTCCCCGGCACCGCCGCGCCCCAGTCCGCCGCCATCCCGCTGCCCGGAAACGCCGCGCCGCAGCCGGCCGCGATTCCGCTCCCTGGCACCGCCGCGCCCCGCGCCGCCGCGCCGCAGGCCGCCATTCCCCTGCCGGGCACCGCTGCTCCGCAGTCCGCCGCGATACCGCTCCCGGGCCACGCCGCGCCGCAGTCGGCCGCCATCCCGCTCCCCGGTAGCGCCGCGTCTCAGTCCTCCGCGATTCCGCTGCCGGGCACCGCCGCGCCGCAATCGGCCGCCATCCCGCTTCCGGGCAGCGCCGCTTCGCAGTCCGCCGCCATCCCGCTCCCGGGCAGCGCCGCCTCGCAGTCCGCCGCCAGCCCCCTGCCGGGCACCGCCGCCCCGCGCGCCGCGCCCCAGTCCGCCGCCATTCCGCTCCCGGGCCAGGCCGCACCGCAGTCCGCCGCCATCCCCCTGCCGGGCACCGCTGCGCCCCAGTCCGCCGCCATTCCGATGGGTGCCGGTCCGGCCATCCCGCTGCCGGGCACCACCGCGCCGCGAGCCGCCGCCATCCCGCTGCCGGGCACCGCTGCTCCGCAGTCCGCCGCGATTCCGCTGCCGGGCACGGCCGCGCCCCAGTCCGCCGCCATTCCGATGGGCGCGGGTCCCGCCATCCCACTGCCGGGCACCGCCGCGCCCCAGTCCGCCGCCATCCCGATGGGCGCGGGTCCCGCCATCCCGCTGCCGGGCACGGCCGCCCCGCGCGCCGCCGCCATCCCGCTGCCCGGGAGCGCCGCCCCGCAGTCCGCCGCCATCCCGCTGCCGGGCACGGCCGCTCCGCGCGCCTCCGCCATTCCGCTGCCGGGCCACGCCGCGCCGCCCGTGCCTGAGGATCCGTTCTCCTTCGACGACGAGGTCCCTCCCGCCGCGTACGCCTCGCCGGGCGTGGCCGCGCTCCGCGCCATCTCGCTCGACGCGGGCCCGGGTGCGCCGGTGGCCCTTCCGGATGACTCGTTCAACTTCGACATGGACGCCGCGCCGCCGGCCCCCGCGCCCATGGCCGCGGAGGACGACTTCTCGGAGGTGGGCAGCGGCGAGTTCTCCTCGCTCGACACCAGCGACTTCTCCGAGCCGCGCGAGGACGTGACCCGCGTCGTCGCCATCCCCGTCCCCACGGACGCCTACCGCGAGCCCGCCGCGCCCGCCGCCTACGGCTCGAACGAGCCCGCCAGCACCGCGCGCGACTTCGACTTCTCCGAAGACCCCATCGCCGCCGCCCCGCCCGCTCCCGAGGCCGACTTCGGCACGCCCGACTTCGACTTCGCGGACGACGGCAACCTGCCCGTCCCCGCGCAGCCCGCGCCCGAGGACGCCTTCACCTTCGACATCAACGACCCGTCCAACGCCCACGGCCCGGCGGCGTCGCGAGCCCACCCGCAGACCTTCGGCTACGGCGAGCCCCCGCCGGCGGATCCGTTCGCCCTGGCCCCGCCCTCCGCCGAACCCGAGGCGGATCCGTTCGGCCTCCCGCCGCCCTCCGCCTACGCGGCCCCGGCCCCCGAGGCGGATCCGTTCGCCCTGCCCCCGCCGCCCGCCGGCGCACCGGCCTACGACCTGGGCGGGCTGCCCTCCGGGAGCGAGGACCCCTTCGCCCTGCCGCCCTCGCCCGGCCTGGACTACTCCGACCTGCCCTCGCCCGCCGCGCCCCAGGCGATGGACTTCTCGGACCTGCCGTCCCCCGCCGCGCCCGCGCCCGTGTCCTTCGACTTCGCGGAGCCGCCGGCCCCCGCGTACGGACAGGCGCCCGCGTACGGCCAGTCCCCGGTGCCGATGGATGATCCGTTCGCCGTGGACTTCACGTCGCCGCCCCCGGCCGCGCCGCCCGCTCCGGACTTCTCCCTGGACTTCGGAGACCCCGCCCCGGCCGCGCCCCCGGCGCCCGCGCGCATCAACCCCGCGACGGACTTCGGCGACGTGGACTTCGGCGACCCCTCGCCCGTCCCGTCCTCCGCCGCCACGGGCCTGCCGGACGCGCTGGAGTTCGACCCCACCGCCGCGCCCGCGGATGACCTGGAAGCGGACCTCTCCGCGCCGCTGCCGCCCCCGCCCGCCGCGGGCCCCGCGGACGGCCTGGAGATGCTCAGCTTCATCGACGACAGCGCCGGCAAGGACGCCGGTGCCCGCGCGCCGGTGAAGCGCTTCCACGTGCGCCGCCGCTCCGGGAAGATGTTCGGCCCGTTCGAGGAGGGCGTCATCGTCAAGATGCTCGAGGACGGCCAGCTCCTGGGCAACGAGGACGTCTCGCCGGACTCGGAGGCGTGGTCCGCCATCGGCACGGTGCCCGTCTTCGCCGCCGCCATCCAGCGGCTGATGGAGGGCCCGTCCAAGGCCGTGCCGCTCGCGGCCACCCCGGGCGCGCCCGCGCCGGACGCGGCCGCCAGCCCGGACGCCGCCAACCCGCAGGCCAGCATGGAGCGGCTGCGCCAGCTCTACGAAGGCCGCATGGCCGCGGTGTCCGTCGTGGACCGCAGCGCCGCGGAGGCCAAGTGGAAGAAGCGCCTGCCCGTGCTCATCGCCGCGGGCGTGTCCGTGGTCGTGCTGGGCACCGGCGCCAGCTTCGAGGCCGGCCGCTACGGCGCCTTCGGCCGCAACAAGTTCTTCCCGGCCCGCGTGTCCGCCGGCTCCTCGGAGGCGAAGCTCGTCGAGGAGGCGCGCCAGGGCCTGCTGGCGGACACCTACGCCAGCTACAAGGAGGCGCGGAAGAAGAGCGCCCAGGTGCTGGCCTCCAAGGAGTACCCCGAGGTCCGCGCCCTCTGGTGCCAGTCCGTCGCCTACCTGCAGCGCCGCTACGCGGACGGCGAGCGCTCCGACCTCACCGCGTGCAACACGCACATGGAGGCCATCGAGCTGCTGGGTGAGAAGAACGTGGAGGTCATCAAGACCGCCGCCGCCATCGCCCTGGCCAACCGCAGGGGCGCGGAGGTGCAGGCCCGCCTGCAGGACGCCGCCACCCGCGAGGACAACCAGAACGACCTGGAGCTCTCCTTCCTGCTGGCGGAGTCCTTCGCGCAGCAGAAGGACATCCCCAACGCCGTCGCCACGCTGACGAAGATCCTGGAGAAGGACGCGAAGTCCGCCAAGGCCCACCACGCGCTGGGCAACCTGTACCAGGCGCAGGGCAAGGCGGACGAGGCCGCCAAGGCCTACGCGGACGCGCTCGCCGCGGATCCGCAGCACGCCGCCTCCGCGGTGGAGCTGGCCGCGGTGGAGCTGCTGGTGCGCAAGTCGAACATCGAGCAGGGCGCCCAGGCCGTGGAGAGCGCCCTGAAGCTCCAGGACGCGCTGGGGCCCGCCGAGCGCGCCCGCGCCCGCGGCCTCAAGGGCGTGGCCCTCTTCCAGCAGTTCAAGCCCAAGGAAGCGGAAGCCGAGCTGAAGGAGGCCTACAAGGACAACCCGGACTCCGCCTTCATCAAGGCCCAGCTCGCCCAGGTGCTGCGCTCGCAGCGCGACTACGACGGCGCGCTGCCGCTCTACGCCTCGCTCGCGGCGGAGGACAGCTCCAACCTGGAGCTCGTGGACGGCCACATCACCGCGCTGGTGATGACGGGCAAGATGCAGGACGCGCTCACCGCCGTGGAGGCCGCCAGCAAGAGCTTCCCCAACGAGGCGCGCATCGCGTACCTCTACGGCCGCATCGAGGACGCGCTCGACAAGCCCACGGAGGCGGAAGGCCACTTCAAGCGCGCCAACGCCGCCGACGCGAAGCTGGTGGACGCGGGCCTGTACCTGGGCCGCCTGTACCTGCGCCAGCACCGCAACGCGGACGCGCGCGCCCTGCTGGAGGCCGCCGCGCAGCAGGCGCCGGAGCACGCGGGCGTGCACGCGGGCCTGGGTGAGCTGGCGCTCGCGGAGAACAACAGCCTGCTCGCGCAGCAGGAGTTCGACCGCGCCGTGCAGCTGGACCCCAACCTGGCGGACGCCCACCTGGGCCTGTCGCGCGTGGCGCTGCTCAACGGCGAGGCGGCCCGCGCGGAGACGGAAGCCAACCGCGCCCTGGAGCTGGATCCGCACCTGCTGAAGGACGGCCGGCTGCAGCGCGGGCTCGTGCTCTGGCGGCTGCACCGCCTGGACGAGGCCGTGGCGGAGCTGGAGAAGGCCAAGGCGGAGGACCCCCGCTCCACCACCACGCCCATCACCCTGGGCGCGGTGCTCCTGGAGAAGGGCGACCTGGCCGGCGCGGAGAGCAACCTGGGCCTCGCGCTGCGCAACGAGCCCTCCAACCACGAGGCGCTCTACTACCTGGGCCTCGTGCGCGCGAAGCGCTCCGAGTACACCCAGGCGCTCGACAGCATGAAGACCGCCGTGGACCGCGCCCCCAAGCGCGCGGACTACAAGTACGCCTACGGCGTCATCCTGCGCGACGCGAAGCGGCTGCCGGACGCCATCGAGCAGTGGCAGGCCGCCGTGCAGCTGGACCCCAACTACGCGGACGCGCACGAGGCCCTGGGCCACGCCTACCTGGAGCGCGCCGACTTCGACAGCGCCATCGCCTCCTTCGAGGCGGCCCTCAAGGCGGATCCGCAGCGCACGCGGGTGATGGGCGCCATGGGTGACGTGCTCTTCAACGCCGCGCGCTGGGACGACGCCGTCCGCCGCTACCAGGCGGCGCTCAAGGTGGATCCGAAGCTCACGTACGTCTACTACAAGGTCGCGCGCGCCTACACCGAGCAGGCCCAGCACGCGAAGGCCATCGACTGGTACAAGAAGGCCACCACCGCCGAGCCGGAGAACCCCCAGCCCTTCTACTACCTGGGCTTCGCCTACAAGGAGCGCAACAAGCGCAAGGACGCCATCACGGCCTTCAAGGAGTACCTCGTGAAGAAGCCGGACGCGGCGGACAAGAAGGACATCGAGGACGAAATCTACGACCTCGAACACTAGCCCCACCCTTCCGGGCGTCAGGCCCTGAGCACCCGGTGCGTGGAGAGCCTTGCCGGCCCACGCCCGGGATGACTACAAGGCGAGCCCCTATGCTGGACCTCCGGAACGTTGCGCAGAACTTCGATGCGGTCGTCGCCCGACTCAAGACGCGGGGCGGCAGCCTGGACCTCGGCCCCTTCCAGGCGCTCTTCCTGGAGCGCCGCGACCTCTACGTCTCCATGGAAGCGCTGGCCGCGCGCCGCAACGCCGCCAACGAGGAGATGAAGCGCAAGGCCAAGGAGGACCCGGCCGCCATGGAGAAGCTGCGCGGCGACCTGCGCGGCGTCTCCCAGGAGATCAAGGAGAAGGAGGCCCGCCTCAAGGAAGTGGAGGAGGAGCTCAACCGCATCCTGCTGGTCATCCCCAACGTGCCCCACGAGTCCGTCCCCGTGGGCACGAGCGCGGACGAGAACGTCCAGGTGAAGAGCTGGGGTGAGAAGCCCAACCTGCTCTTCACGCCGAAGCAGCACTTCGAGCTGGGCGAGTCGCTGGGCATGCTCGACTTCGAGCGCGCCGCGAAGGTGTCCGGCAGCCGCTTCACCTTCTACAAGGGCGCCCTCGCCCGGCTGGAGCGCGCGCTCGTCACGTTCATGATCGACGTGCACACGTCCAAGGGCTACACGGAGCTGCTCCCGCCCTACCTCGTGCTGCGCGAGACGATGATGGGCACCGGCCAGCTGCCCAAGTTCGAGGACGACGCCTTCAAGACGTCCGGCGATCCCGAGCGCTTCCTCATCCCCACCGCGGAAGTCCCCGTGACGAACTACCACGCGGACGAAATCCTGGAGGGTGAGCAGCTCCCCATCCGCTACTGCGCCTTCAGCCCGTGCTTCCGCGCGGAGGCCGGCGCCGCGGGGCGCGACACGCGCGGCCTCATCCGCCAGCACCAGTTCCACAAGGTGGAGCTGGTGAAGTTCTCCCAGCCGGAGAAGAGCCTGGAGGAGCTGGAGGCCATGACGGACGACGCGTGCGACATCCTGCGCCGCCTGGGACTGCACCACCGCGTGATGCTGCTGTGCACCGGGGACATGGGCTTCGGCGCCCGGAAGACCTACGACATCGAGGTCTGGCTGCCGGGCCAGGGCGCGTACCGGGAGATTTCGTCCTGCTCGGACTGCGGCGACTTCCAGGCCCGCCGCGCGAAGATCCGCTACCGCGCCCAGAAGGGCGACAAGCCCCAGATGGTGCACACCCTCAACGGCAGCGGGCTGGCCGTGGGGCGCACGAGCATCGCCATCCTGGAGAACTACCAGCGGGAGGACGGAAGCGTCGCCATCCCGGAGGCGTTGGTGCCGTACATGGGGGGCCTGAAGGAACTTCGCCCCCTGTAGTCAGGTGCGCCGGGCCCCGGACGTGAAAAGGGGCCAACATCCTGCTTGCCACAGGGAAGAAATGATGTAGAAGGGCGGCCCCACGGGCGCGGTTGGCCCGCCGGGAACCGACGGCACCTGCTGTGGAGGCGTGGCCGAGCGGTTGAAGGCAGCGGTCTTGAAAACCGCAGAAGGTGAAAGCCTTCCGTAGGTTCGAATCCTACCGCCTCCGATTTTGAGCTTGAGTTTCGCGGTTCTTTGACAGAGAAGAGTTGGAGAGATGGCCGAGAGGCTGAAGGCACAGGTTTGCTAAACCTGCATACTCGAAAGGGTATCGAGGGTTCGAATCCCTCTCTCTCCGCCACTTGATGTAAAGCAGCAGCCGGAAGAAATGCTCCCTTAGCTCAGCTGGATAGAGCGTCGGACTACGAATCCGAAGGCCGGAGGTTCGAATCCTCCAGGGAGCGCCACTTCTTCTTCAGGCGCGCACATCATGAGTGACGACATCGCTTTCATGCAGCAGGCTCTTGAGCTCGCGCGGGAAGCAGCTTCACTCGGGGAAGTTCCGGTAGGTGCGGTGGCGGTGCTGGACGGAAACGTCGTGGGCACGGGCTACAACCGCCGCGAATGCGACCGGAACCCCTTTGCCCACGCCGAGATGATTGCCCTGGCAGCTGCTGCCAAAGCGCGTGATGCGTGGCGACTCTCCGGGGTGACCCTCTACGTGACGTTGGAGCCGTGCGCGATGTGCGCCGGTGCGCTGGTCCAGTCTCGTGTCACCCGACTCGTCTTTGGTACGATGGACCCGAAAGCGGGCGCGGTCGGCTCGCTGTACAACCTGGTGGAAGAGCCCCGGCACAACCACCGGCTTCAAGTGACAAGCGGCATCCTGGCGGAAGAGAGTCGCCAGCTTCTCAAGACGTTCTTCGAGCGCTTGCGCGCGAAGCGACGTGAAAACTGAATATCTGGAGAGCTGGCCGAGTGGTCGAAGGCACCTGACTCGAAATCAGGCGTACCGGCAACGGTACCGTAGGTTCGAATCCTACGCTCTCCGCTCCAAAGTCTCTGGAGAGGTGGCCGAGCGGTTGAAGGCGCACGCCTGGAACGCGTGTATATCTGAAAGGGTATCGTGGGTTCGAATCCCACCCTCTCCGTTGTTATTTTCGAAGTCGCAGCACGGATTTTGTGGTCGGGACAACGTGGGGGCGCGAACCCCGCCAGGTCCGGAAGGAAGCAACGGTAGCGTACTTCCGCGTGTGTCCCGGCCGTTCTGTTTCACCGCAAGCGCCGACATCCCTCCGGGGATGCCGGCGCTTCGGCTTTGCGGGCCTGCCCTCCCCTGCCCGGCCGCTCCTCCTTCAGTCCCGGGCGAGAATCGTTTCCCGCCCCACCTGGCGGACGACCCGGAAGCCGGCGGCCTGGAGCTCTTCCAGGGCCCGGCCCTCGAAGGTGACGGCGCGGTTGAAGGTGCGGTCGCGGATGGAGGCCTGGAAGGCCGCGTCCTGGGGCCAGTCGCAGGTGCGCCAGGGGATGTTCCGGCCGATGTAGAAGAAGCCCCCGGAGCCCCACAACCCCTCGTTGACGATGAGCAGCCCCGTCGCGTCGTCCCGCGTGGCCCGGACGATGGCGCGGAACTGGTCCGCGCGGAGGTCGTTGGACGGGAAGCCCTGGCCGTGCACGAAGCCCAGGCACAGCGCGAGCACCGCCGCCCCGTTCCGCAGGCCCGGCCGGGAGAGCGTGGTGATGGACGCAGCCAGCTGGGACGCGGCCGCGAGCAGCGCCACCACGAGCCCCGGGTAGAGGAAGCGCTCCTCCTTGTGCGGCGTCGTCAGCAGGACGGCCGTGTAGACGGCCGCGCAGGTGAGCGGCAGGGACAGCGCGCGGAAGCGGACCAGGGGGATGAGCGACAGCGGCACGGCGGCCCAGGCCCAGAGGGGCACGGCCTGGAGCAGCGGCTCCCAGTAGAAGCCCGGCGGTGAGGCGCCGAAGGCCTGGGCGGCCTTCCCGGACAGGACGTTGTAGTCCACGTAGGCCCGGAACGAGTGGAAGGGCGTGCCCCAGGTGCCCCAGTCGAGCAGCCCCAGGCCCACCGCCACGACGGAGCCGCCCACGCAGGTGAAGGCGAGGAGGCGCCACCGCCGGGCGGCCACCAGCCACGCGAGCGCGGCCACCACGAAGAGGGCGGACGGGTAGCGCGTCACCACGGCGAGCCCCAGGGCCCCGCCGCCCAGCAGCCCCGCCCGGCGCACCCGTGAAGCGGGCCCGGTGTCCGGGCGGTCCAGGGCCTCCATGGCCACGAGGAGGAAGGACGCGGAGAAGGACTCCGACAGGGTGCGCCCGGCGAAGAGGAGCACCGGCGCGCTCAGCCCCACGAGCACCACCGCGAGCGCCGCGCCCCACGGGCCGGCGCGGCGTTGCGCGAAGCGGTGGACGGCCCACAGGCTCCAGGCGTGCAGGGCCAGCTGGGGCAGCGCCACCACGCCCCGGTAGACGCGCGGGTCGGTGATGCCGAAGCCGTGCGCCACCTTGAGGAAGGCGGCCAGCACGCCGGGGGCGAACCAGTTGCGCAGGCCCTCGCGCCACTCCCAGGCCAGCACGCCGTAGCCGTGCACGCGCCAGTACGCGGGCTCCAGCGCCTGGAAGACCTCGTCCGGGTGGATGCGCCCCAGCTGACGCACCGCGAGGACGGTGGGCACCAGCGCCACGGCGAGGAGCCCCAGCGCGAGGAGGCGTCCGGACGGCTCCGGCTGGACGGCGGGCACCGGGAGCTCCGCCGGAGCGGGGGGGATGGCGGGGGCTTCGGGCGCGTCGGGGGTGGAGGCGTTCACGGGGCGAAAGCCGACTCTTTCTGGACCCGACGTCCTGCGCAAGACGCGCGGTGTTTGTCGGGGAGGCCGCGGCTCGGGTAGGAACGGCCTTTTCCCCCAAGGAGGAAGACCATGCCAGACGTCATCGTGGTGGGCGCGGGCCACAACGGACTTGTCGCGGCGGCGATGCTCGCGCGCCGGGGCCTGTCGGTCACCGTGCTGGAGGAGAAGGACCAGGTGGGCGGCGCGTGCAAGACGGAGTACCCGTTCCGCACCGCGCCGAGGCTGGGGGTCTCCACGGGCGCGTACCTCCTGGGGCTGATGCCGCCGGAGCTGCTCCAGGAGCTCCAGTTGGAGCTGCCCCTCAAGCGCCGCGACCCGCACTACTTCCTGCCCACGATGGACAAGCGCTACCTGCTCTTCGGCTCGGATGAGCGGGAGCTGGAGCGGCAGTTCCGCGAGTTCTTCTCCGAGGCGGACTGGAACGCCCACGTCGCGATGAACGCGGAGCTGGGGGCGCTGCGCGAGGACCTGGCGCCCGCGTGGCTCCTGCCGCCCCGGCCGCTGGAGGAGACGGCGGAGCGGTACGTGCGCCCTGCCCTGCGCCAGCACTTCATCCATCTGTGTCGCGGCACGGCGCGCGAGTACCTGGAGCGCTTCGGCTACAAGTCCGACTTCGTGAAGGCGATGTACGCCGTCACCGACGCGTTCTCCGGCCTGGACGGCGGCTACGACACGCCGGGCACGGGCATGAACCTGCTGGTGCACAACCTCTGCCGGCTGCCGGGCAGCGGCGGCACGTGGATGATTGTCGAAGGCGGCATGGGCACCGTCACCCAGCGCATCGCGGCGCTCGCGCGCAAGCACGGCGCCCAGCTGCGCACGAACGCGAAGGTGGCGTCGGTGCGCGTGGACAGCGGCGTGGTGAAGGGCGTGGTGCTGGAGAGCGGCGAGGAGCTGTCCGCGAAGGTCGTGGTCTCCAACGCGGACCCCTTCCGCACGCTGAAGCTGGTGGACTCGGAGGCGCTGAACGCGGACTACCGGAGCATGGTGGACGGGCTGTCCGCGCCGGGCACCACGCTGAAGGTGAACCTGTGCCTCAAGTCCCTGCCCACCTTCACCTGCCTGCCGGAGGACCGGGGCCAGTTCGGGCCCACCATCCACCTGCTGCCCCAGGAGGACGACGTGCTGGGCGCGCTGGCGCACGGCTACAAGGAGGCGAAGGCGGGACGGCTGGCGGAGTTCCCCTCCATCGAGTGGTACGTGCACACCACGGTGGACCCGTCCCTGAAGGACGCGGAAGGCCACCACAACTCCGCCCTCTTCGTGGAGTGGGTGCCGGAGAAGCTGGAGGGCACCACCTGGGAGAAGGAGGAGGCGCGGTACGTGAAGCACCTCTTGTCCATCTGCGACCGCTTCGCTCCCGGCACCAGCGACCTGGTGCAGGAGTACTTCGCGCTCACGCCGCCGAAGATTGAGTCCCACTTCGGCATCACCCGCGGCCACATCCATCATGTGGACAACAAGCGCGGGTTCACCGACCGGCTGCCCTATGAGACGCCGGTGCAGGGGCTCTACTTCTGCAGCGCGGGCTGCCACCCGGCGGGCAGCGTCATCGGGGCGGCGGGGCACAACGCGGCCAACGTGGTGCTACAGGCGCTCGGACGCTGACAGGGAGTGCGGTTCACGGCGGGCGGAATGGACGTTCCATGGATCATTCGGCCCGCCGTGTTTAGATGACTGTCCCCATGAGCTACCTCGTCCTCGCCCGTAAATGGCGCCCGCAGAAGTTCGATGACATGACCGGCCAGGAGCACGTGGTCCGGACCATCGGGAATGCCATCAAGATGGACCGGGTCGCGCATGCGTACCTGTTCTGTGGCCCTCGAGGGGTGGGCAAGACGACGGCCGCCCGCCTGCTCGCCAAGGCCCTCAACTGTGAGCAGGGGCCCACGGCGACCCCGTGCGGCACCTGCCGGGCGTGCACCGAAATCACGGCTGGCACCAGCGTGGACGTGGCGGAGATCGACGGCGCGTCCAACAACGGCGTCGAGAACGTGCGCGAGATTCGCGAGAACGCGAAGTACCTGCCGCAGCGCGACCGCCACAAGATCTACATCATCGACGAAGTCCACATGCTCTCCGGCGCGGCGTTCAACGCGCTCCTGAAGACGCTGGAGGAGCCGCCCGGTCACGTGAAGTTCATCTTCGCGACGACGGAGGCGCACAAGCTCCCGGACACCATCCTGTCGCGCTGCCAGCGCCACAACTTCCGGCGCATCTCCGCGGCGCGGATGCTCCAGCGCCTGAAGGAGATCTGCCAGGCGGAGGGCGCGGGCATCTCCGAGCAGTCGCTGTCGCTGGTGGTGCGCCAGTCCGAAGGCGGCATGCGCGACGCGCTGAGCCTCCTGGACCAGATTCTGGCGTCGTGCGGTCCCAACCCCACGGACGAGGCGGTCGCGGAGGCGATGGGCGCCATCGACCGCACGGTGGTGCAGGACTTCGCGGAGGCGCTGGTCCGCAAGGACGCGAAGCGCGTGCTGGGCCGGGTGGACGAGGTCTTCAACCGGGGCCTGGACCTGAAGCGGTTGGCGGAGGAGCTGGCGCTGCAGCTGCGGCACCTCTTCGTGACGAAGTCGCTGGGCGAGGCTCCCGCGGAGCTGGCGGAGTCCGAGCAGAAGGCGCTGCTGGCGCTGGCGAAGGAGGCGGACACCGCGCAGCTGTCGAGGCTGTTCGACATCGTGCACGGCAGCATCTGGGACGTGTCGCGAGCGGCGCAGCCCCGGCTGGCGCTGGAGATGGCGCTGCTCAAGGCCATCCAGCTGTCCCCGGCCGGTTCGATTCCCGACCTGCTGGCCCGAGTGGAGCGGCTGTCGGCGGGACTTGGCGCGGAAGGCGCCGCGAAGAGCACGTCCGGAGCGCCGGGAGGTCGCTCCGGTCCCGCGAACTTTCGCGTCTGACGCCCAGACCGAAGTCCGAGCCCCGGCCGCGTCCGTAGCGCCGGCGCCGCGCCCTGTCGAAGCACAGGGTGCGCCCGCGCAAACGGGCGCCATGCCGCGTCCGTTCGATGCGCAGGGTACGTCCGCGCATGCGGAAGCGACGTCACGTCCGTTCGATGCCCGCGCAGCGGCTGGGGCCATGGGCCCCACGTCGCGCATGACGGATGCGCAGGGTCCGTCTACTCACGCCGGGGCCACTGTCCGCCCCTTCGACGCGGCGGCGCACCCCGCATCCAACGGGCACTCCCGTGAGGCCCAGGGTCCCGCGGCCTACGCGGGCGCCAGTCCTCGGCCCTTCGGGGTTCAGGACGCGTCCGCGCGCACGGGCTCCGCGCCCCAGTCCTTCGAGGCTCGCGGTGCTCCCACGGCGCACGACGGCGCACCGCCCACGGTCGTCACGCGCGCACCCGAGCCGCCCCAGGCCGGAGCGTCCGCCGTGGCCACGCGGACGCCTCCCGCCGCACTGATGGAGGGCCTGTCCCCCGCCGCGGCCCGTCCCCTCTCCTTCCTTCGCAATGGCGGCGCCGCGGGCGCACCCGTGCCGACTCCCGCCGCCGTGCCTCCCGCGCCGGTGGTGATGGACGACCTGTCACCCTCCGCCGCGCGCCCGCTGTCCTTCCTGCGCAATGGCGGCGGCGCGGCCCCCGCGATGGAGGCCCCTCCGGCCCCGGCCGTCGTCATGGACGACCTGCCCCCGTCCGCGGCGCGTCCCCTTTCCTTCCTCCGCAACGGCGGCGCCCAGCCCCCACCGCCCGAAGCCGGGCCCACCGTGCGCATCACCAACATGCGCAAGCCGGAGCCCGTGGCTCCGCCGGAACCGCCGCCCATCGATGACGCGGACGAGCGCATGTTCCCCGAAGAGGGCTCCGCCGAGGGCTGTGCCTCCGGCGAGTGCATCCCCGTCGCGGAACCCGCCGCCCCTGTTGAACCGGAGCCTCCGGAGCCCGAACCGCCGCCCGCGATGGCGCCCGTCGCCACCAGCCGCGACAACCCCAACCGCCCCCTGCCCGAGCGCTGGCGCGCCGCCGTGGAGACCGTGAAGTCCGCGTCCGTGCGCCACGGCACGGCGCTCGCCAACGGCCGCCTCCAGTCCATGAAGGCCGGCGAAATCGTCCTGGGCTATCCGCCCTCCGCCGCCTTCCACAAGGCCGCCGTGACGGCCCCCGCGGGCAAGGCCGCCGTGGACGCGGCGCTGGCCTCGCACTTCGGCCGGGCCGTGAAGCTCACCATCACGGACGTGCCCCAGGTCCAGGACATGCTCCCGGGCGGCATGGGGCAGAGCCTCTCCGAGCAGGACACCCAGAGCCGCGCCACCCACGAGAAGACCACCGAGGGCAAGGTGCGCTCGCACGCGTCCGTGCGGGCCATCCTCAAGATGCTGGGCGGTGAAATCGAGCACATCCAGGTCTACGAGCCCGAGCGGCCACCGGCCAACCTCCCGGACGTCCCGGCCGCTCCTGAGGACTGACAACGCCGCCGCGCCCCGCTAGGGTGCGCGGCAACGTCCCTGCACCGAGCGGCGCCATGCCGGCCCGCGCTCCCACGTCCGGGGACCGAGGAAGCACATGCCCGGCATCGACCTGAACTACTTCATCCGGCAGGCGAACAAGCTCACCGAGAAGATCGAGGAGCGGAAGAAGCAGCTGGCGGAAGAGACCGTCGAGGCGAAGTCAGGCGAGGGCCGCGTGACGGTCGTCGCCAACTGCGTGCAGGAGATCCGCAGCATCAAGATCGACAAGAGCGCCATCGACCCCAACGACCCCGGGATGCTCGAGGACCTCATCACCGCCGCCGTGAACGCTGCCCTGGCGAACAGCCGTCAGCACATGAACGCCGAGCTGGCGAAGATCTCCGGCGGCGTGAAGATCCCCGGCATTAATTAAAGACGGATGACCCCCGATCCGCTGAATCGCCTGGTCGCCCAGCTCGCGAAGCTGCCGGGCATTGGTGAGAAGACCGCCCAGCGCCTCGCGTTCCACATCCTGCGAGCGCCGGGCGAGTTCGCCGTGGACCTCTCGCAGGCCATCCGCGAGGTGAAGGAGAAGGTGCACCTGTGCGTGCGCTGTTTCTCCCTCACCGACTCGGAGCTGTGCGGCTTCTGCCGCGACAACCGCCGCGACGAGCGCGCCCTGTGCGTCGTGGAGACCTACTCCGACCTGATGGCGCTGGAGCGCACCCGCGAGTTCAAGGGCCGCTACCACGTGCTGCACGGTGTCCTGTCCCCGCTGGAAGGCGTGGGCCCGGAGCAGCTGCGCATCAAGGAGCTGCTGGAGCGCCTCAACGACAGCCGGGTGGAGGAGATCATCCTCGCCACCAACCCGGACATCGAGGGCGAGGCCACCGCGCTCTACCTCACGCGCCTGCTCAAGCCGCTGGGCCTGCGGGTGACGCGCATCGCGCAGGGCCTGCCCATGGGCGGCGACCTGGAGTTCGCGGACCAGGCCACGCTCGCCAAGGCGCTGTCCGCCCGTCGCGACCTGTGACGGCTACTGCGTCACCTTCCACGAGAACGGCATCAGCACGGTGACTTCCTGGTCGCGGTGCGCCGGGAAGCGCAGGCTCTGCGCCTGCGTCTCCAGGCAGCGGCCCACCGCCGTGGACGCCAGCGGCCCGCGCGTGCCCGCGCGCACCTTGCCGGAGGACACGATGGTGAGCTGCACCTGCACCTCGCCCGCGGCGGACGGCAGGTCGGACTTGTAGCGCTCGAAGCAGCCGGTGATTTTCGAGCGGCCGTTGGACACCACGCGCTGGATGTCCTCGATGCCCAGCGACACGCGCTCCTTCACCGCCGGCTTCGTCCCCGTCTTGCGAGGCGCCGTGTCCTCCGTCCCCTCATCGACATGGGGCGAATCCGTCACGGACGCAGCCACCGTCTCACCGCCCGGCACGGTGCCAGGTGAAGTCCCTTCAGGACCCTGCGCCTGCGTCCCCACGGGCGCCCGCGGGGGCGGAGGCTGCTGCACCGCCGCCGGAGGAGGCGCCGCGTTGGTGACGGGAGCGGCGGCCTGCTGCACCGGTGCCGGAGGCGTGGAACCCGTGGCCGAACCACCGGGCCGCGCGACGACGAACGCCGCGCCCGCGAGCACCAGCCCCACCCCGCCCACCACGCCCGCGAGCCACCGCCGGGACGCGGGCTTCGCGGGAGGCGCGCTCGCGACGACTTCCGGCGCGGGAGCCTGCGCGGGGGCGGACTTGTTCTGAGAGGTCAGCGCCCGCATGCCTGTGGCGCTGGGACGGGACACCTGCTGCCCGTACGTGTTCGTGCCCGGGCTGGCGACCGGAGGGGCAATCGCCGCGAACTCGGGGTCCGTCGGGCGCGCGGCGGTGAGCGTGGCCAGCGTGGGGATGCGCGTCTTCTCCGTGACGCGCTCCTCGCCGAAGTGCTGGCGCAGGAACGTGCCCAGCGCCGGAGCGCCCGCGGCCCCGCCCTGGAAATCCGAGGCGAAGGTCTCCAGCGCGAGCGCGAAGTCCTCCGCGGTCGCGTACCGGTCCTCCGGCTTGAAGGCCATGGCCTTGAGGATGATGGCCTCCAGGCCCTCCGGCAGGTCCGCCCGCAACGCGCGCGGCTTCTCGAACTCGCCCTGCAACAGCGCGTTGAGCACCGCCAGGTCGTTCTCGCGGGAGAAGGGCCGCACGTGCGTGACGGCCTCGTAGAGGCTGACCCCCAGCGAGAACACGTCCGCGCGGTGGTCGACCTCCTTCCCCTGCGCCTGCTCCGGCGCCATGTAGATGTACTTGCCCTTCACCACGCCGGTGCGCGTCTGCACCAGGCGCGACTCGGCCTTGGCGATGCCGAAGTCCAGCACCTTCACCTGGCCCTGGTACGTCACGTACAGGTTGGACGGCGACACGTCCCGGTGCACCACGTGCAGCGGCTGGCCCTGCTCGTTGGTGAAGGTGTGCGCGAAGTGCAGGCCCCGCGCCGCGTCGATGAGCACCCGCAGCACCACCGGCAGCGGCACGTACTGGCGCCGGCGGCCCGCGAGCCGCAGCGTCGTGGAGAAGTCCTCGCCCGCGAGGTACTCCATGCAGATGTAGTAGCAGCCATCCGTGAAGCCCAGCTCGTGGATCTGCACGATGTGCGGATGCGACAGCTTCGCCGCGAGCCGCGCCTCGTCGCGGAACATCTCCACGAAGTCCGGGATGGCCGACAGCGTCGGCAGCATGCGCTTGAGCACCACGTTGCGCTCGAAGCCATCCGCGCCCAGCAGCTTGGCGAGGAAGATCTCCGCCATGCCGCCTTCCGCCAGCTTGCGCACGAGGACGTACTGTCCGTAAGGCTGGAGGATGGGCGCGGTGGAAGCACCGGCGGGATCCGGAATGGGAACGTTGGGCTGTGCCATCCCTCAAGGTCCTCGCGGCTTCAGGGTGCGCACCGTCAGTACGTCCGGGGCACCGGGTCGCGTCATCTTAAACACCAGCAGGGGGGGCATTCCCATGGGGGGGACCCACGTATCGAAGCGGTGCTTGGCGTCCAGGGGCACGTCCCGTCCGTTGATGGACAGGCGGGCGTTCACGGGCGCCACGCCTGAAGCCCGCACCTTCTCCGCCGCCGACGCACCCTGCCGCGGGCTGTCCACCACCAGCCCCACCACCGAGTTGTCATAGACGAGCTCCAGCTTGTTCATCCGCCCGCCCTTGAGGGCCGCGCCTGCCTGCGACAGCGGCGTGACGGACCACAGGTAGCTGCCCTCGCCCAGCGCCCCCGCCTCCAGCGCCGCGCGCGGCTCCGACACCGTGCGCTGCACCACCGGCGTCGCCAGCGAGCCCGCCTTGTACACCGCCACGCGATAGCTATGGGCCTGCGGTTCCTCGCCGTAGGTGAACGTCACCGCCGGGGGCTTGTCCTGGTAGAAGATGGTCGTCTTCTCCGGCCCCTCTGGCACCACGTTGCGCACGCGCGCCAGCGAGCTGGTGGGGGATTCGGGAGCGAAGTGGACGCTGCCCGCCGCCACCTGCGTGCCGTCCTCCTTGCGCGCGCGCCAGTACAGCGTGCCCCGGGCCAGCGCGGACACGTTGACGGAAGCGCGGTGCACCCGGCCCCAGAGCACCGGGCGCTTGAAGGCCGCATCCTGCGCCGCCTCCACCACCGCGTCGCCCTCGCCCTCCCAGGTGAGCGCCACCTCCGACAGGCCCCGGTGGAACACCTCCGTGCCGTCGCCCGGGCCCACCGCCACCACCGCCGCCTCCAGCGGCTCCACCTTCGCGGTGCCGTCCGTGGCCACGGTGGCGCGCTCACCGGCGCGCAGCTCCTGCCGCGCTTCTCCGCGTCGCAGCGTCACGTCGCCCGTGTGCGCGGCCACCTGCATGCCGGAGCCGGTGCGGCGGATCTCCAGCCGCGCCCCGCTCCCGGACTCCACCGTCATCTCCGGCAGCACCACGCGGCTCTGCCGTCCCATGGCGAGCTGCACGGCCAGCAGGCCCTGGAGCAGGTTGACGCGGGCTTCATCAATGGTGCCCTGCTGCCCCGCGCTCTCCAGCACCGCCTCCGCGCCCGGAGCGAGCGTCAGCACCGAGCCGCTGTCCTTGAAGGACAGCACCGCCTCGCCGCCCTTCGTCCGCACGCCGTCGCCGAAGGCCAGCACCTCGCCCTCGCGGCGCACCTTGCGCCAGCGGCCTGAGTCCTTCGCCTTCACCTCCGTGACGCCCGAGGACGCGCGCACCGTCACCGGGATGGGCGCCAGCTCCACGATGCGCGGGGCCGCGGGCACCACCTCCGCGCGCTCGCGCGACAGGTCCACCGCGTCACCCTGCGCCGCGCGCAGCGTCTTGCCGTCCTTGGAGACCAGCTCGATGGCGCCCAGCTTCACCTCCACCCGCGCCGAGTCCTCCGCCACCGCGACCTTCACCTCCGACGGATCCGGTCCCACGCGCGTGAGGCCGAACGGGGTGAGGATGTTCAACGTCACCTTGGAGCCCGCGACCTCGGCCCTGCCGCCCGCGGGCACGCGCGACAGCACGATGCCGCGCTCCACCTTCATCACGATGCCCGTCGCGTCCGAGCCCACCGCGAACCGGCCCTCGCTGCCCACCTCCACCGTCCGGTCGCCCGGGAAGCGCACCGTCGCGGATCCACTCTCACCCGTCTCGACCGCGTCGCCCGCGAGCAGCGGTCCCTCCACCGCCGGCCCCACCTTGCCGCCGCGCTCCAGGCGCACGTCGCCGGAAAGCCCTTCCAGTCGGCCAATGGGGACGACGGCCCCCGCGTCCACCTCCACCACCGCCGGTGGAGGTTTCGGCGCCTCCTCGCGTTCACACCCCGAGCAGCCGGAGAGGAGGACGAGCAGCGACAGCGCCAGGATGCGGACAGGACTCACTGAGACCTCAATGACGACGGACGGGCGCGGTTCACCGGCCCCTCGGGAACAGATCAACGTTGAGAATCGCCTGCTCGCCCTCGCGCACCGTGACCGTCTTCGTCTGGGCACGGTGCCCGGGGGCGGACAGGGTGATGCGGTACGTGCCGCCACGGACGCGCGCGGTGAAGGCGCCGCTCTTGTCCGTGCGCGTGCGCACCTTCGCCTGCGGGATGCTCACCGTCGCCACCAGCGGCTGGCCGCTCCGGGCGCTGCGCACCTGGCCCACCAGCGTGGCCAGCTCGCCCTTGCGCTCCTGCGACAGCACCACCACCAGCTCCGACGTCTGCCCCGCCACCACGACCGCCGCTTCCTCCGAGGAACGGAAGCCCGGCGCGGACATCGCCACCGCCACCGGCCCCGGCGCGAGCCCCTCCAGCAGCACCTCGCCCACCAGGTTCGTGCGCAGCCGCGCGGCGCCGGAGACGACCTGCACGTCGGGCACCGGCTGCCCGCTCTTGCCCTGCACCACCTTCACCTTGAGGGAGCCCGTGGCCGGCGCCTTCTTGCGCAGGCGGAGCTGGACGGGCGCGCTCTCCGCGTCACCGCTGACAGAGGCCACCGCCGTCGCGTCCTCATAGCCCTCCACGCTCGCCTGCGTGGACTGCGAGCCCTCGGGCAGCAGAACCCGCAGCTGGCCCTGGGCGTCCGCCACCAGCTCCTCGTCCGTGCCCGGCGTCTTCAAGGAGGGCACGCGCACGTGGGCGCCCGGAAGCGGTGCGCCCGTCTCCGCGTCCACGACGCTCAGCGCGACGAAGGCCTGGCGCGGGCCTTCCACGGGCCGCGACGTCCGGCCCCCACCGTCCAACGCCACCTCGAAGCCCAGGCCGATGCGGCGCATCCGCTGTTCGGAGCGCAGGCCGCTGTCCTCCAGCTCCATCGTGTCGTGGGCCTGCTGCACGTCCAGGAGCAGCCGCCCCGTCCAGCCGTCCCGGCTCACCACCGGATACGAGAGCGCCGCGCCCACGACGTAGCCGGACGACGACGCCTTCAGTCCGTCCGCCGCGTGCGCGGACAACGTCAGCGGCACCTCGCCACGCGCCTCCAACTGGAGCCGCGCCGGCAGTGCCACCAGCACCCGTCCTGAGAACAGCGCCGCGTGCCGCACGCCCCGCTGCAACACCGGCGCATCGGTGAACCCACCGAACAGCGGCAGCTGCGCGAAGCCATAGCCCGCGCCCAGCTCCAGCCGCACCGGCCCCAGGAACAGGCGCCCGCGCGGCCCTACCGAACCGCGCACCAGGCTGCCGCCTGTCACGCGCGACGACGCATCCCGCAGCTCGAACGCCTCGCGCTGGAGATCCACCTGGCCACCCAGGGACGTCCCCGCCCAGCCCATCAACGTCAGCGCCACGTCGTTCGGCGTCAGACCGGAGTAGGTGAGCCCGGGCCCTACATCCACCTGCTCACCCTGGCGCGACGACAGGCCGTAGCGCAGCCGCAGCGAGGCGCGCTCGGACTCGGGTCCTTGAGCACGGGCGGCCCCGGAACAGGCGAGCGCCAGGACGAGGACGAGCAGTCGCGGGAGGATGTCGGTGAGGGGGCTCGGGCGGCGCAAGGCCCGGCAGAGTATAGAGAAGCGGGGCAGGTGTCCCAACCCGCGAAGCCGTCATTCCTTCAAGAAGCGGCGCGGATCACGGCTGGCTTCTTGCTGGAGTGGAACTGCTTTGCTAAGCATGACGGCGGTCGGTAGCGCCTCGTCTAACCTCCGGGATTCACTCCAGAAACATCGGAGCGCCGCCGTGCGCGGGGCGAGCGAACGCTGAGGAGCGCATACGCCCATGGGCACGCAACTGGTGATGTACGAAGAGGAGTTCACCAAGATCAACGCCGTTTGCGACCGGCTCACCAAGGACGCGAACGCGAAGGTGGTCTTCCTCGTCGACAAGAACGGCCAGCTCATCTCCTCGGCCGGCCAGACGCAGAACATCGACACCACGTCGCTCGCGTCGCTGACGGCCGGCAACGTGGCCGCCATGGGCGGGCTCGCGAAGCTGATCGGGGAGAACGAGTTCCCCAACCAGTTCCATGAAGGGGCGAAGGACAGCCTCTACATGACCATCGTGGGCAGCCGCGTGGTGCTGGTCGTCATCTTCGACAACCGCACGAGCCTGGGCCTGGTGCGCCTGCGCATCAAGAAGGCCAGCGACGAGCTGACGAAGATCTTCGAAAGCCTCGTGAAGAAGACCGACAGCCCCGGAGCCGGTTCGCCGTTCGCCGAGATCTCCGACGACGATATCGACAACCTCTTCAGCGAGTAACCCGGGAAGCCATGTCCTTCATCAATTACTCATCCCGCGAAATCAACTGCAAGATTGTCTATTACGGGCCGGGCCTCTGCGGGAAGACGACCAACCTTCAGTACATCTACAACAAGACCGCGGCGGACACGAAGGGCAAGCTCATCTCCCTCTCCACGGAGACGGACCGCACGCTCTTCTTCGACTTCCTGCCGCTGTCGCTCGGTGAGATCCGCGGCTTCAAGACGCGCTTCCACCTCTACACGGTGCCCGGCCAGGTGTTCTACGACGCCAGCCGCAAGCTCATCCTCAAGGGCGTGGACGGCGTGGTGTTCGTCGCCGACAGCCAGATCGAGCGCATGGAAGCCAACATGGAGTCGTTGGAGAACCTGCGCATCAACCTGGCCGAGCAGGGCTACGACCTGAACAAGATTCCGTACGTCGTGCAGTACAACAAGCGCGACCTGCCCAACGCGGTGACCGTGGAGGAGATGCGCAAGGCGCTCAACCCGCGGAACATCCCGGAGTACCAGGCCGTGGCCCCCACGGGCGTGGGCGTCTTCGACACGCTCAAGGCCGTGGCCAAGCTGGTCCTCACCGAGCTGCGCAAGGGCGGCTGACACGCTGCCTGCTCCCCTGCCCGGCGGGCTGCCCCCCAACGGGCAGCCCCCGGCAAAGGATGGTATGACCTCGTGCCGTCGGGCAGAGCCGCCTTCCGAGGTCGTACCGTGCGCGTCGCATCCGCCACCTTTCGTCTCCTCGCGCTCCTGAGCGCTGGCCTGTCCGGGCCGGTGTTCGCGCAAGGTGCTGCATCCCCCACTCCCGCTTCTCCTCCCGCCGCGTCGCCGCAGGCCCCCGCGGCCACGACAGCGCCCGCCGGCGAGCAGACGGCGGATGAAGCCTTCACGTCGCGCGTGAAGACGCTGGAGGAACAGGTCGTCGACCTGAAGGAGAAGATCTACCGCTCCAAGGCGCGCCTGCTCCTGCTCCAGGAGTCGGTGATGGGCGGCGAGCTGTCCACCGGCGCCCGCGCGGTGCTCGTGCACAAGAACGAGATGGGCAACGCGTTCCAGTTGGAGTCGGTGGTGTACGCGCTCGACGGCGCGCCCATCTTCACCCAGGTGGACACGCAGGGAGACCTGAACCGCCACCAGTCGCTGGAGGTCTTCAACGGCCGCATCGTGCCGGGCCAGCACCAGTTGGCGGTGCGCCTGGTGTACCGGGGCAGCGGCTACGGCGTGTTCAGCTACCTGGAAGGCTACAAGTTCAAGGTGCAATCCAGTTACACCTTCAACGCGGAGTCCGGAAAGGTCACCACGGTGAACGTGGTGGGCGTGGAGAAGGGCGGCCTCACCACCGACCTCAAGGACCGGCCCGCGGTGCGCTACGACATCGAGGTGGCCAAGGACACGCGCGCGAACCGGCCGCCCGGCCCTACCCCTCCGGCGACGGAAGGGGCCGCGGGCACGCCCGCCGCGCCGGCCACCACCTCCAGCGAGCCGAAGTAGGAGCGGACGGCCGTGACCGCGACGCTGCACGCCCTGGCCCTCGCGCTGTCCCTCGGGGCCGCGCCCGCTCCGGCGCCCCAGGCCTCCAAGCCGGGGACCGCGCTGCCCCCCATGCCCGCCTCGCTCAGCACGCGCGCCGCTTCGGTGGAAGCGGTGGAGGCGCAGCTTCGCGCGGCGGAGCAGTCCCTGCGCTTCGTGGAGACGCAGTTCACGGAGCGCCCGGAGCCCAGCAGCACCGACTCGCAGCTCAAGCGCTTCTCCGAGGGCGAGGTGTACTCGCTGCTGGGGGACTGGGCCGCCGCGTCCGTCCTCTTCTACGACCTGGTGAGCGACCCGGACTTCAAGGCGAACCCGCGCTACCCGGAGGCGGTCTTCTACCTGGCGGACGCGCTCTACCAGCAGAAGAATGACATCGGCGCGCGGGTGTACCTGCGCGACGTGCTGTCGCTGCCCCTGACGCCGCAGCGCTACAAGGAAGCCGTGAGCCGCTACCTCGCGGTGGCCGGCCGGCTCCAGCAGTTCGAGGGCATCGACGCGTACGTGGAGAAGGCGCGGCAGCTGTCGGGCGGCGTGCTGGCGCCGGACATCGCCTACGTGCACGCGCGCGGCACCTTCAAGCGGCTGGACCTGTCGCCGGAGGAGCACCAGCAGCGCTCGCGCGCGCTGTTCGCCCCGCTGGCGCAGAACCCCGGCGCCTTCCGCGTGCAGGCCGTCTACCACCTGGGCGTCCTGAGCGTGCAGAGCGGGGACTACCCCGCCGCCATCGCGCAGTTCCAGCGCATCGTGGGCAGCGGCCCGGACTCCGTCGTGTCCACGGGCCTGGCCGAAGCAGAGGCCCAGCGCTTCCGCGAGCTCGCGTACCTGTCGCTGGGCCGCCTGATGTACGAGACGGGCCGCTACGACGAGGCGCTGGACCACTACGGCCAGATTCCTCGCGAGAGCGAGCGCTTCCCGGAGTCGCTGCTGGAGGTCGCGTGGACGTACGTGCGCAAGCAGGACTTCACGCAGGCGAAGAACGCCACGGACATCCTGCTGCTCGTCGCGCCGGACTCGCAGCTCGCGCCCGAGGGTCGCATCCTCCAGGGACACCTGCTCCAGAAGCTGCGCCAGTACGACGAGGCGCTGGAGACGTATGACGGCGTGGCCAACACGTTCCGGCCCGCGCGCGACAAGGTGGACGCGCTCCTGCGCGTGAATCAGGACCCCGTCGCGTACTTCGACAACCTGCTGGCGCGCAACGAGCGCTCGCTGGACGTGAGCACCCTCCTGCCCCCGCTGGCGCTGAAGTACGCGTCCACGCAGAAGGAGGTCGCGGACGCGGTGCGCATGGTGGGCGACCTGGACAGCGGCCGTCAGGGCGCGGGCGAGGCCAAGGCCATCGCGGAGCGCATCCTGGAGGCGCTGGACGCGCGCGGGCTGGAGGCCTTCCCGGAGCTTCAGGAAGGCTACGTCCGCGCGGAGGCCGTGGACACCGCGCTCACCGCCGTGGAGCAGTCGCTGGTGCAGGCGGAGGCCGCGCTGGTGGAGGAGAAGCTGACGCCCGCCGAGCGCGAGAAGCTGCTCGTCGCCCAGGGCGCGCGCGAGGCCCAGCGGCTGCGCTTCGCGGCGCTGCCCGCCACCACCAAGGAGCTGGAGGCGCGGCGCCAGCGCATGCAGGCGAAGGTGGACGCGGTGGACCGCGAGGCCTTCCGCGTGGGCTATGAGCTGCAGAGCCTGCACGCCAACGCCGCCGCCATCCGCAAGTGGGTGGAGGACACGCGCGACGAGCGGCAGGCGGACCCCGCCGAGGAGCGCGAGTTCCTGGTGCAGTTGCAGGCGGAGATCGCCACGCTGAGGGATTTGCAGGCGGAGCTGGACCGCACGCGCGCCCGGCTCGCGACCGAGCGCCAGTCCACGGACACGTCGCTGGAGGGCGAGGCCGCCATCCGCGCCCGCTACTCCGCCGCGCTCCAGCAGGAGCACGGTCTGCTGCGCGCCGGTGAAGGCCGGCTGTCCGGCGAGGACACCCGCGTGCTCCTGCGCATGCACCAGGTGCGCTCGCGCATCGACTCGCTGCGTGGCCGGGTGGCGGTGGCCCGCGTGGCGCTGCGCTCGCGGCTGGAGCACCGCGTGAAGTCCATCCGCGACAAGGTGCGCGTGGAGCAGGCGCTGCTCCAGGGCTACGAGCAGGAGGTGGCCGCCGCGTCCGGCGACGCCCGCAACCTGGTGGGCCGCATCGCCTACGAGAGCTTCCGCCGCGTGCGGCAGCAGTTCTACGACCTGGTGCTCAAGGCCGACACCGGCACGGTGGACGTGGCCTTCAGCCGCACGCAGGACAACGCGGTGAACATCCAGAAGGTCGCCAAGGAGAAGGCGGACGCGCTGCGCGCGCTCGACACGGAGTTCAAGGACGTCCTGTCGTCGGAAGGGGGGGACTGAAAAGCCATGCGCCGCCCTGCCCTCGTCCTTCTGTTGGCCCTCGCGCCGCTGGCCTCGCACGCAGCGAAGGCCAGGGCCGCGAAGAATGCCCCTCCCCCCACCGCGCCCGTGAAGGCCCCACCGGCCCCCCCGGCTCCGCCCGCGCCCAACACCTCGCGCTACCTGGACGGCCTGGGCCACACGCCGGAACAGGAGAAGCTGCTGCGCGACGTGAGCCGCGCGCTGGAGGCCTACGAGGCGGAGTCGCGCGACTTCCACCGCGAGGTGAAGCAGCTCATCGAGCGGCGCTACCAGCAGAAGCGCTCGTCGCTCAACAACGCCTACGAGAAGACGCTCACCGCGCTGGAGTCGCAGGAGCGCACGCAGCGGCTGGACGCCATCGCCCGCTTCGAGGACTTCCTGCGCCGCTACCCGGACGAGCCTCGCGCCACGCCGGACGTGATGTTCCGCCTGGCGGAGCTCTACTACGAGCGCTCCGCGGACGAGCACCAGCTGGCGCGCAAGGACTACGCGGAGCGCGTGCGCACGCTGTCCGACGAGCAGATGATGGACCTGCCGCCGGAGCCGGAGGTGGACTTCACGCCGTCCATCGGCCTGTACCGCACGCTGCTCGCGCGCTTCCCGGACTACAAGCTCAACGACGGCTCGCTGTACCTGCTGGCGTACTGCCTCAACGAGCAGCACAAGGACGAGGAGAGCCTCGCCACCTACCAGCAGCTCACCACGCGCTACCCGAAGAGCCGCTTCGCCACCGACGCGTGGACGCGCATCGGCGAATACTGGTTCGAGGACGAGACCGACCCGGAGGCGCTGCGCAAGGCCGCCGAGGCGTACACCGTCGCGACGCGCGACACCGAGCACCGGTTCTACGACAAGGCCCGCTACAAGCTGGCCTGGACGTACTACCGGATGGACTGGTTCGAGGAGTCCGTGGACAGCTTCCTGCTGCTCCTGGACCACTACCAGTCCCACCAGCAGTCCGGCAGCAAGGCGGACGAAGGCGACCTGCGCGCGGAGGCCATCCAGTACATCGCGCTGTCGCTGGCGGATGAGACGTGGGGCGGCGTGGCCAAGGCCCGCGACGTCTTCGCGAAGCGCGGCGGCCGGCCCTACGAAGCCGAGGTGTACCGGCGGCTGGGCAACGTCTACTTCGACCAGCTCCGCAACCCGGAGGCCATCGCCGCGTACCAGCAGGCGCTGGCCATCGACCCGCTCGCCACGGACGCGCCCCGCCTGCAGCAGCGCATCGTCCAGGCCTACGAGCGCGACCGGCGCATGGACCTGTACGCGCGGGAGTCGGAGAAGCTGGCCAACGACTACCTGCCCGGCGGCGCCTGGTACGAGAAGAACAAGGACGACCCGAACGCGCTGTCGCACGCGCAGACGCTCGCCGAGCAGAGCCTCTACTCGGCCGCCGCGTATCAGCACCAGCAGGCGCAGGCCTTCCAGAGGGAGGGCAAGGCCGCGGAGGCCAAGGCCACCTACGCCGCCGCGGCGCGCGCGTACGGCACGTACCTGGAGCGCTTCCCACGCAGCAAGACCGCGTACGCGATGCGCTTCTTCCACGCCGAGTCGCTCTTCAACTCGGACGCGTACGGCCCGGCGGCGAAGGAGTACGAGGCCGTCCGCGACTCCAACCAGGACAACACCTACCGCGACGTGTCCGCGCACAACGCGGTGCTCGCCTGGAAGGCGCAGCTGGACGAGGACGTGAAGGCGGGCCGCGTGCCGGAGCGCAAGCCGCTGCGCGCCAGCGAGCGCCCCAAGGACAGCGCGCATACGCCCGTGGCCCTGGCCCCGACGGAGGCCGCGCTCGTGAAGGCGTCCGACGCCTACGTGACACTGCTGCCGAAGGAAGAGGCCGCGCCGGGCATCGCGTACCAGGCCGCGGAGCTGTTCTACACGCACGACGACTTCGCCCAGGCCCGCCCCCGCTTCGAGCAGGTGGTGAAGACGTACCCGCGCGACCCGGTGGCCGGCTACGCCACCAACCTCATCATCGAGTCCTTCCTCGTGGACCAGGACTGGAAGAGCGTGGAGGAGGTCAGCGCGCGGCTCGCCAGCAACGCGCAGGTGGTGGACCCCAACAGCGACCAGTACCGCGAGCTGATGAAGTTCAAGCTCGCCGGCCGCTTCAACCTGGCGGATCAACTGGCGGCGCAGAAGCGCTACGACGAGGCGGCGAAGAAGTACCTCCAGTTGGTGGAGGAGGCCCCCCGCCACGAGTTCGCGGACAAGGCGCTCAACAACGCGGCGGTGGCCTACGAGGAGCTGCGCCGGTTCGACTCCGCGATGAAGCTCTACGAGCGCATCTACCGCGACTATCCGAAGTCGCCGTGGGCGCACACCGCGCTGTTCCGCGTGGCCCTCAACGCGCAGAAGTCCTACGACTTCGACAAGGCCGTCACCAGCTACCAGAGGCTGGTGAAGGACTACCCGAAGGCGGAGGAGCGCGAGGCGGCGCTCTACAACGCGGCGTCGCTGCTCGAAGGCCAGCAGCGCTACGCGGAGGCCGCCGCTGCCTTCCAGCGCTGCGTGGAGCTGTATCCCCACGGGAAGAACGCGCCGGAGAACCAGTACCGCGCGGCCCGCATCCTGGAGAAGTCGGGCGACACGAAGGGCGAAGTCCAGGCGCTGGAGGCCTTCGTCCGCAAGTTCGCGAGCAAGGCGGATCAGGTGGAGCTGGTGGTGGACGCGAAGCGCCGCCTGGGCGACGCGTGGAAGAAGCGCGGCAACGTGAAGGAGGCCCAGCGCGCGTACACCGCCGCCGCGGATGAGTTCGACCGCCGCAAGCTGAAGCCGGACACGCACCTGCGCGCCGCGGAAGCCGCCGCCTACAGCCGCTTCCAGCTGGCCGAGCTGGAGTTCCAGCGCTTCGACGCGATGAAGGTCAGCGGCGTGGGCAAGGCGCTGGCGAAGAGCTTCACGAAGAAGACCGAGGCCGTGAAGGCAATCGACGCCGTCTACGCGAAGGTGCTGCCGTACAAGCAGCTGGAGTGGTCGCTGGCGTCGTTCTACCGGCGTGGCTACGCCAAGGAGCGCTTCGCCGCCACGCTGCTGGAGGCGCCCGTGCCTCCGGAGGTGAAGCGCATGGGGGACGACGCGGTGCTCGCCTACCAGGACCAGCTCACGCAGAACACCGTGGCCCTGGAGGACAGCGCGGTGGAGAGCTACGCCGCCACGCTCAAGGAGGCGCGCAACTACCGCGTCTCCAACGAGTGGACGCGCCGCACGCTGGAGGCCCTCAACCGGTTCCGGCCCAAGGAGTACCCCGTCCTCAAGGAGGCCCGGGGCGCGCTCGCGTCGGAGACCGTGTACCCGGACGGCCTGCTGGGCAGCCTCGCCGCGCCGGCCGCGCCCGCGCGCGTGGAGCCCGACAAGGCGACCCGGCTGACGGAAGGGGGCACGCCATGAACGCGGGCCGCAAGTTCGCGCTCACCGGACTGGTGCTCTGGCTGTCCGCCTGCGCCTCCGGCCCGGAGACGCGCAAGGACTCGAAGCTCACCGGCCCGGAGGCCGGGCCCGCCACGGCCGTGAGCACGTCTCCGAAGACCGGCGACGCGAAGCCGCAGGCGAAGGAACCGGCGCCTGTCGCGAAGTCACTTGCCGGGCAGGAGCGGGACTTCACCAGCGCGGTGGAGGTCGCCCGGCGTGGCGAGCTGACCATCGCGGAGACCGCGCTCAAGGCCCTGCTGGAGAAGTCCCCGAAGCTGGGCCCCGCGTGGACGAACCTGGGCATCGTGCAGGAGCGCCAGGGCCGCTTCCCGGACGCGGAGCGCTCCTACCGGCAGGCGCTGTCGCTGGAGCCGGACCAGGAGGCCGCGTGGGACTGCCTGGTGCGCCTGTCCGCGCGCACGGGCCGCGCGGCGTCGCTGGAGGCGGAGCTGCGCGAGGCGCTGACGAAGCAGGACTCGGTGGCCCGGCGCACGGCGCTGGCGCTGAACCTCCTCTTGCAGAAGAAGCACTCCGCCGCCGTCGCGGAGGCCCGCCGCGCGCTCCAGGTCAGCGAGCAGCACGTGCCCGCCATGCAGGTGCTCGCGCAGGTGTACGCCCGCGAGGGCAAGTACGAGCTGGCATCCATGGTGCTGGGCAACGCGCTCGCCATCGACGCCGAGGACGCGGCCACCCTCAACGCGCTGGGGCTGGTGCACCTGGGCTTGAAGGAGCGTCCCCAGGCGCTGGAGCGCTTCCGCCAGGCCATCGCGCTGCGGCCGGACTTCGCGGAGGCGCGCAACAACCTGGGCACCCTGCTCAACGAGGGCGAGGACTACGCCGGCGCCCGCGTGGAGCTGGAGGCCGCGGTGAAGGCCGCGCCGGACTTCGCCGCCGCCCACCTCAACCTGGGCAACGCCTGGCGGGGCGAGGGCGACTTCCCCCGCGCCCTGGCGGAGTACGAGCGCGTGCTCCAGCTCCAGCCCGACACGAAGGACGCGTTCTTCAACCTGGGCCTGCTCCACCTGGACCTGGAGCCCGCCGGCATGGACACCCTGGAGCGGCTCCAGAAGGCCGTGGCCTTCCTGGACCAGTACAAGGCGAAGGGCGGCACCGACGAGCGCACCGCGCAGTACCTCAAGGACGCGCAGAAGGGCATCGACCGGGAGACCCGCCGCCGCGAGCGCGAGCGCAAGGAGGGCCTGAAGAAGGCCGCCGAGGCCGCCGCCGCTCCCGCGAAGGCCCCCGAGGCAGCTCCGACCCCCGCCCCGCCCCCGGGGCCCCCTGCCACGCGGCCGGGCGCCTCGGGTAAGGTGTCCAAAGACGTCCGGTAGCCACGACCTTCCGCCCATGCGCCCCGCCCTCTTCCTGCTGCTGCTTGCCGTCGCCCGTCCGTCCTGGGCGGAGGACCCCGCGTCCACGAAGAAGGCGGCGGACGCCGCGCCGCCCGCGAAGAAGGCGGTCAAGACCATCCGCCTGGAGGCCATCCAGGTCGAGGGGCGCATCCAGAAGCCGGAAGCCTTCTATTTCCTCGACCGCTCCAAGCCGAGCTTCGACGACCTGAACCGCACGGAGAGCTTCGTGCCCAAGGTGGTCCAGAGCGTGCAGCAGGACCCGTTCTAGTCCCATGGCCCTTCAAACCCGCCCCAAGCTGCTGCGCGTCGGCGTCATCCAGGACGGGCGCATCGTCGAAGAGCACCACCTGCTCCACGACTCCGTCACCATTGGTGACGACGCCCGTAACACCATCGTCCTGCCTCCGTCCGAGGCGCGCCCGCCGCGCTTCAAGGTGCTGGAGAACCGCGGCCAGCAGTTCCACCTCATCATCGACGAGCAGATGCAGGGCCGCGTCAACCTGGGCTCGTCGGACGTGGACTTCGAAGCGCTGCGCGCCCAGGGCCTGGCCACGCGCCGCGCGGACGACACGTTCGACCTGCCGCTGCAGGAGAGCGCGCGCGGCAAGGTGGAGCTGCCGGACGCCACCCTCTTCTTCCACTTCATCCCCGCGCCCGCGGAGGGCGCCAGGGCCGAGCTGCCTCCGGAGCTGAAGGCCAGCCCGTGGCGCACGGTGGACCGCCTCTTCTTCGGCATCCTCCTGTCGATGCTGGTGCTCTACGTGCTGAGCGTCGCGCTCATCGTCGCCCAGCCGGCGCCGGTGGAGCGGGAGGTGGAGCTGGACCAGCTGGAAGACCGCTTCGTGCGCGCCATCATCCCGGAGCAGCCTCCGAAGAAGGAGGAGCCGCCGCGGGAGCAGGGCACCACCGAGGAGAAGAAGGCGGACGAGCCGAAGACCCCTTCGAAGAAGCCCTCCGCCGACCCGACGCCCGCTCCCGCCAACAGCGAGGAGCGCCGGCAGCAGGTCCAGGAGAGGGTCGCGGGCACCGGCCTCCTCAAGCTGCTGGGCGGAAAGGGCCCCGGCGGCGGCAGCGCCATCGCGGACGTGCTGGGCAGCACCGGCAGCGGCGCCAACGTGGCGGAGGCGCTCGCGGGGGCGACGACGGGCGGCGCGCTCACGGCGGGCTCCGGCGGCAACGGCATCGCGAACCCGCTGGGCGACACCGGCGGCAAGGTGGCGGCCATCGGCACGACGCAGACGTCCGGCGCGGGCACCGTGGACACCGGCAAGAAGCAGGTCGTCAAGGTGCCCCAGGTCGTGGACTTGGCGCCGGAAGTGGACAGCTCCGAGGTCAAGCCCAAGGACCTGGCCCGCTTCATCCAGAGCCGCAAGGCCTCCATCCAGCGCTGCTACGAGAACGGCCTCAAGCGCGACCCCTCCCTCAAGGGCAAGGTGATGGTCCGCTTCGAACTCACGCCGCAGGGCCGCGCCAGCAACGTGGAGGTGGAGGAGTCCACCCTGCGCTCGGACGAGGTCATCAACTGCATCAAGACCACCATGCGCGCCTGGACGTTCCCTTTCAAACCGAGTGACGACGTCCCCGTCAGCTACCCGTTCATCTTCTCGCCAGGGGAATAGGCTCGACCGTCCGGACCTTCCGGAGGCGCCGGACCTGCGGGGAGCACATGGAGAAGCTGGCCGTCATCGCCACATCCCCCCTCTTCGAGATGCTGGCCCCCGCGGAGCTCGCGCGGCTGGCGGAGCTGGCACGGCTCTACCGGTACTCGCACGGGGAGGTGGTGTTCGAGGAGGGCGACCTGGGCGACAGCCTCTTCGTCATCGTGCGCGGCCAGGTGGAGGTCGTGCGCCGGGGGACGGACCACGGCGCGAAGCCCCTCACCGTCCTGGGCCCGCCGGAGTTCTTCGGGGAGATGGGCCTCATCGACAAGGACCACCGCTCCGCCACCGTCCGCGCCCTGGGCGAGGTGGAGCTGCTCCAGCTCACCGCGCAGGACTTGCGGACCTTCCGGCTGGCGCACGCGGACGGCTTCACCTTCATCGTCGTGAACATCGCGCGCAGCCTGTCCGCCCGCCTGCGGGAGGCCAATGCCCGCCTGGTCCCCCAGGACTGAAACCCCGCGTCCGAAAACCGGACTCCCGGTCGATGGGGCATTGCGTTGACACCCCACCCCCTCGCTCCTACGCTCGACTCACGACGCTGGAAGAGGGGCCGGAAGGACTCGTGAAGCACATGCGCATCCTGGGAATGCTCGCCGTGGTCGGAGGACTCGTCACCTCCGGGATGGCGCACGCGCAGGCGCCCGCGCCGCTGCCGCGCCCCGCCACCCCGCCCGCGCTGGACAAGGCCGGTGACGTGCCAGACAGCCAGAAGCTGGAGCGCAGCACGCAGGCCCTGGGCGGCATGCGCGAAGCGCTCCGCCAGGTGCTGGAGAAGGTGGAGGAGGCCCGGCGCACCAAGGACGTCGTGAAGCTCAACTGCGCCAATGAGAAGCTGACGCAGATCAAGGGCCTCCTGCGCATCTCCGAGCAGGCCGACGTGGCCCTCCAGGAGGCCGTCAGCAAGAGCGAGGCGGCCCCCGGCGAGCACGAGTTCACCAAGGTGATGATCGCCCAGCAGAAGGTGGGACAGCTGCGCTCGGAGGCCGAGGAGTGCATCGGCCAGCTCGCCTTCCGCACCGACGAGAACCTCTTCGTGGAGGTGGAGGAGCCCGACAACCTGCCCGGCGGAGACCCCACGCGGCCCCCGCCGCCGCCGGACCTCGTCGTGCGCCCGCCGCCCGCGAGCCCCGTGGACTGAGTGCCTGCTCCCACCACCTTCCCCGGTCCCGGCCCTGGACCGTTTGTTCCGATGGGGGAACCTGCGTGCTATGCCCGCCGTCCCACCGTCTGGAGCGCCTCTGACACCATGAAGCAGCCTGGGACATTCCGTCTGGCCCTTGGGGCCCTGGCGCTCGCGGCGCTCCTGCCGCTGACGGCGTCGGCGCAGGCGTTCGCGGGGGGCCGGCCTCCGGGGGGCAACGGCCTCAAGGTGGGCAACGGGCGGCTGCACCCGACGCTGGATTTGGAGACGCGCCTGGACAGCGGCGTGGGCTACTTCCGCGCCGAGGGCACCGGCCCCCTGTCGCCGGACCTGTCCGGAGAGCTGGCGCTGCACATCCGCCCCGGGCTGCTGCTGGACGTGCCGTCGCCGAAGCTGGCCATCGCGCTGCGCGCCAACCTGGACTACGTGGCCTACACGGGCCTCATCACCGCGGGCTCCGGGGCGGCGTCGCACCTGGAGGGCGCGGCGGACCTGGCGCTGCTCTTCAACCAGGAGAGCACGCTGTCCGTGGAGGTCGGCGACCAGCTGACGCGCTCGGACCGCACCCGCACGGTGGCGCTGGGCGCGGGCATCCTCAGCCTCTTCAACGAGGCGCGCGTCAAGGCGCAGTGGAAGCCCGGTGGCGGCGCGCTGGAGGTGACGCCGTCCGTCGCGTACGCGATGGAGTTCTTCGAGCCCCTGGGCGGCATGGCCCCCGTGGGCTGCACCGACGCCGCGTGTGATCCGCTCGCCGCCAGCCAGTTCAACTACGGCAACCTGCGGCTGGGCGCGGAGGGCCGCTGGCGCTTCCTGCCCAAGACGGCCGTCGTCGTGGACACGGGCCTGGAGTACCGGGGCTACTTCAACGACACCACCACGCCCGGCGCGGCCATCCTGCACGCCATGGCGGGCGTCTCCGGCCTGGTGTCGCCGCGCATCACGCTGACGGCGAAGGCGGGCTGGGCCCAGAACCTGGGCTCGAGCGGCGGCGGCACGGTGGTGGCGCTGGCGGAGAGCACGTACCTGTGGGGCCCCTCGCTCACCTTGAAGGGCGGCTACCTGCGCGCCTTCGAACCGGTGGCCGCCTACGGCACCTTCAGCGACAACCGCGTCTACGCGGAGGCGCGCTCCCTGATGGGCAGCCGGCTCGCGCTGCACGCGATGGGCGCGCTGGACTTCCTCTCCTTCGCGGGCGGCCGGAGCGACACGCTGGTGACGCTGGACCTGGGCCCGGAGTATCAAATCCGCCCGTGGCTCGTGGGCGCGGTGGGCTACATGCTGGGCACCCGCTCCTCGTCGCTGGGCGCCGCCGGCCTCAACTACACCCGCCACGAAGGCTACGCGCGGGTGTCCGTCTCGTACTGAGGCTCGCGGCCATGCGTTCCTCGCGGCTCACCCTCCTGCTTCCGGCCCTCCTCGCGCTCCTGTGCGCGTGCCACGCGGACACGCGTCCGCTACCGCCGCCGCCCACGCCCGCCGCGACCACGGAGGCCGCGGCGACGTCCGGCGGCAACCTGGGCCCGGGGGACGTGGTGGAGGTGCGCGTCTTCCAGGAGCCCGAGCACTCCGGCACCTGGCGCGTGTCGCCGGAAGGCACCATCGACTATCCGCTGTGCGGCAAGGTGGAGCTGTCCGGCCGCACCGCCAGCGCCGCCGCGGACACGCTGCGCGACTGCCTGGCGCGCTACCTGAGACACCCCCAGGTGTCCGTGCTGGTGCGGGAGTACAACTCGCAGAAGATCTTCGTCTTCGGCGAGGTGCAGAAGCCCGGCACGTTCCCCGTCACCGGTGAGATGTCCATCATCCAGGCCATCACGCTGGCCGGTGGCTTCACCAAGCTGGCGGCGAAGAACAACACGCTCGTCACGCGGGTCATCGACGGGCAGGAGCGCAAGATTCGCGTGCCCGTGGAGGACATCGGCGTGGGCCGGGAGCGCAACTTCCTGCTCCAGGCCGGCGACATCGTCTTCGTGCCGGAGAGCTTCTTCTAGTCGCGCGGCGTCCAGCCGATTTCGTCCAGGAAGCGCTTCGCCTGGGTCATGAGCTGGGGCGCCAGGTTCGCGCCGCTCGCCAGCACGTCGCCCTTGAGCACGTCGAAGGGCCGCCCGTCGATGTGCACGATGACGCCGCCGGCCTCCGCCACCAGCAGGCCGCCCGCGGCGATGTCCCAGGGCTTGAGGCCGAACTCGAAGTAGCCGTCGAAGCGGCCCGCCGCGACGTACGCCAGGTCCAGCGCGGCGCTGCCGGTGCGGCGCATGCCCTGCGCCAGCAGGATGAGCTGCGAGAAGAGGCCCACGGGCAGGTCCGGGCGCTCGCGCACGTCGTAGGGGAAGCCCGTGCACAACAGCGCCCGCTCCAGCGTGGCCGTGGGGCTGGCCTTCAGGGGCACGCCGTTGAGCGTGGCGCCCTGTCCCTTCGCGGCGGAGAAGAGCTCGTCGCGCATGGGGTCGTAGACGGCGCCCGCCACGGTGCCCTCCGGCCCCTCCACCGCCACGCTGACGCAGAAGTGCGGCACCTGGTGCGAGTAGTTCGTCGTGCCGTCCAGCGGATCCACGATCCACCGGAACGTGTCGGTGCCCTGAGTGGCCCCGCTCTCCTCCGCGAGGATGGCGTGGTGCGGGTGACGCTCGCGCAGGAAGTCCAGCAGGGCGGCCTCCGAAGCGCGGTCCGCGTCGGTGACCAGGTCGATGCCGCCCTTGAACTCGATGGTGCGGTGCTGGGGGAAGCGCTCACGGAGGATGCGGCCGGCCATGCGCGCGCCCTCCTCCGCGGTGCGGCGCAGCGCGGCGGGCGTTTCCGGGTCGTGGGCCATGGATGCGGTTTCCTCGTGGGAGGTCAGGAGGCGGGCTCGGCGAGCAGCTGCTCGATCTCCGTCTGGAACTGCTGGAGGAACTCCTCGGCGAAGCCCTCGTGCACGTGCCGGATGACGCCCTTGCGGTCAATCAGGAAGGTGGTGGGCATCAGCCGCACCTTCAGCAGGCGCTCGGCCACCAGCGCGTTGGCGTCCAGGAGGATGGGCACCTCCACCTTCGCCTCCTCCAGGAAGGTCGGGATGGCGCGCACGTCCTCGTCCACGTTGAGGGCGTAGGCCTTGAAGCCGCGCGTGCCGTATTCCTTCTGCAGCTGCGCGTACATGGGCAGCGCGTCCTTGCAGGGCTCGCACCACGTGGCCCAGACGTCCAGGAGGACCACCTGTCCCCGGTCGCTCTTCAAGTCGTACGGGGTGTTGTCCGGGTAGCGCTTCACCTGGAAGGACAGCGGCTGGCCCTTGGCCTGCCCTGACGACTCCAGCGCGGAGGCGCGGGTGCGGGGACTGTCACCGGTGCGGTCCGTGAGCGGCGGCAGTGGCGCGGGCGATGACGAGGCACAGCCCAGGGCCAGCGACAGGGCGCCCAGCGAGAGCAGGAACGGACGGCGCATGGCTCAGGTCCCCTTCCCCGCCCGGGCCTTCAGGGCGCTGAGCAGCTTTTCGATGAAGCCCCCGAAGGCGCCGTTGCTCATGACGAGCAGCACGTCGCCAGCCTTCGCCTCGGCGGAGACGCGGTCCACCAGCGTCTGCACGTCGGTGGCGCCGTCCGCGGCGATGCCCTGACCCTTGAGCGCCTCGATGAGCTTGGGGACGTTGAGCTCCTCGCCCTCGGGCACCTTGTCGTGGCGCTCGGGCACCTTGAGGCTGGCGCGCGCGGCGCCGGGGAAGGCGTGCGCGTAGTCCTCCTGGTGGATGTTGCGGCGGCTGGTGTTGGAGCGCGGCTCGAAGATGGCCCACAGGCGCCGGTCCGGGTAGCGGTGGCGGATGGCGGCGATCGTCTCCCGCACGGCCGTGGGGTGGTGCGCGAAGTCGTCCACCACGAGCACGCCTTCAATCTCCGCGCGCACCTCCTGCCGGCGCTTCACGCCCTGGAAGGTGGACAGGCCCTGCTGGATTTCAGCGAAGGTGAGACCCAGGCCGCGAGCGGCGGCGATGACCGCGAGCGCGTTCTCCACGTTGTGCGCGCCGGACATCGGCAGCGTCACGGTGCCCAGGTCCTGGCCCTTCTCCATGACGTTGAAGCGCGCGCCCTCCGGACCGAAGGAGAGGTTCTTCGGCGTGTAGTCCGCGTCCGCGCCCTCCTTGGCCACGTAGGTGACGACGGGCGCGGTGCCGCCCCGCGCGATGCGCACGGCGTTGGGGTACGCGGCGCAGACGACCAGTTGGCCGTCCCTGGGCACCAGGCGCACGAACTTCTCGAACGTGGCCTCGTAGTGGGGCAGGTCGCGGAAGATGTCCGCGTGGTCGAACTCCACGCTGGTGACGATGGCGGTGCGCGGGCGGTAGTGGAGGAACTTGGAGCCCTTGTCCCAGTACGCGGTGTCGTACTCGTCGCCTTCGACGACGAAGTGCGGGCCCTTCCCTACGCGGTAGTTGCCCGCGTAGTTCTGGGTGACACCGCCCACGAGGAAGCTCGGGTCCTTGCCCGCGGCCACCAGCACGTGGGCCATGAGCGAGGACGTCGTCGTCTTGCCGTGCGTGCCGGCCACGACGACGGAGTGCGAGCGGTCCAGGAAGAGCGAGCCCAGCGCGGCGGGGAAGGACATCTGCTTGAGGCCCCGCTCGCGCACGGCGGTGGCCTCCGGGTTCACGCGGCGGATGACGTTGCCGATGATGACCAGGTCCGGCTTCGCCGCGTCCAGGTTTGCGGGCGAGTACGGGCTGCTGGCGGGGATGCCCCACGTCCGGAGCATGTTGCTCATGGGCGGGTAGACGTTCTCGTCGCTGCCGGTGACGTCGTAGCCGGCGGCCTTGAGCATGCCGGCGAAGGAGCCCATGCCGGTGCCAGCCACGCCCACCAGGTGGATGCGGCGCACGGACTTCGGGTCGAGGGTGTCGAGGACGTTGCCGTTGTCGTCAGCCATGCTGCGGTTTCCTCAGGGGAGGACGTGGAGGTCGAGCGCCTCCACGACGAGCTCGTGGAAGGCGGGGCGGAAGTCGCGGATGCGCAGGTCCTGTCGGCCCTGGGCCACGCGGTTGGTGATGAGCGCGACGACGAGCGACCGCCTCAGGTCCACCCAGAGGCTGGTGCCGGTGAAGCCCAGGTGGCCCACCGCGCCCGGAGGCGTGTCGCCAATGAAGCGGCCCGCGCTGGAATGACCCTTCGACGGCGAGTCGAAGCCCATGGAGCGCGTGCTGCCCGCCACCAGCGGATCCGTGGCGAGCGCGCGGTGCCACAAGGGCCCCGGAGCAATCGCGGCATGCGTGCCCGCGGCGCCTTCCAGCACGGCCTGGCCGAAGCGGGCCACGTCCACGGCGGTGCCGAAGAGGCCCGCGTGTCCCGCGACGCCGTCCAGCACCCAGGCGTTGTCGTCGTCCACCTCACCGGGCCGGGACGGCTGCGACGGCACGTCCTTCCACAGCGACTCCTGGCCGGGCGCGGGCTCGCGCGGGCGCATGGCGCCGGTGGGCGCGGTGGCGCCGTCCGCGGGGAAGTCGGTGAGGCGGTGGAAGCGGGCCTTCAGGTCCAGCGGCTCCGCGATGTGGCGGTGGAAGAGCACGTCCAGCGGGGCGCCGCCAGCCCGGGCGAGGATGTCCCCCAGGAGGATGAAGCCCACGTCGCTGTACGCGGTCTTCGTGCGCACGGGCGCATCCAGCGGCGTGGCGGCGGCGGCGTGCAGCACCTCCGCGTGGACCTGCGCGCGAAGGCTCGCGGGGCACGCCGCGTCGAGCAGCTCCGGATGGGCCTTGAGGGCGTCCGCGAAGAACGGGACGAAGGGGGGCAGGCCGGAGCGGTGGTAGAGCAGGTCCGCGACGGTGACGCCCGCGTCGCCCGCGGGTGAGCCGGGGAAGTAGCGGGACACGAGCGTGTCCGGGCCCACCTTGCCCTCGGTCCACAGGCGCAGGAAGAGCGCGGTGGTGGAGAGGACCTTGGTGAGGGACGCGAGGTCGAAGCGCGTGTCGCCCTTCACGTTGCCGGCGACGCCGCCGAAGACCTGCACGCCCTTGTGGAGCACCACGGCCTGTGCGGCGGGGAAGATGCCCAGCTCCACGCCGTCATCCAGCACGGCCTGGAGGTTGGCGATGGGGTGCTGGTTCATCCGGGGCTCACCGCGCCTTCGAGGAACGTGAGGCGCGCGGCGTCCGCGTCCAGGCGCACCTGGGTGCCCAGGGCCACGGGGTAGTTGATGGCGCCATGGCCAATGGGGAAGCCCGCAGCGCAGGGAAGCTTCGCGTCCCGGGCCAGCTCGCGGAGCACGTCCGCGCTGGAGTAGTTCGCGTCCTTCTCCTCGCAGGCGGTGAAGTCGCCCAGGACGATGCCGCGCACGCGGGCGAAGACGCCGGCGAGCCGCAGGTGGGTCCACATGCGGTCGATGCGGTAGGGGCGCTCGGTGACGTCCTCCAGCAGGAGCACTGCGCCGTCGAGCGGCGGCATGTACGGCGTGCCCAGGAGCCGGGAGAAGACAGACAGGTTGCCGCCCACGAGGACGCCCTCGGCGGTGCCGGGGACGTAGGTGGCGTTGCCCGTGAGGGGCGGCGGGGCCTCCGAGGATTCAAGGAGGCGGAAGAGGTAGTCGTGGACCTGGGTGGACTGGCGGCCCAGCTGCGTGAGGACGGGCGCGTGGATGGAGACGCGGCGCAGTGCCTGGAGCGCGCAGTGGACGGACGTCAGGTCGGAGAAGCCGGTGAAGGCGACGGGGCCGGCCTTGTCGAGCGGCAGCTCCGGCAGCAGGCGCGCACTGCCATAGCCCCCCCGGGCGCAGAAGATGGCGCGCGAGGCCCGGTCGAGGAACGCGTGGGACAGCTCCTCCTGGCGGCGGGCGTCATCCCCCGCGAGGTAGCGGTGGGACGCGCCGATGTCGGGGCGGACCACCGGGCTGTAGCGCTCGGAGAGGATGCGCAGGCCGGCCTCGAAGGGGGCCTGTTCGAAGGGGCCCGCGGGGGCGACGACCTGCACCGTGTCCCGGGGGCGAAGCGGAAGGGGCTTGAGCCAACGCACGCAGCGCTTCATAGCACCCGGTGCCGGGGCGCCACGGTGTTTCAGGGAGCTGATGGCCCCAAGCGTTGAGTACCGCAGGCCGGAGGAACGAGGCCCCGTGGAGCGCTCGTCCGCCCGCCCGCCGCCGGAGCGGAGCCGCCCAACTGGTCCGACTGTCGGACCAGTTCGGAACCAGCCCGCCCAACCCCGCCGAGCTGCGTTCGAGCACCGCCGCGTCGCCGGAAACCTGTCCGACAGTCGGACAGGTTTGGAACCGGACCGCCCTACCCCTCTGAGCTGTGTTCAAGCACCGCCGCGAAGAACCCGTCCGTCCCGTGCCGGTGCGGGGTGACGAAGAGGAACCCGTCCTGGACACACGCGTCCGGAAGCCAACCGGCGCCCGGGGTGACGGCACGGAAGTCCGGGCGGGAGCGGAGGAAGTCCGCGACCACGTCCTGGTTCTCCGCGCGGTTGACGGTGCAGGTCGCGTAGACGACCCGGCCGCCGGGGCGCACCACGTCCCCGGCCCGGGCCAGGATGTCCCGCTGGACGACGGTATCCCGGGAGAGGACGTCCGGGCTGAGCCGGAAGCGGAGGTCCGGGCCCCGGCGCAGGGAGCCCAGCTCGGAACAGGGTACGTCCGCGAGGACGCGGTCGACGTTGAGCCCCGCCGACGGAGGCGTCCGCAGCACCTGGACGCGGGTGAGCCCGGCACGGGAGGCCCGTTGCTGGAGCCGGTCCAGCCGCTCCGCATCCGGGTCATAGGCGAGCAGCTTGCCCGAGTCGTTCATGGCCGCCCCCAACTGGAGCGTCTTCCCCCCTGCCCCGGCGCAGAGGTCCAGCACGGTCTCCCCGGGCCGGGCCTCCACGAGGAGCCCCAGGAGCTGGCTTCCCTCGTCCTGGACCTCGAACAGGCCCTCACGAAGAGAGGCCAGCCCATAAAGGTTGGGCCGGGGCCCGTCGACATGGAGGGACAGCGGGCTCCAGGAACCAGGGCGGGTCGCGACGCCCTCGGCAGCCAGGCGCGAGGCCAGGGCCTCACGGGAGATGCGGGCAGGATTCACCCGGAGCGTGATGGGGCCCGGCACGTTGAGGTGGGCGCAGAAGTCCTCCGCCTCCGGCCCCAGCTCCCGGGCGAAGTGGTCCGCGAGCCAGTCCGGCAGCGAGGCCCGGAGCGCCAGCGACGGAGGCGGCTCCATGCGCAGCGGCACCGGGGCCGGAAGCCCCGCCCACGACGCGGCCTCCGGAGCAGGAACGCCGACGAGGCCATGCAGGAGCGCGAAGAGGAGCTGGGACGGCAGAGCGTCCGGAGAGCCCAGCAGGAACCCCAGGCGGCGGCGCCAGAGGCCCACGTTGAAGACGGCTTCCTTCAGGGCCTGACGCCCGTCGCGGGACAGGTCGCGGTGGGCCCGCAGGGTCCGGTCGAGGACGCGCTCGGCGGGGTCCCCCGAGAGGACGCGGGCAAGCGCGTCAGACACGACGGGGCCCAGTCCCTCCAGAGCGGACCAGGGCTGCGAAGTAAGCCGGGAGATCGGATCGAACAGGACAGTTGACAGGGCAGGCTCGGTTCTCTAGAAGTCGCATCCGTCTCGGCAACGCACCGCCGCGACGGGACATATTCCCCGATAGCTCAGCTGGTAGAGCGGGTGACTGTTAATCACCATGTCCGTGGTTCGAGTCCACGTCGGGGAGCAAAAAAGAAGGCCCTGCCCTAATCCGGCAGGGCCTTTTTGCTTTTCTCGGCCCGCCGAGAATGTGCGTGCAGCGCTCCCCAAAGAGCATGGCTCGGCGAATCGAGTCCTCCCAAGCAGGCCGCCAGAAGTTCCGAGACAAATTCGGGTCGCATGCCCAATTCCTGGGGCAAGCGACCGGCAAGTAGCCCAGCCGAGCTGGGGCTGACAGCACACGAGCTGAAGAGCGTCGGAGGGGGTTCTCAACGCCCTGCTAGGGCAGCCTGGTGATGCGATTGAGCGCGGGGGCGGGCAAGGGGCTCGCCTGACTGCTGTGTGCCTTCAGGTATGCCTCCAGCGCGTCGCTGTCCACGGCGCCACCCAGCCGGTTCGTCCCCTCGGCGAACACCTGGAAGCCATCACCCCCACTCGCGAGGTAGTTGTTCGCGGTGACGCGGTAGTTCGCCGCCGGGTCCACCGTCACGCCGTTGATCCGGATGGACGCAGGGTCTACGCGGCTTCCGACGGGCGCCGACGCGCTGAACGCATAGGTGAAGCCCGCCGACGGAAGCAGCATGAGGGTGGCTCCCGACGGCCGCCACTGCCGCTCCAGCAGTTGCTCGATTTGCGCGCCCGTCAGCGTCAGGGTGACCAGGCCGTTGCCGAACGGCTGCGTCGTGAAGGCCTCGCCGTAGGTGACCTCGCCCTGGGCGATGTCCGCGCGCACGCCGCCCGGGTTCATGAAGGCCACCTGCGCCCCACCCAGGTTCGCGGGCTTCGTCGCCTCCAGATGCGAGTCCGCGATGACGAAGCCCAGGCTGGACTGGCCTACGGAGTCCGACTGTGTCCTGAGCGTTTGCGACACCCAGCCGATGACCCGGTTGGCCCTCGGCGTGACGAGTTCCTGGTACTTCGTCACCAACTCCTTCACCGCGCCGACCTCCTGCACGTCGCGAGTGACGATGATGTTGTTTGCTCGCGCCTCCACGACGTCGCCCGTCGCCTTGCTCAACGTCAGGTCGATGTCCGTGACGAGCTGCCCCATCGACGAGGCGCTCGTGACGACCTTGCCATCGATGACGCAGTTGTAGGCCTGATGCGTGTGGCCGCTGACGATGACATCCACCGCGGCGTTGAGGCCCTTGGCCACGCCCACGATGGCACCTGAGATGAGGCCGTCCGCACCCGCGCCCTTGCAATCGTTCACCAGCGAGCCCGAGGTCGGAATTCCGCCCTGGTGCACCACCACGATGATGGCTTCGATGCCCTGCCGCCGCAGCTCCGGCACCAGCGCGTTCACCGTCTGCACTTCGTCCTTGAAGGTGAGCCCCGCTACGCCCGTGGGGATGACGCTTTCCGGCGTGTCCTCCAACGTCATGCCGATGAAGGCCACCTTCACGCCCTCGAACTCGCGCACGTCGTAGCGGGGGAACAGTGTGCTGTCCACGCCCGTGGCCACGTTGGCCGCCAGGAACTTGAACTTCGCACCCCGGAAGCCATCCCCGTCCAGGCAGCCATCCACCGGGTGGCAGCCGCCCGACTGCATGCGCAACAGCTCCGTGCTGCCCTCGTCGAACTCGTGGTTGCCCACCGCGACCAGGTCCAGGCCAATCAGGTTCATCGCCTCGACGGTGGGCTCGTCGTGAAAGAGCCCCGACAGCAGCGGGGAGGCGCCAATGAGGTCTCCCGCCGCTACCACCACCGTGTTCGGATTGGCGGCCCGCAGGGCCGCGATGTGCCGGGCGAAGTACGTCACGCCGCCCGCGTTCACCCGCACCGGTCCACCGTCGGCGGCCACGCCCGCCAGAATCTGGCCCGCGGGCTCCTCGAGTTGCCCGTGGAAGTCATTGAACGCGAGCACCTGCACGCTCACCGTGGAGGGACCCGAGTCGGGCGTCCCTGAGTCGGGCGTCCCTGAGTCGGGCGTCCCCGCGTCCGTGCCGGAATCCGGGGGCGGCACCTGGACGGAATGCTGATCACAGCGCTTGTCCTCGCAGACCCACTCCGTGTTCGAAGCCGGCGGTCCCTTGTCTTCACGGCAGTCGGCGGCGTCCTGGCACTCGTCACCTCCGCAGCCGCCCTGGGCGAAGAGGAACATGCCGGTGACGAACGCTCCGGCGAGCAGGAAGACGCTGGGACGCGCGTCCAGAAGTGACGAGCGCGGTGTGGCTTGTGGCATCGACGGAACTCCACCGAACAGGGAGGGAGAACCTACTTCGGTTCGTAGACGATGGAGCGACTTCATGGCGGCACGGTGAAGCTCGCGCCCCGACGTCACGAGCCGGTCACAGCCACGGTCACGAGGCTTGCCTGGAGGCGCACCCCTCGGGGTGCCGGCCGCCCTTCGGCCCTCGCACCCTGCGCGGAAGTCCTTGGGCCTGGCGTTCTCCAAGGACTCCGCGTGACCGCATGGACAGGACTGCCACCTTCTTTCGATGACACCTGACGATCCCAACCATTTCACGGCAGCTTTCCCGTGCCATGACAGTGGATTGCGCTTCGCACTTCGGCGTTCTTCACATGGCTGATTCCCGGACCTCCAGTCCGGTGAGTCGACACCCGATCGAAACCCCATGACCCGATTCCGAAGTCTGTGGCTCGCGGCCGCCCTACTGCTGGCCGCCTGTGGAACGACTGAACTCGCGCAACCCGACGACGTACAGGATGCGATGACGGCCCAGGGCCTCTCCATGCTCTCCGTGCGAGGAACCACCAGCGCGAGCGGCCTGGCCACCACCACCCTCTCCATCCCCACCCCCGTCGGTACGGCCGCCGGAGATGTGCTGGTGATGCAGCTGAGCAATCGCGAGGCCGTCACCGCCGTCGCCACCCCACCCGCTGGCTGGACGCTGCTGCGCTCCGAGCAGAGCGCCTCGGCCATCAAGTCCTGGCTCTTCCTCCGCGTGGCCAGCGCGGCCGAGCCGAGCAGTCACACCTTCACCCTCGACCTCGCCAGCTCCATGGCGGCCACCCTGGTCGCTGTGTCGGGCGCGGATCCGCTCCAGCCGGTCGACGTGCACGTGGGCCAGAAGAATGGCAACAGCGCGAGCCTCGCGCTGCCCGTCGCCACCACGTCGTCCGCGAACGGCCTCGCAGTGTGGTTCTCGGCCCAGGTCTGGGGAGGCGCCGCGTGCCCCGCGGTCCACACTCCTCCGGCGGGCTTCACCGAGCAGCTCGACACCTGCCTCGTCTCGTCGTCGCTCGGCGTGCTGCACAGCGCCGCCACCTCGGAGCTCGGGGCCGCGGGTGCCCAGCCCGCCTTCACCGGCAGCTCCACGCTCCCCAACACCAACATCACGCACGCGGTGGTGCTGCGTCCCCGCCAGCCGCCGGCCACCGGGGAGATCACCCTCGTCGGCACCACGCACGCGAGCGGCAAGACGGTCACCAGCCTGACCCTCTCGACCCCTCCGGGCGTCGCCGCCGGTAACGTGCTGCTGGCGCACCTTGCGAACCGGAACCAGATTGGCGCCGAGTTCACCCCGCCTCCGGGTTGGACGCTGGTGCGCACCGACATGAGCACCTGGAGCATCCGCGGCTGGGTCTTCGTCCGCGTCGCCACCGCCAGCGAGCCCGCGAGCCACACGTTCCAGGGTTCCATCGCGAGCAACCTCGTCGGCAGCCTCGTGGCGTATGCCGGCGTCAATCCGGCCAACCCGATCGACACGCACGCCGGCAAGAGCAACAGCGGCTCGACGGCCTTCACGACGCCGCAACTGAGCACCACGACCGCGGGCGGGGCTGCCGTCTGGTTCGGCGCGCAGGCGTGGACCGGCGCCGCGTGTCCGGCCCCGGCGATCGAGCCTCCCGTGGGCTTCGCCGAGACCTACGACACCTGCCTGGTGTCCTCGTCCCAGGGCCTCGTCTTCAACGCCGCCTTCATGCCCCTCGCCGGTGCCGGCATCCAGGGACCGTTCAACGGGAGCTCGACGTTCGCCGAGACCAACGTCGCGCAGGTCGTCGCCCTTCGCCGCGCCGAGGTCGCACCGTCCTCGGGGGTCGCGTTGCGTGGGAGCTCGCGCCACAGCGGCCTGTCGCTCTCCTCGCTGTCGATCCCCAAGCCGGTGGGGACCGCGGCCAACGACGCACTCATCGCGCGGGTGACCGTGCGCAACAACATCTCCGCGACCGTCACGCCGCCCGCCGGCTGGACGTTCCTGCGCTCGGAGCAGAGCGCCTGGGCCATCCGCACCTGGATCTTCTACCGCGTCGCGAGCGCCTCCGAGCCCGCGAGCTACGCGTTCGGACTGGACGCGACCACCCACATGGCTGGGAGCGTGGAGGCCTTCAGCGGCGTCGATCCGGTCCAGCCCATCGACGTGCACGCAGGCCAGAAGAACGGCGACTCCGCGTCGTTCACCGTGCCCGACGTGGTGACCGGCAGCGCGGGTGGCCTCGCCGTCTGGTACGGCTCACAGGTCTGGCCGGACGCCACCTGCCCTGCCACCGGCATCGAGCCGCCGCTCGGCTTCACCGAGGCCTTCGACGCGTGCCTGGGTCACACCAACGGACTGCTCTTCAATGCGGCCTACCGGTCGCTCACCGCGCCGGGCCTCCAGACGGGCCTCTCCGGCAGCTCCGCGTTCGTGCAGACCAACACCGCGCACGTGATCGTCCTGCGCGCCGCCAACGCCCCCAGTTGCATGGTCGGCGACACGTACGCGAGCACCTTCACGCTCCAGGGCACCGTGACCGCGCCGGAAATCGTGGAGCCCTCGGGCCTGGCCGCGAGCCGCGTGGTCGGCAACGCGCTCTACGTGCACAACGAGGACACCACCGCGATCGTCGCGATCAACACCCTCAACGCGAGCACGATCGGCACGTTCAACGTGACCAACGTGACGCCGGCCGACTGGGAGGACCTCGCGACCGGGCCCTGCCCGAGCGGCTCGTGCATCTTCATCGGTGACATCGGGAAGTGGAGCGCCAACTTCCCTCCGGGTGGCACCCCCACGTCATTCACGATCTACCGCGTGCCCGAGCCGGATCTCGCCAACGGCCAGACCTCGGGGGGGCTCGTCGCCGAGGCCTTCCCGTTCGTCTATCCGGACGGCGCGAAGGACGCGGAGTCGCTGATGGTGCACCCCACCACCGGGGACATCTACGTCGTCACCAAGAACGGGGGCACGGGGCAGAGCGGCGTGTACAAGTTCCCCCGGCCGCTGACGCCGGGCGTGCAGGCCACGCTGATCCACGTCCACACGATCCAACTGCCGCTGAACGGAGACGCCAACTTCTCGGCCGCGACCGCGGCGGCGATCCATCCATGCGCGGATCGTTTCCTCCTTCGCACCTACCGCACTGTCTACGAGTTCCGTGCGACGCCGGGACTTGGCTTCGAGTCGGCCGTCTTCGCGACGCCCGTCACGCTGACCGACACCTCCGAGGGCCAGGGTGAGGCGCTCGAGTACGAGGCCAACGGCGCGAGCTACTTCACGATGAGCGAGAGCCCCTCCCCCTTCAGGCTCAAGCGCGTGCCCCTGCGGTAGGACCGCGTCGACACGCCGAGCAGCAAGGCCGGTCGTGGGGCACGTCCCCATGGCCGGCCTTGCTGTTCCGAGCTGGGAGCTCGCGCCAGGCGCCGCCGTTCACGCGGTCGTACACACGGCGTCCCGCCTGATGCCTCTCCCCGGAAGCGACGTGCGGCACGGAGGTCTACGCGTCAGACTCCTTGCGAACCTGCGGGGCAGCTGCGCCCGCTGCGAGCGAGTCCCCGCGATGGAGACGATGGAGCGGCTTCAGCCCGGACAGCGCGCGAAGGTCGCCGAGGCGGCCAAAGCTGAGCTGGAGCGACTCCAGGCTTCGACTTCGCGAGATTCCGTCGAGGTCCCGGATGCTGTTGCGGTCGTCAGGCCCGTGAGCCAGCGGACGCGGATCTGCATGCGGAGCTCAGCTGCACGGGGCCCGTTCGCGTCGCGAAAGCGCCGAAGCACCTCGATGACTCGCTGCTCGCGCACGTCCATGTCCTGCCAGTCGTCCTTGCCGCCCTCGAAGCGGAGCTGTCCCGGTGTGGCATGAACGACATCAAGGATGTTTCTGTTGGGCGCGGGGTCGTAGCGAACCGTCGCGAACAGTGCCTCATCGCTTTCCCCGACCCACCGTCCTGCGTCCCACATCGTGTGTCCCCCTGGCGGCAGTGTACCTGGGACAGCCGGGCGTGGATGACGAGGGCCCGCTCCTGCTCCGGTGCGGGAGGTCGTCCCCGCACCGGAGTTTTTCCGCGGCCTGCTAGCTCACGGGCACCGTCCCGCCGTCGATCACGTACTCCGCCCCGGTGATCGCGCTCGCCCGGTCCGAGACGAGAAACCCGATCAGCTCGGCGACCTCGGCCGGACGCGCGGGGCGCCCGAGAGGAATTCCGCCGAGCGAGCGCATCACGAGTTCCTTCGCGCCCGCCTCGTCGGTGCCGTTCTTCGCCGCGATCTCGCTCATGAATCCGACGGAGGCCTCGGTCTCGACCCAGCCCGGCGACACGCGATTCACGCGCACGCCCTGCGGCGCGACCTCCTTCGAGAGGGCCTTGCTGTAGTTCGAGAGTGCGGCCTTGGCCGAGGCGTACGCGGTCGTCGCTTCATGAAGCGGCATCTGCCGCTGGATCGACGTCACGTGCACGACCGCGCCGGTCCGGCGCTCGCGCATTCCAGTGACTAGTGCCCGGTCGAGACGCACCGCCGCCATCAGGTTCAGGTCGATCGTCTTCTGCCACGCGTCGTCGTCGAGGACGGAGAAGCCGCCCGCCGGCGCCGACGTTCCCCCCACGACGTGCACCAGGATGTCCACGGCTCCGGCGGCCTTGACGACGCGCGCGCAGCCCTCGGCCGTGGCGACATCGGCGGCGATGAAGCCCTCGCCCGTTCCCTCCCGCGCGGTCGTCAGTACCGTCGCGCCGGCCGCGCGCAGCCATGTGACCACCGCCTTGCCGATGCCCTTCGTCCCGCCCGTCACGAGCGCGCGCTTACCCTCTAGCTCTCTCATCACGTCATCTCCTTCCGCAGGGTTGAAATGGGCACCGCGGCTCACGCGCCGATGCTCAAGGCCGCGATCCGATCGCCCTTCATCCGGAACGCGAACGTGAGCGTGATGGGACTGCCGGGAAACCGGCCCGTCACCTTCGCGCGAACCTCGCAGGCATCGTCCTTCGCGTTCACTTCGATCGGCTGCGCGACGGCCTGATACTTCGCCTGGGAGTCACGCCACCATGCGTCGATGGCCGCATGCCCGACATGCCGATGTCCCTCATCCTCGACAACGGCATCGGGCGCGAAGGCGTGGAGCGGCGTGGCACTGCCCGCGTCGAAATAGGCTCGAATGGATGGGTGCATTGTCATGACCCAAGAGGTAAGCCCTCGCGATTGCGCGCTCAACAGGGACAAACCAGGATGCGGCATCCCGAATTAGAGGACTATCGATGTATCAACCCGGACTGAATGATCTCGATGCCGTCCTCGCCGTCGCTCGCAGGAGCTCGTTTCGCGGCGCTGCCCTCGATCTCGGGATGTCGACGACGGCGATGAGCAGCGCGATCGCGAAGCTCGAAGCACATCTGGGCGTCCGCCTCTTCAACCGCACGACGCGCAGCGTCTCGCTGACCGACGCCGGCAGAGCGTTCGTCGAACAGGTGGCTCCGGGACTCGAGGACATCCGCGGCGCGATGGACGCGGCTCGCTCCCAGCAGGCGAAGCCGTCCGGCATGCTGCGCATCAACACCTTCGCGACAGCGGCGCGCGAGATCCTCGCGCCACTGGTGCTGGAGTACCTCCGCCGCCATCCGGACGTGCATATCGACGTCGTGACCGAAGGCCGGCTGGTCGACGTCGTCGCCGAGGGGTTCGACTTCGGCGTGCGGATGGCGAACCTCGTGCCCACCGACATGATTGCCATTCCGCTGGGAGCGCCCCAACGCCATGCCATCGTCGCTTCGCCGGCGTACCTGAAGAAGCACGGTCGGCCGCGCGTCCCCTCGGACCTCTTCCGTCACCGGTGTATCCGGGTGCGCTTGCCGAACGGCAGCCTCTTCCGGTGGGAGTTCCGTAAGCGGGGGCAGACGGCCCTGATCGATGTGACGGGGCCCCTCACGCTGGACGAGGCCAGCCTCTCGCGGATCGCAGTCCTGGAGGGCATCGGACTCGGCTTCTTCATGGAGCCGGACGTGCGAGGCGACATCGAAGCGGGACGCCTCGTTCGCGTGCTCGAGGACTGGACACCCGAGCTCGCTCGGCTCTGCCTCTACTACCCTGGCCGGCGCAATGCCTCGGCCGCTCACACGGCGTTCGTCGCACTGGCCCGCGAAGTCGCGGTCGCTCGCAAATGAGGCTCGCCGTAGGCAACTGGCAAGGGGCTCAACGGAATCCCGGTCACTACGACGACGCGTCCTCCGAGCCGAAGTCGCGGGCCCAGTGTGCCCTCAGGATTCGCGCGAAGCTCTCACGCTGCCTCGCGCCGGAACGACGCAGCGAATCTTGCGAGGAGATCCAGAACGCGTTGAACCGCTTCGGGTCCTCGAGCAGCACCTCCGCGAGCGCCTCGAGGAAGTGCCGGACACGCTCCGGCTCCCGTCTCGCGGAGGGCGGCACGAGATTCCATTCCTGCTCCACCACGTTGGAGATGACTCCGTCCTCGAAGGTGACCACCATGAAGAGGATGGAGAGCGACTCGTCGGGCCCCTGCTGGGTGTCCACCCATTGGAGGCGCGTGGAGTCGGTCTCGCGCACCGCCTCGAGCGGCGGCAGGCCCTCGAGACAGTCCTTCAGCGCCCGGGCCGAGAGCGCCTCTCCAGGAAGGAACGGCTCCGTGACGGTCTCCTCGGGATGGAGATCGAGCGCCGGCAGGTCGGGCGAGCCCGTGGATGAGAAGTTCACCGAGCTGAGCCGTCTGCCTTCACCTCCGACGTGGGTGGTGAACACGTCGAGCCGACGTGCCTCCACATCGAAGACATAGACATAGGCCACGGCACCGGTCTCCTCCGGTGCGACGCGCAGTCCCGGCTCCTGCTCCGAGAAGCGTTGGCCCTCCGGCTTCTCGGGGCCCGGCATGCAGAGCGACCAGCCCCAGGGGGCCTCATCGATGAGCTGGCGCACCACGGCCCCCAGGTCCCCCTGCGCGCGCTGCGCGCGGTACAGAAGGTGTTGCCCGAGGCCGGTGGGGTAGCCATCCCAGTGGTGATAGACCCCACGCCAGGGCCGCTCTGAGACGTGCTCGGGGATGCCCGAGCCCGACGTGTACACAGCGATTGCTCCGGGAGTCGACATGAGATGGAGAGTGTAGTGTCTCCACGCTCCTACCGAAACAGGCTCCAAGCTCAGCGGAGGGCCTTCTCCAGCTCCTCGCGGCTGAAGTCCCTGGAGAGGTTGTTCGGGTCCCAGAGGTCGGCCAGCTCGACGATGGCCGGCAGCAGTGCCTGGATGCGGTCCTTGAGCCTGGCGCGCACGTGCTCCTTGAACCGCTGGTTCTTCACGCGGGCCAGCTCGCGCACCTCTTCCGGGACGCGGTTGACCAGGTCGTCCAGGGGGCGCAGGCCCCGCTCGAGCGCGCTGTCGGCCTCGCTCTGGAGGTTGCCCGGCAGCGCCTTGAGCTTGCCGGCGGCGTCCTTGCGAGTGATTTCCTCGAGGTGCTGACAGAAGAGGTAGGACTCCGCGAGCTGCTCGAGGGTCTCGCTCCCCAGGGACTGGACGAAGATGCCGACGAGCAGGTCGTCGTGGAGCTGGGGCGTCTGCACCTTGGCCAGGGAGTCGAAGAAGGCCATCTCGTGCTCCAGCGCCTGGTACCAGAAGAGCTGGAGGGCGGGCGAGAGCATGTGGTCCTTGGCGGCATCACCAAAGGCGCGGCTGATGTCGGCCGTGGCCGTGGCGCAGCGCTCCTGCCACTTGCGCGGCGTCCCCAGATTGCCGGCGCTGGTGCGCTCGCTGGCGTCGAGCATGGCCGACAGGGCTTGATCGGCCGCGTTTCCAACCTTCACGATGGCGTCGCTCAAAGCGCGCTTCACCGTGTCGGGGGCGCCCTCGGAGGCGCGGTTCAACTGCTCGTTGAGTTCAGAGACGCGGCTCGAATACCAGCCCATGGAGTGCTCCTTACAGGCGCTGCTCGCTGGTGATGCGCCAGGGGCCACCGTTGCGGCGTTGCACCGTCCAGCGCCGACGCACGTCGACTGACTTGAAAGTGCGGGTCTGGCCCTCGAAGAGGCCGACGTGGTCCAGCTCCAACTCGACCTCCTCGACGCGCGGCAGGCCCGGAGCCTCGTCGCCCCGGATGACGACCCGTACATCGCCCATCCAGCGCACCCGCGCGTCGAGCACCTTGTTGAGCAGGAGTTGCCGCGAGCGCACCCACTCGCTGTCGCGGCCGTTCCAGGTCCAGACCGGGTAGTAGATGGGCCGGTCGGCGTCTGGCACGGCGCGCCAGTCCGCGAAGAGGCCGTTCCAGGTCTCCTGGTCACCGCGCTTCACGGCCGAAATCATCGCGGTGAGGACCTCGCGCGGGCTCGCGTCGTCGGCCGGAGCGCCGAAGCGCTCCTGGCGGAGCGTCTCCTCTCCAGCGAAGCGCGGTCCGCCCTCGCTCGGGTCGCTGACGTCGACGCAGACCACGCCGCCGACCAGGGCGGCGACGGGCTCCACCTCCAGGCCGGCGGCGGTGCGGCCCGAGCCCGCGAGCAGGCGGGGGTCCGGAAGGATGCGGCCGAGCACGGCGATGTCGAGCCTCACCGACGGGGCCACGCGCTTCTGGTAGCGCTGCATGGCGGAGAAGACCTTGTTCATGGCCGGGGTGCTGGCGGGGCAGAAGACCCAGGCGCCGGACTGGTTCCAGGCCAGGTAGTTCTTGCCCATGTCGACCAGCCACTCGCGCTGCGTCAGCGTCGGCAGTGAGACCAGCTTGCCAGTCACCGCCGAGCGGTCACCCCGGAAGGGGTCGATGACGGGGAAGGCGCCGAGTGTCTCCCCTGCACGCGCCTCCAGCAGCACCTTCCACGCCGCCGCGGCCTGGAGGCCGATGGCCTTCACCTGCTCCTCGCCCCGGGTGCGGAACTCGAGGGCATCCGCCGGGAGCGTGACGAGGTCTCCATCGAGACAGGCACGCACCGTCTCCCAGTCCTCGCGCATCGCCGTCGCGAAGGGGCCGGGATGATGCTCGACGAGGAAGTCGACGCGGGCCTTGTGTCCGAGGTGATTCGCGAGCTCCGCGCGCGTCCCTCGCGAGGTGCGCCAGGCGCCGAAGGTGCTGTCGAGCAGGCGCTCCCAGTCGAAGACGCGCTTCTCGAGCCATGACATCCAGGTCTCCGACAGGCTGCCCGTCGACAGCGATGACCCGGTCGCCCACGCGCAGTCCCGAACCGCGGAAGCCGCTGTCCCAGGAGATCCACGCCACGTGGAGGTGGGGCGTCAGGGCGTCGAAGCGCGCGTCGAGCTTGAGGCCGCTGCGCAGGCCAGCTTGGAGGTATTCCTTCTCAGCGCCACGAGGGTTCATGAAGGCGCTCCTGCCCTGAATCCCCGCCCCCTGCGGAGATGAGGCATCAATCTCTATCTCGCGGGCCTCGGCGCTTCGAGGAAGGGGGACGCCGGAGCACCTTAAAGGGACCACATCCTCAGCGAGGGCAGAGGCTTCGCAAAAAATCGCTATTCGTGGTAGTCCTGGACTCCAATTTCTTCGGGAGTTTTGAAACAATGAAGAAGTGGACTCGCTCTCTGGTAGCCCTGGTTGGGTCGTGCCTTGGCCTTGTGTCGAGCACGGCCGCCGCGCAGCAGGCCGTCCTCACGGATGCGTCTGGGAAAATCCAGATCGGCATCTTCCACAAGGATTCGGAGCAGGCCGCCCAACCCATTGTCACCATTCCCGTAGGCGGGGATTGGGTGGTCATTGGCGGCGGTGGGTTCACCGACTGGCTGGGATACAATGGTTACGGGAGCCTGCTGACCGCATCCTACCCCGACCCGTATTTCTCTTCATGGACGGTACGGGCGAAGGACCACATCTACTCGAACCCGGCTGTCATTCGCGGGTATGCCATTGGGATGAGGGTGAGTGGTCTATCGCGCCAGCAACTCCTGGAGCACGTGAAGCTGAACTCGGTGGCAAGCGCCTACTCCGGCACTCCGAGCGCCACGGCCTACGTCGACAGCGGCTACACACTGCTGGGATGCGCCTTCCAGATTCAGTACAGCAGCGCGGGAAACATGGCCGTGGACGCTTATCCCTCGAACTCGAGCAGTTGCTACGCATCAGGCAAGGACCACCAGATTTTCGATGTGTCGATGATGTTCGTGTCCACCATTGGCATCCGCACCACCATTCCTGGCGTGGGCAACATCATCAACACCCTCCAGAGCGCGCTTTCCACAGCCAGCTATCCTCCCATGGCGACCGCGAAGGTGCCGGACGGCTTCGTGGTGACGGGCGGCGGCGCGGACATCACCTCCTCCGGAGCAGGCCATCTGCTCTGGATGAACAGGCCGCTGGTGAGCAATAGCTGGACCGTTGGCTCCAAGTGGCATGCGGTCACGGATACCTCCGGCTACGTCCGGGCCTTCGCCATCGGTGTGAAGGTGCAGTAGCCCTTCAGCCCTTGCGCTTCGTGGCGCGCTGGCGCTCACAACCCCAGCACGGACATGGGGAGCCGGTAGATGTCGCCTGTTCCCCGGCCGATTCCTTCGAGTGACGCGTCATTCCTGGGAGTGTCGAAGCGCGTGCCCACGGGGCCCGTGAAGGGCCGGTTGCTGCTGAAGTAGAGCCACTGGCCGTCCGGCGAGACGCTCTGGTTGAAGTCTCGCGCCGGGGAGTTGATGCCCTCGCAGAGGTGCTGGGCCGGCTCCCAGCCCCCGGGCCCCCTGCGGCTGACGTACAGGTCGTAGCTGCCGCGGCTGTCCGCGCGATTCAGGGCGCTGAAGAGGAGGAAGCGCCCGTCGGGGGCAATCCAGGGCTCGACCTCTGGGCCTTTCGTGTTGATGGCGTCCCCAAGATTCTCGGGAGGCTGGTGGACGCCCCCCACGAGGCGGGACACCCAGAGGTCGCTCCCCCCGTGGCCCCCTGGCCTGTCCGCGCCGAAGTACAGGTCTCCGTTCGCGGCCACCGAGGGGGACCACTCGTCCCGGGTCGCGTCGCTCACCGGCTCGGGGACCCGGCGGGCCTCGCTCCATTCGCCGTCCGCCTGGAGCGAGGCGGTCCAGACGTCGAACGTCGCGCGGGCCGCGGTCCCCTCCTCTCCCGGGTTGGGACGGTTGGAGATGAAGAAGACCGCGCGGCCGTCGGGCGTGAAGTGTGGATCCGCGTCGCTCCATCCGGAAGCGAAGCGCGGCTTCACGGGAGGGGACCAGCTCCCGTCCGTGCCGAGCCGGGTCTCGTAGAGCGTGTAGTGCTCGAAGCCGTCATCCGCGCGGCCGAAGACCACGCGCCGCTGGTCGGGCGTGAACGCGAGGAAGAAGTCCCACGCGCCCGTGGTGAAGAGGCCCGCGCCGTAGAGCTCGGGGACGCAGTGCGTGGCGGGGGCTCCGGTCCCGGCATTGGTGGTCCGGCAGCCCGCCAGTCCGACGCAGAGCATCAGCGAGAGGCTCCACGCACGGGTGCACACGGGGGACTGCCGGGACGAAGCGGAACGAGAAGGTTCGTGCATGGGACGGTGGCTCCAGGGGATGCCGCGATGCGGCCAGCGCAAGCGACTCCAGCTCGATGAGTCGTGGCAGTAGCATCCGTGCATGGCGCGAAACTTGGGGAATGTTGCGACGGTCCCGCTCCCGGTCCGGCCGTGCGGCTTCCACGAACTGATCCGTGACGAGGCATGGGGCGCCCGGGATTGCGTCTGCGCGCTGGGCATCCGCGCTCGCCGCTCCCAGGGGGCCCACCCTCGCGCACGGATCGCGGTCATCCTCTCCGGCACCTTCCAGGCGCGGTCGAGCCAGGGCGAGATGCTGGTGGGACCGGGGGCGTTCCTGCTCGGGAACGCGGCGGCGGAATACGAGTACCGCCATGTCGATGACGGCGGGGACCGCTCGCTCGTCTTTGATTATTCGGAGGCGCAGCTGGAAGAAGTGGGCCGCTCGCTCGGCGTTCACGTCCGCGGTGCGAGGTCCTTTGGTCGGGTCGCGGTGCCTGCCGCACCCGGGTCGGTGCGGGCCGTGGCGCTCGCGCACGAGGCCCTTTGGGACGGTGGACGCGAGGCGTTGCGTGAGGCGGCCCTGCTCGGCGCGGAGGTCGTCCTGTCCGAGCAGAACGGAGGAAGGCATTGCGTGGCGGAGCCCTCCGCGACGCAGGTCCGGCAGGTCGCCCGGATGCTCCGCTACATCGAAGCCCACAGCGCGGGGGATTGCTCGCTCGATGCGCTGGCCGCGCTCGCGGGGCTGAGCCGCTTCCACTTCCTGCGCATCTTCCAGAAACAGACCGGCCAGACACCCCGCCAGTACGTCATCGCCACCCGGCTGCGGGTCGCCGCCACCACGCTTCGGACGACCCGCCTGCCCGTCACCCAGGTCTCACTCGATGCCGGCTTCGGGGACCTGTCCCACTTCACGACGCGCTTCACACAAGCCTTCGGTGCATCGCCTCGCGCGTACCGGCTCCGGCACCTGCCCCGTGCCGCGCATTGAGGCTGGGAGCGCTGCTTCACACGGGGCCATGTGAGCCCGCGTCGTCCGTCGGGCCGTGCGTGTCCCCATGGATGCGGCGGTAGAGGAAGTACGAATAGAGCACCGGAGCCGCCGCCGCGACGGCGACCGCCGCGATCACGGGGACCGGCCCTCCACCGAGCAGCCCCGACACGAGGACGATGACTCCCGCGAGGACGAAGAGCCTTCCTCCCAGGCGATGCGTGCGCAGCCAGACCTCGTCACTCGCGAGCGTCCAGGGCGTCCGGATTCCGCAGAAGAAGTTCTTGGTGAATTTCCCCATGTAGTTGCCCAGCACCACGAGGAGCAGGCCCGTGGCCACGGGAACCACACGCTCCATCGGCACGGCAACGCCGATGCCCGCGAGCAGGACCAGGGCGTTGATCAGGAACAGGAACGCGACCAGCACCGCCTGGATGCCCTCGAAGATGCCCTGGAACCTCGCCACGCCGTAGCCCCTGGGCGAGATGCGCGGCACGGCCACCAGGACCAGGTACACGGCAGCCGTCACCAGCGGCAGGACGAAGGGTCCCCAGGGCTTGGGCGTGTACCCATCCACCACGCCCTCGGCATTCCAATGCGTGGGGATCGACTCCGGCAACTGGCCGTAGAGCATGAAGGCCATCGCGAACGACGCGACGACCCATCCCAGACTCACTGCATGGGCTCGGCGGATGCTCATGACTGCCCTCCATTCCTCTTGTCGACCTTGAAGAGATCGAGAAGGACTGCCGCGACGTCCTCGAACACGGTCGTATTGAGCGAGTAGACGATCTGCTGTCCGCGGCGCTCGCAGCGCACCAGGTCCGCGGCCTTGAGGATGTTGAAGTGATGCGACAGCGACCCCTTCGTGATGTCGAAGGCCTCGGCGAGCTCTCCCGCTGACTTCGAGCCGCCCTGCAGGAGCTTGAGCACCTTGCGCCGGGTGGGGTCTGAAATGGCCTTGAAGACCTCCTGCGTCCGCATCACGACCTTTCGATATTTTTATAAACTTCAAAATAACGACCGAGACGCTCCTGTCAAGGGGACTGCCTGGGAGCCGGAATTCGGGAGAATTGCCCTGGCGCATCCTTCCCAGGTGCTTCAAAGAACGTGATGTTGCCTCCCCCCTTCCCCCCCTGGAGTGAGTCGCATGCGCAGCCTGTCAGTCCCCCTCCTCGTCGCCACCCTCCTCGTCGGTTGCCAGGACGATCCAGAACCCACGCCCCCGGACTCGGGCGTCTCGCAGCAGCAGGACTCGGGCGTCTCGCAGCAGCAGGACTCAGGCGTCCCGGAGAACGACGCGGGTGTCCCGGAGACCGACGCGGGCATCCCGGAGGATCCGCTCCCCAGCGGTCCCCCGGTTCCGCAGGGCCCGCCCAACGTGCCCGAGTTCCAGCCGGCCTTCCCGGGGCAGACGCGCGTCCCCGCCATCCAGACGAAGACGGCCCTCCAGGTCACGGAGCTTGCCTCGGGCTTCAGGAACCCCTGGGCCATCGCCTTCCTGCCGGACCAGCGCATGCTGGTGACGGAGAAGCCCACCGGCTCGCTCTACATCGTCACGCAGCAGGGCGCGAAGTCCTCCGCCGTCAAAGGCCTGCCCGCCGTGGACGGACGTGAGCAGGGCGGCCTGCTCGACGTGGAGGTGGGCCCGGACTACGCCCAGAGCGGGCTCATCTACTGGACCTACTCCGAGCCCCGTCAGGGCGGCAACGGGCTGGCGGTGGCGCGCGGGCGGCTGGTGGATGGAGCGCAGCCTGCCGTGGAGGGCGTCCAGGTCATCTTCCGCATGATGCCCACGCTCGAGTCGACGCTGCACTTCGGGGGACGGATGGTGTTCACCCCGGACGGCAAGCTGTTCGTGACGCTCGGGGAGCGCTCCATCACCGCGGGCCGCGCGCAGGCCCAGGACGTGAAGAGCCACCTCGGCAAGGTGGTCCGCATCAACCCGGACGGCACCGTGCCCCAGGACAATCCCTACCGGAACAACCCGGAGGCGAAGCCGGAGCTCTGGTCCATCGGTCACCGCAACGTCCAGTCCGCGGCGCTCGACAGCCAGAACCGGCTGTGGACGGTGGAGATGGGACCGCAGGGCGGTGACGAGTTGAACCGCCCCGAGGCAGGCAAGGACTACGGCTGGCCCACCATCGGGTACGGCGAGGAGTACTCCGGCTTGCCCATCCACCAGAGCACCCAGGCGCCGGGCATGGAGCAGCCCGTGTACTACTGGGACCCGGTGATTGCCCCCTCGGGGATGACCATCTACTCCGGGACCCTGTTCCCCGAGTGGCGCGACAACATCTTCATCGGCGGCCTGGCCGCGAAGGCGCTGGTGCGGCTCATGGTGCGCAACGACCGCGTGGTGGGCGAGGAGCACCTCCTCAAGAACCTGAACGCGCGCATCCGCGAGGTGGTGCAGGGCCCCGACGGCGCCCTCTACCTGCTCACCGACGCCACCAACGGCAAGGTGCTCAAGGTCACGCCGAAGTGAAGCAGCCGTAGGCCCCGGCCTGCGCCCCGCTCCCCGAGCGAATCAAACCTCGGGGAGCGCAAGGGGCGCGCCGGGCTTCGTGGCGGCATTCCGGGCGGATGCTGCCTCGTCGAAGTGCCGCAGGAGTGCCGCCGCGAGCGGTGGCACGACCGCGCGAGGAAGTGCGTGCCCCATGCCTTCAATGCTCACCCATGTCGCGCGCGGCAAGGTTTCCGCGAGGAACCGGGCATGGGACACCGGATGGGTGGGGTCCTCCGGGGCGGCGATGACGAGCGTGGGCACGGTGACGTGCGTGAGTTCCGCGCCGCGAGCCATTCCGGAAGGGTCGGCCCGGGCATGGGCCGTCGAAGTATCGTGACGACCCGCATGCGCGATGACGCGCCGCTCGAGTGCACGGAACGCGTCGGCATCGAAGGGAATCACGCCACCGTTGAGCCGGCGCCAGTTCTCGACCCGCCATTCCACCTGCGCATCCAGGTCGCGCGGGTCGAACATGTGGCTCCAGAACTCGAGCAGTCCGGGGTCGATGGGCGCGCGGGATGGGAGGTCGCCGCGTGCAGGGGCACCCTCGAGCGCGGGAGCCCCGATGACCGTCGCGCTGAGGAGCCGCGCGGGATGCGTGACCAGCAGCCACTGCGCCAGCAAGCCCCCCAGCGACAGTCCCACGACGTGCGCGCGAGCGATGCCGAGTGCATCCAGGATGGCCAGTGCATCCTCGGCCATCCGGGTCGCCGGATAGGGGTTCCGGTCGAAGTCCCAGGTGGACGCCCCGGTGTCTCGATGGTCGTAGCGGATGACCCGGTAGCTCCGGGCAAGAAGCGCCACGAGTTCATCCGGCCAGAAGAGCCCCGATGCCGTGGACCCCATGATGAGCAGAACAGCGGGAGCCTCCTCCGGGCCTCGTGACTCGACCCAGAGCGAGACGCCCTCAGCGACCTTGACGAAGTGTTCCATGCCCCCAGCTTCGCCGATCCAGGCGAGGATGGGAGCAGGCATCACGCACGGACCCAGGCACTCTCGACGCGGTAGTGCTTCATCTCCTGGATGTCGGCGACGAAGGGCTTGATGAGCTCGAAGAACTTCCGGAACTCGGGGCCGCGGCGGAACCCCTGGAGGTGGCCCTCCTCGGAGTCCCACTCGATGCGGACCACGAAGTGGTGCGGCTCCTCCACGCCCTGGCTCACTTCGTAGCGCAGGCAATGGGGCGAGGCGCGCAGGTGCTCACCCGCGCGCTGATAGGCCTCGAGAAACGCCGCCGTCCGCTCGGCGGGAACGTCATAACGGATGTACTCCACGACCATGGTCGGTACCTTCTTCGAAAGGGGCTGACCTCCCGCCCGTGCCTGAACATGTAGAACGTAGCGAGGCGGCCTGCTTTGCCGCACGTTCCGAATCCTGTGCCCGGCGTCCCGGAAGGATGAAATGCGGATGGAGCCACTCTCGGCGGTACTTCGCGGGATGCGCCTGAAAGGGAGCATCTATGCCGCCTGGGAGCTGCGCGCGCCCTGGGGCATGGACCTGCCGGAAGGCCCCTTCGCTTCGTTCCACCTGGTGGAGCGAGGACGGTGCGTGCTGCGCACCGCGAGCGAACTCATCCACCTGGAGGCCGGTGAGCTGGTCGTCCTCTTCGACGGTCAGGCGCACCAACTGCTGTCCTCACGGGAAGCCCCCGCCGTTTCCCTGGCACAGCTCATCGCACGGCATCCCCGGGTGGATGGCGCGCATCAGGTGCCCGGAGCGGGCGAGCCCATCCGTCTGGTCTGCGGCAAGTTCGCCGCCGAGGGCGCGCAGGGAAGCCGCATGCTGCGCGGGCTCCCCCGCGTGGTCCACCTGGGACGCACGAAGCTGGCCGCCCTTCCCGCGCTCCGCGCACTGCTGGAATCCCTCGCGCACGAAGCAGCCTCCTCCGCTCCCGGTGCGGACACGGCCGCCGCTCGCATCACGGAGGCGCTCTTCATCCAGGTGCTGCGCGCCCTGCTCCTCGACACGGAGAGGACGCCGCCGGGATGGTTGGCGGGCCTGAGCGAGCCCCGATTGGCGGAGGCCCTCCAGCACCTCCACCTGGATCCGGCTCGAAGCTGGTCCGTGGGAGCGCTGGCCGAGCGCGTGGGCATGTCCCGCACGCGGTTCGCCCTGCTCTTCCAGCAACGCGTCGGTCAGACGCCCTCGGCCTTCCGCAAGGCCTTGAATTCCTATCCTGCCTAACACGCTTTCATTGTAATACCCGCCTATCCAACCGAGAGGAGCAGCGATGCCATCACAGGTGAAAACGAGTGGACGAGCGGGGTGTCCCCATTCCCTTATCGTCATGTGCGCGGTCTTCTCCCTCGTCGTGGGCTGCTCGACGCCGGAGCCCCAGGAACTCGGGGTCGCGCGCGCGGGCGCGGTCGTTCAAGACGCCAACTTCGCCGACTCCGTCTTCGTCAGCGGCCTCCAGGGACCGACCACCATGACCTTCGCGCCCGACGGGCGCCTGTTCGTCTCGGAGAAGAACGGCTCACTGCGCATCGTCCAGAACGGCCAGCTTCTGGCGACTCCGTTCGTGACGCTCGCCGTGGACAACGACAACGAGCGAGGGCTGATGGGCGTCGCATTCGATCCCAACTTCGCCAGCAATCACTACCTGTATGTCTATTACACGTCCGTCGCCGGCAGCATCCACAATCGGGTCAGCCGCTTCACCGCCAACGGCAATGTGGCGGTCCCTGGAAGCGAGCTGGTGCTCGCCGACCTTCCGACGCTCGACGCAGCCAACCACAACGGCGGCGCGGTTCGCTTCGGGCCCGACGGCAAGCTCTACGTTTCCGTTGGCGAAAACGCGGTCTCGTCCAACTCGCAGAGCCTGAACACGCCCCTCGGAAAGCTGCTGCGCTTCAACCCGGACGGCAGTATCCCCACGGACAATCCGTTCTACGCGACCGCCACCGGGCTCGCGAAGGCGACCTGGGCGATGGGGCTGCGCAACCCCTTCACCTTCGACATCCAGCCCGGCTCGGGGACCCTGTTCATCAACGACGTGGGCGAAGGCGGCTGGGAAGAGATCAACCGCGGACAGGCCGGTGCCAACTACGGCTGGCCCATGACCGAAGGCTACTTCACGAATCGCCCGGGGCTCACCCAGCCGTTCTACGCGTACCCCCATGGCTCCGGCACGGCCGCCGGCAACTGCATCGCCGGGGGTGCCTTCTACAACCCACCCGTCCCTGCGTTTCCCAGCGCATACGTCGGTCAGTACTTCTTCGCGGATTACACCAACAACTGGATCGCGCGCATCGACCCGAACTCCGGTGCGCGTTCGCTGTTCGCGACGGCCGCCGCGGGGCCCGTGGACCTCGATGTGGGGCCTGACGGCGCGCTCTACTACCTGGCGCGCGGCGCGGGCCAGGTGGGCCGGATCGCCTACACGGCTTCACTGCCGCCGAGCATCGCTCAGCAACCCGCGAGCACGTTGGTCTCCGTCGGCAATCCGGCGACCTTCACGGTATCAGCGAGTGGCGAGCCGCCGCTCACCTACCGGTGGCAGCGCAACGGCGTGGACATCGCCGGCACGACCTCGCCGAGCTACGTGCTGAACGCCGCGCAGCTCGCTGACAGCGGCGCGCGCTTCCGGGCCGTCGTCACCAACGGGCTTGGCTCGGCCACCAGCACCGAGGCGGTGCTGACGGTGACGTCCAACAAGCCGCCGGTGGCCACGATCGCGACGCCGGCGGAGGGAGCGACCTACACCGCGTCCACCCAACTGATGTTCTCCGGCTCGGCCAGCGACCTGGAGGATGGCGCGCTGCCGCCGAGCGCGATGACCTGGAGCATCGTCTTCCATCACGACACCCACACGCATCCCGCCATGCCCGATACCGCCGGCATCGCGAGCGGGAGCTGGCCCATTCCGAACGTCGGCGAGAGCTCGGCCAACGTCTGGTATCGCGTGCGGCTCACGGTGCGGGACTCGATTGGCCTCACCCACACGACCTATCGCGACGTCCTGCCGGTCACGGTCCCGCTCCAGGTGACCAGCGTGCCCAGCGGGCTGCAGGTCCTGATGGACGGCCGGCCCTTCGCCGCGCCGCACGACACGACCGGCGTGGTCGGCGTCATCCGCTCGGTGGGCGTCGACTCGCCCCAGTACGCGAACGGACGCTTCTGGGCGTTCTCGTCGTGGTCGGACGGCGGCGCGCAATCGCACTCCTTCACCACGCCTGGCAGCGCGGCCACCTATACGGCCACGTTCATCGAGACCTCGGGCGGGAGCTGCTACCAGATTCAAAGCGAGCGCTCCGACAAGTGGCTCATCGTCGACAGCGCGGGCAAGGTCGTCGCCGGCAGCACGACGCAAGCGGGAGGGCAGATCTTCCAGCTCGTCCCGAACGGCGCCGGGTACAAGCTCAAGGGCTCGGGCGATGCGTTCCTGGCGGTGGCGGCGAACCAGCTCGCGATGAGCGCCAACTTCTCCAGCGCGGAGTCGTTCACCCAGCTTCCCTGCGGCTATGGCGGCCGCAACCGTGTCGGCTTCAAGGCTTCGTCGGGGAGCGCGCCCCATTGGAAGGAGACCACGCCGGGCGGGCCGATCCAGAGCGGTGACGGCGGCAATGGCGGCGCCTGCAACCCGAACGATGCGGGCGCCTGGGAGGGCTTCTACCTCGAACCGGTGACCTGCCCGGGTGTCAGCACCGGTCCCGTGTGCGGCAACGGCACCGTCGAGAGCGGCGAGCAGTGCGACGATGGCAACACCCAGCCGGGCGATGGCTGCGATGCGACATGCCACACCGAGACGGCCAGCGGCGGGAGCTGCTTCCGCATCCAGAGCGAGCGCAGCGACAGGTGGCTCACCATCGACGGCGCGGGCAAGGTGGCCGCGGTCAGCACGACGCAGACCGGTGGCGCGGTCTTCGAGCTCGTCACGAGCGGCACGAAATACAAGCTCAAGGGGGCGAGCGGCGCGTACGTGGCGGTGGTCGCGGACCAGCTCACCGTGGGGGCCTCGCTCAGCACGGCGGAGCCGTTCACCCGCTACGACTGCGGCATCCACGGCGGCCGCAATCGCTATGGCTTCGAATCGTCGACGGGCACCGCACGCAACTGGAAGGAGGTCACGGTCGGCACGCCCATCCAGAGCGGAAGTGGCGGCAACGTGGGCATCTGCAATCCGACCGACGCTGGCGCGTGGGAGGCCTTCTACCTCGAGCCCGCGACCTGCCCGGCGGCGGGAGGAGTGTGAGAAGGGCCTGTCCATTCCTCACCCTTCGCCCATAGCAGCCTGCCTTTGTCAGCGTCGCTGGACACGCGTTCCAGCGCTCAGAACATGGAGTGGGTCTCCGCGTTCCTCGCGCGGATGGCCTCTTCGGTCCTGGGGACCAGGGACGCGAGCCCGGTCCGCACCGCTTCCGCCTGGACCTGTTCGATGAACGGGCGGAAGCGCTCGTTGTAGGTGCGAAACGCGAGCTCGAAGTCGCAGTCGTGCTCTCGCATCGCATCCGCCAGCGCTGCCGCGCCATCGATGGCCAACGAGCCGCCCATGCCGGCGGCAGGTGAAGGGCAATATCCCGCATCGCCCACCAACGCGACCCGGCCCTTCGTCCAGGAAGGCATCCGGACCTGGCACAGCTTGTCGAAGTAGAAGCTCTTCGAACCGCGCACTTCCTCGAGCAGCTCCGCCGTCCTCCAGCCCACCCCGCCGAACCGGTCCGCGATGATGCGCCGCTGCGCCTCCTCGTCGCGGCGGTCGTACGGAATCTCCTTGTCGGAGACGAACGCGAAGATGATGTCCGTGTTGTTCTTGTAGGCGTTCAACATCACGGCCTTGCCCGGCACGTTGAACATCTGCGCGGTGTCCCGCTCGATGAGCAACCTGTCCACGATCGTGATGGAGAAGTACTGCTCGAGAAAGTGGATGTACCGGGCCTCTTCGCCGAACCACAGCCGCCGGACGGCGGAGTGGACACCGTCGCAGCCGAACACCAGGTCGAACGTGCGTCGCGCGCCCCTGGCGAACGTGACCTCGATGCTGTCTTGCGTCTCGCTCAGCGCGGTAATGCTGTCGTTGAAGACGACCTCGACGTGATCCTTCACGGCGTCGAACAGCAGGTTCAGCAGGACGGTCCGCTCAACCTCGAACGCGTCGTCCGAAGGTGCTTCACCCTCACCTCTCAGCACCAACGAGCGCTCCGTGACGTCGCGCTCGTTCTTCATCTCCCAGCGCTGCAAGCTCAGCCGGTTCGACCGGATCTGTTCGAAGAGGCCCATGCGCCGGACGATGTCGACGGTGTTGCCCTTGATGTCCACGGCCGTGCCGCCCGTCCGAAGCCCGCGCGCGACCTCCACGACGGTGACCTCGTAGCCCAGACGGCTCATCCAGAAAGCGGTCGAGAGCCCGGCGAAGCTCGCGCCGGAGATGAGGACCTGCTTGCCCTTCGCGCCCATGACGTCTCCTCCTGATGGCCCGAATATTATACCCGGTCAATTTTTCCGCAATGGATTCGTTTACCGGGCATAAAAATCCGAATCCCCACGCCAGCAAGGCTTCGCTAGAATCCGGGGCATGGGCGAGCGACGCGAGAGCAAGAAGCGCGAGACGCGGCAGCGGATCTCCGATGCCGCGACGGAGCTGTTCTTCGCGCGGGGCTTCGATGCAGTGACGCTCGACGAGATCGCGGCCGCCGCGGGCGTCTCCAAGATGACGGTCTTCAACTACTTCCCGCGCAAGGAAGACCTCATGCTCGACCGCCAGGATGACCTGAAGCTGGTCTTCTTTCGCGAGGCGATTCGCGCGAGGGCGCCCGGAAAATCTCCGGTCGCCGAGCTCCGCGCGCTCATGGGCAGGTTGCGGGAGCAGAAGCATCCGTTCGTCCGCTTCGACCGCCATGCGGCTGAGTTCTGGCGTTTCATCGCGGCGAGCCCGTCGCTCGAGGCGCGGCTCCGGGAGCTCAACGACGAAGCGGCGGAAGGGCTCGCGACCGAGCTCGACGGCCCGACGCCGGATGGCCTGGCGCGGCTCGCGGCCGGCATGATCGTGCTGACGGTGCGCACGGCCCGCCAGGAAGCCATCCGCGTGTTCGAACACGGAGGCTCCGCGAAGAAGGCGGGCGCGGTGTTCTTCACCTTGATCGACCAGGGCTTCGCGGCCGTCCAGGCCATCGAGCCATCCCTGGCGGGGGGCACGTTCGCGCCGGACGGAAGGGATGCGGGCTGAGGGTCAGCGCGCCGTCATCCCGCCGTCCACGCGGTAGTTCACGCCGGTCAGCCACTTGCCGCGCTCCGAGACGAGCAGCGCGACGACCTCCGCGATGTCGTCGGTGCTGCCCCAGCGGCCGAGCGGCACGGACTGGAGCCACGCCTCGGCGGGGACGCCCATCGAGTCGCCGAACGTCTTCCGGAGCGCGTCCGAGCCTACGGTCGACACCGGTCCAGGGGTGACGACGTTCACGCGGATGTTGCTCGGCGCGAGCTCCACGGCGAGGACGCGTGAGTAGGCGTCGAGCGCCGCCTTCGCCGCGCTGTAGTGGGCGAAGGGACCCGCCCCCGCCCCCATCGTCGCCGCCGTCGAGGAGAGGTTCACGACCGCTGCCGCCTTGGATTCACGGAGCGCTGGCAACACCGCGCGGGTGAGGCGGACCGAGGAGAAGAGGTTCAACGCGAAGACGTCCTGCCACTCCTCCTCCGGGATGGAAGCGGCGCCTTCCGGGAACCCGTTCGACCCTCCCGCGTTGTTCACGAGGATGTCGAGCCCACCGAGGGCCGCGAGCGCCCCCGAAGCAATCGCCTTCACCCCTTCCGGGGTGCGGATGTCCCCGGCAACGAACGTCGCCGCCGCGGGGGTCTCCTGGTTGCGCGACCGCGCGGAGACGACGACCTTCGCGCCGGCGTCGAGCAGACGCTGCGCCACCGCCGCGCCGATTCCGCGCGAGCCTCCGGTGACGAGGGCACGGCGGCCGGTGAGTTCCTTCGAGAAATCGAGCTTGCTGGACATGGGTTTCCCCTTCGCCACGACGGGCGTCTGGATGCGCTATGTTTTCCGGAGCAGCGCTCCAATTATCCGGAGCACTGCTCCATATATTCGGAGCACTGCCCCGCTTGTCAAGGGAACCTCATGCGTGCGGACGCCAAGAAGAACTACGACCACCTGCTCGCCGTCGCGCGCGCCGTCGTGAAGGAGCAGGGGGCGGACGCATCGCTGCGCGACATCGCCCGACAGGCCGACGTCGGACTCGGCACGCTGTACCGTCACTTCCCGACGCGCGAGGCGTTGCTCGAGGCGCTGCTTCGCACGACGCTCGACGAGATGACGGCGCAGGCAGCCGACCTCGAGGCCTCGAACGCGCCCGACGATGCGCTGGTGACGTGGCTCCGCGAGGCGGTTGCATTCACGCACCAGTACCGAGGCGTCACGGAGCTGATGACGGCCGCCCTGGATGACCCGGAGTCCGCGCTCCACGCCTCATGCGTCACGGTGCGCGCGGCGGGCGCACGGCTGCTCGCCCGCGCACAGGCGGAAGGAAAGGCGCGAAGCGACATCGATGGCACGGAGCTGTTCGCGCTGATCGCGGCGCTGGCCTGGCTCAGCGACCAGCCCGCCTTCGGACGACACGCCCCTCGTCTCTTCGAGATCGTCGCGAGCGCCATCCTGCCGGATCGACCGGACACCGAAGGCCGAACCCCACGCCGACCCAAGACCCGGAGCTGACCCCCGGGACTACTCCGCGCCGGGTCGCATCCGGTCGATGAACAGGATTTCCTCCACGGGCTTGCGCGGCTTCTTCGTCCAGTTGCCCTCGCCCTCGTGGCCGACACAGATGATGAGCGAAACGAGGTAGCGGCTCGGGATGCCAAAGGCCTCGCGAATGCCGTCGGCATTGAAACCTCCGACGGGGCCGGAGACGTAGCCCAGGGCATGTGCCGCGGTCATGAGGTTCATCGACGCGAGTGCCGCGGACCGCAGGGCCTCGTCCCGGTTGACCTGCGCATCCCGGTAGTTGTCGGCCAGGCGGTTCCACGTCTCGCGCATGCCCTCGCCGAAGACGTTGGCGCGAATCGCCGCGTCGGTCAGCCGGGGCATCTCGTCCACGGCGCGCAGGTCCGCCAGCACGACGAACACCGCCGAACAATCACTGACCTTCCGCTGCCCCAAGGCGTACCCACGCAGCAGGTTCTTCTGCTCGGGGTCCACCAACGCCAGGAAGCGCCAGTGCTGAAGGTTCGATGAGGAGGGAGCCTGCGACGCGGAGTGCACCAGGGCGCGGACGTCCTCGAGCGGCATCGGGCGGCCGGGTTGGAAGTAGGTGACCGACTTTCGCGCCTCCAGTTGACGCAGCACCTCTGGATGTCGTTCAGGGAGGGACATGTGTCGCGCATCTCCAGGGTTCGGGGATGGGCGCAAGCTGCCGGACTTCGGTGCCTGGGAAAATTGTCTGGAACGACAAGGTTTTTGCCATTCTCGCCAGATGCACGTCGTCATCCACCTGCCGCGCTTCTTCTACGCCACGCTGGCCTCCACGGTCGCGGAGATGCTCGCGCTGGCCAACACCGTGGACGACGGGCCGCGGTTCACGACGGAGTTCGTGTCCTCGCATGTCCCCTCCGTGTCGAGGCTCGGCATCACCTTCCCCGCACGACCCAAGCCCTCAAGGAAGCTGGACGTGCTGGTGCTCCTGTCGGCACCGCACCCGACCCCCGAGGAGACAATCTCCCTGCTGCTGGAGGAGGGGCGACGCGTCCAGGGACTTGTCGACCTGGCACTGCGCCAGGGCGCGACCATCGCGGCGCCGTGCGCGGCCCCCTTCTTCCTGGCCATGCGCGGCCTGCTCCACGCGCGAAAGGCCACGATTGGCTGGTGGCTGAAGGACGAGGTCCAGCAGCGCTTTCCGGCCGTGAAGTGGGACACGTCCCGGCTGGTCGTGCGCCAGGGTCCCTTCTACACGGCGGGAGCCTCCTTCGCCGTGGTGGACCTGATGTCGACGCTCCTGATCGACCTGGGCTTCGCGGCGCAGGAGCGGCAGGTGCGCAGGCTGATGGCCCTGCCCGCGCGTCGAAAGGTGCAGACCCCGTTCGAGCTCCCCGATGACCATCGCAGCCACCCCTTCGTGAAGGAGGCCCTGCGACACGTCCCACGCGACCTGTCACTCCTCACGCCGAGGTACCTTGCGGGCAAGCTGCACCTGAGCGAGCGAACCCTCTCCCGGCGCTTCGAGGTAGAACTCGGCACCAGCCCCGGACAGTGGATCCAGGGGCTGAAGCTCCAGGCAGCGCGGGCGCTGCTCGAGGACACCCAACTGCCCGTGTCCGAGGTGTGTCTGCGCTCGGGCTATCTTGACCAGGCGTCGTTCTCACGCCTGTTCAAGCGAAAGACAGGAGTGACTCCGGGTGACTACCGGAGCCACTTCCTCGTCTGATCATCCAGGTTCCTGGCGCTTCCACGCGTCGTACAGTCCCTGCTCCCCCGCCGGGCTCCCTGCAGGGAACCCGGCGGCCGCATGCAACGCTTCAGCAAGGAAGACCGGGCCTACCGGGCGTCGCGCGCATCCACGGTGAGGCAGGGCTCCATCTTCTCGGGGGCGACGAGGAACCGCTCCTCACGGCCCAGGTCCTGGGAGAGGCCCTGCGCGGCGAAGCCAATCTGGCCGCCGCCGTCGTACAAGAGGGCCGTCCAGTCGTTCTGCGAAGCGGGGAACACGTTGTTGGCGGCGCCGGAGCGGTTGAAGTCCAGGGCGTAGGACGCGGCCTGGATGGTCCCGTTGTTGTCGAAGTCCAGGTTGGCGCTCGCGTTGCCGGTGACCTGGACGTTGTTGAAGCGCAGCCCGCTGATGAGGGCGAGGTCCGCTTCCGTGGTGGGAGCGACGGGCGCGAAGGCGGACACCTCGTTGACCGTCGCCTCGTTGAAGGCGGCCACCTGCACGCGCGAGTAATCCAGCACGTTGTTCAAGCCGCCCTTCCCGAAGCCATAGAACTGGTACTCGTAGTTCATGATGCTCAGGTAGTTGGGCTTGTAGTTGGAGTCGTCGTTGCCGCCGTGGCGCAGCCCGATGTTGTGTCCCAGCTCGTGCATCAGGGTGCCGGCCTGCTGCAACTCCGTGCCGCCGCCGATGAAGCCCAGCGTCACCACGAAGTCATGCGCGGGGATGCCACGCGAGATGCCGCTGGAGTTGCCTCCGCTGTAGCGGTTCGCGAACAGCATGTAGTGGAAGTAGGGCGCGCGGCTGGCGGTGAAGTACTTCCCCTTGATGACGTCGAAGTCCGTCCAGCGAGCGTTCGCGCCGAGCGTCGGCAGGTCCAGGACGCCGCCGAATCCGAACGCCTCCGCGTAGTCGCTGAGGCGGTCCCCGTCCGTGTCGGAGCTGTTGGGATTGGTGCCCAACACCGCCTCCACGAGGTCGCAGATGCCGTCGCTGTCCGTATCCAGCGCGCCCACCGGGCACCCAGGGACCGGGAGGGGCACCGCCGCCGCCGCCACGCCTTGCAGGGTGCTTGCCGTCTCCACGCCTTGGAGATCGGCACTGCCGCAGCCATTCAGGAACAGGAACGCCACGGGTGCCCGCGGGGCTGCAAGGATTTGACGAAGTCGATGAACGCACGCAGCGGCGTCGGGAGGTGGTGACGTCCGGGGTAGTAGAGCACCGGCCCGGAGAAGGCAGGCCACCAGGGCTCGAGCACGGGTTCGAGCTCTCCCCGGTCGATGTAGGGCCGCAGCCAGTCCTCGAAGTCGTAGATGATCCCGGTCCCCGCCACGGCGGCAGCCACCGCGAGGTCGGTGGTCGTGCCAAGGCCGACCACCAGCGGGCCCTTCGGATCGACGCGGAGGGTCTTTCCACCGCGCTCGAACTCCCACGCATGCAGCGGGCCCCCGATGTACCGGCCCCCCAGGCAATCGTGGTCCAGCAGCTCGCGCGGGTGTCTGGGGCGGCCACGGCGTGCGAAGTACGCGGGCGAGGCGGCGGTCGCGAACCGCTGGACGCGAGGACCAATCGGGACCGCCACCATGTCCTGCGCGAGCCGCTCCTCGTAGCGGATGCCCGCGTCGTAGCCCTCGGCCACCACGTCGACGAGGCGCTCCTCGGCGATCACCTCCAGGCGGATGTCGGGATACTTCGCGAGGAACGGCGGCACGATGCCCGGCAGCACGAGCCGCGCCGCCGCGATGGGGACGTTGAGCCGAAGCCGTCCCGCGGGGCGGTCGCGGAAGTCGTTGACCACGTCCAACGCCGAGCGCACCTCGCCGAGCGCGGGCGCGAGCCGCTCCAGCAGGCGGGCCCCTGCGTCCGTGGGCGTCACGCTGCGCGTGGTCCGGTGGAGCAGCCGGACGCCCAGCCGGGCTTCCAGGCGGCGGACCGCGTCTCCCATGCGTGAAGCACTGCTGCCCGCCGCACGGGCAGCGCTGCGAAACCCGCCCTCGCGAGCGACCGTCATGAAGGCCGTGAGGTCCGTGAGCTCATCCATCGCTGTGCGGATTTTCGCACAGCCTGTACAGACTGCCACCGATAGTCGCGCAGTGGTTCGTTGCGTACATGGGGTGGGCCACCTCGTTCAACCCAGGAGCTTCACCGTGACCCACCCGCACATTCCAGGCAGCTATCGCATTGGCACGCACACCGTTCGCCGCGTCGGGTATGGCGCCATGCAGCTCGCCGGCCCCGGCGTCTTCGGCCCTCCCAGGGACCGCAAGGCGGCGGTCGCGGTGCTGCAAGAGGCCATCGCCCAGGGCGTCGACCATCTCGACACCAGCGACATCTACGGCCCCCACGTGACCAACCAGCTCATCCGTGAGGCGCTGCACCCGTATCGCGACGGGCTGGTCATCGCCACGAAGGTCGGCGCGGTGCGCGGCCCCCATGGCTCGTGGGAGCCCGCGTTCTCCGCGGCGGACCTCGAGCGCTCGGTCCACGACAACCTGCGCAACCTCGGGCTCGAGGTGCTCGACGTCGTGAACTTCCGCGCGATGTTCAGCGCCGAGGGCCCGGTGGAAGGCTCCATCGAGGCGCCGCTCACAGCGCTCGCGGAGCTTCAGCGGCGCGGCCTCATCCGCCACATCGGCTTGAGCAACGTCACGCCGACGCAGGTCGCCGAGGGCCGCGGAATCACAGACATCGTCTGCGTGCAGAACCACTACAACCTGACGCACCGGCGCGACGACGCGTTGATCGACCAGCTCGCCGCCAGCGGCACGGCCTACGTGCCGTTCTTCCCGCTGGGCGGGTTCACGCCGCTGCAGTCGAGCACCCTGAACGGCCTGGCCGCGCGGCTGGGCGCGACACCGATGCAGGTCGCGCTGGCCTGGCTCCTCCATCGCTCCCCCAACGTGCTCCCCATCCCGGGCACGTCGTCGGTGAAGCACCTGAAGGAGAACCTCGCGAGCGCCGCGCTCCGCCTGAGCGCGGAGGACATGGGCACCCTGAACCGTCTGCCCTGACCTCAGCCCGTCTTTCGCGCCAGGTAGTAGCGGTTCCCGCCCGGGTCCGTGTGCGTCGTCTCCAGCATGAGCCCGTGCGCGCGCAGCAGGTCGCGATACCCGTCGACGCTGTACGAGTGATAGCGGAACGGCACGCCATCCATTGGCGCGCCATCGATGGAGCCGTGGGTGTCGCCCGAGGTGAAGAGGAACGGGGCGCCAGGCTTCAACGCGCTGGCGATGTTGGCGATCGCCTGTTCCTGCGCTTCGTGGCTCAGGTGGAACAGGACGCCCCACGCCATCGCGGCGTCGAACGCCCGCGCCGGGAGCTCACACGACTGGATGGGCGCACAGCGCACCGGCACGTGGGGGAAGTTCGCCTGGAATCGCGCCAGCAGCTCGTGGGAGCTGTCCACGCCCGTCACCTGGCAGCCGTGCTCCAGCAACACCCGCGTCAGCGGCAGCCCCGTGCCGCAGCCGACATCCAGCACGGAGGCGCCGGCCGGAAGCGAGGCCGCGAGCGCCGTCACTTCCGGCACGCCCATGGGTCCCGCGCGGTGGGCTGCATACCAGTCCGCGATCAAGTCGTACTCGTGCACGCGTCAGCCTCCTACCGCCCGTGCGCCGGCCGGACCCGATACGGCGCGTGCTTGTAGTATTTCGGCCGTGCGTCGAGCCGCACGTGCAGCCACGGCACCCCGCTCCCCGACGTGCTCAGCCACACCGGTGCCGGCCCGCGGGCCCATGCGGCTGTCAACGCCTCGCCAACCGCCTGCCATAGCGCATGGACCTGCGACGCCGGAGCTGCGCGCACGAACGCGGCCAGATGGCCATACGACTCGGAGTCCGCCATCGCGCGCGGCACCACCAGGGTCGCGTCCCCACCCAGGTTGGCGAACGTGCGGACCTCTGGCCCCGACCGGTCCTCCAACTGGAGCTGCTCCGCGAACGCCACCGGTGACGCTTTCGTCCCCGCCAGAGAGGGAGCGGAAACCAGCACCATCTCGAACGGCGTTCCGGTCCCTGCCGCCGACACTGCTGGGGTCTCCCAGAAGAACGCCGGGTACGGGCAGTCCGCCAGGGTCTCGGAGAGCGCCGACCGCAGCGCGGGCTCCGTGCGCAGGCCCGCCGCGAACGCGGCCCAGGACACCGCCATCCCGGCGGAGAGCAGCCGGTGCTGGCGCGTATCGCTGCGCAGGGATTCGCAGGTGAAGTGAAACGGATGCATCCGCCGGCCCTCCTCAATGCGGCTTGGGTGGGATCGTGTCGAACCGAGGCACGCCGTCCGCGATGTCGTAATAGTCGCCCTTGTGGGCCGTGTAGACATGGACCGCGATGCGGGTGTGGGTTGGCGTGTCGAAGGCACCCATGGCAATTCCAATCCAGTCGCGCTGGAGCGGGTCCCAGAACAGCGACGAACCACAGACAGAGCAGAAGCCGCGACGCGCCTTCTCGGACGACTGGAACCAGCCAATCTTGTCCTGGCCCTCGATGGTGACCGCCGAGCGCGGCACGTCGGCCGACACGAAGTAGTGGCCCGAGTGCTTGCGGCACTTGCCGCAATGGCAGGCATCGGGGGCGGGCAACTCGCCCTCGACGGTGAAGCGGACCGCGCCGCACAAGCATGAACCCTGATGCATGGGTGGGTGAGGACTCCTTCAAGAGGTGCCTCAGTATAGATAAGCCTGAAACCCTGGCTATCCAGGACTCGGGCGCGTCGCTCCACGCGCAGTGAGTGGTACCCCAGCGTGACGGCGCCCATAGTCGTGAGACATGGCACGCATCTTTATCACCGGGTCCGCGGACGGCTTGGGCAAAGCCGCCGCCCGGACCCTTCTCTCCGACGGTCATGAGGTGATCATCCACGTGCGCGGCGAGCAGCGGCTCGCGGGCGTACAGGACCTGGTGGCGCAAGGCGCGACCGCGCTGGTCGCGGACATCGCGGCGCTGGACCAGACCCGAGACCTCGCCCGGCAGGTCAACACGCTGGGGCGCATGGACGCCGTCATCCACAACGCAGGCGTGTACTCCAGCCCGTCGGTCCTGTCCGTGAACGTCGTGGCGCCCTACGTGCTCACCGCGCTCATCCAGCGGCCCCAGCGCCTCATCTACCTGAGCAGCGGGATGCACCGGGGCGGCAAGCCGGACCTCGATGACATGGATTGGACCGGAGGTCGCGCCACGGGGAGCTACTCGGACAGCAAGCTCTTCGTCACCACGCTGGCCGCGGCCATCGCCCGGCGCTGGCCGGAGGTCTTCAGCAACTCGGTCGATCCGGGCTGGGTTCCCACGAAGATGGGCGGGCCCAACGCGCCGGATGACCTGCGGCTCGGTCACCTCACGCAGGAGTGGCTGGCGACCAGCGACGCCACGGAGGCCTGCACCACCGGTGGCTACTGGCACCACCAGCGGCGGGTCGAACCGCATGCCGCGGTCCACGACCTGGAGTTCCAGGCCCAGCTGCTCAGTGAGCTGGCCCGGGCCACCGGCATTTCGATTCCCTGACGGGAAGCGCTTCCGGCTTCACGGCCGAATGCCGGTGAGCGCCAGGCGCAGCAAGCGGCGCGCGGTGAGCGGGTCGTTCTCGTTGGCCACGGCAATTGCGTTCGCCAGCTTCATCAGGTCCCCCGGTGTCACGTCGGCGTGGAGTGCGCCCGCCGCGGAGGCGCGGTCCACCAGGACGGACATCGCGCCGGTGAGCCGGTCGGTGGCGCAGAGGTCTTCCGCCGCCCGGCCATCCAGCCCGGCCAGCAGCGCGGCGGCAAGCCCGCGGTGGGTCGCGGTGTAGACCGTCAGCTCCTCGAGCCAGGCCGCCAGCTCGACGGCGGGAGCCTTGCCCGGTTGCGCGGCGGCCCGAGCACAGAGCTGTGCGACGCCATCTTGGAAGACCGCCTCCAGCAGCGCCTGCCGCGACGGGAAGTGCCGGTGCAGGGTCGCTGACCCCACCCCCGCCTGCCGCGCAATCTCCTCCAGGGATACCTGCGCGCCATCCCTCGCGATCAGCTCCGCGGCGACCTCGACAATCCGCTCCCGGTTGCGTTGTCCGTCCGCTCGCAACCGCTTCACCCGCTCCACGGCGGCTTCCTCCTCACGCGCCCCTTCGATTTGACAAACGGGGGGCCCCTCCGTATCTAACCACGGAAATAAACGGTGGGGTCCCCCACTTACGAGAGGAGCGCTCGATGGGCAGCAAGGATGTCGTTCTCGTCACGGCCGCCACGGGGCGCCAGGGCGGCGCCACCGCCCGGGCACTGCTGGCAGGGGGCCGCACCGCGGTGCGCGTGCTGGTGCGCGATCCGGCGGCGGCGAATGCCAGGGCGCTCGCGGCGGCTGGCGCGGAGGTCGTCGTCGGCAATCTCAACAACCCGGCGTCGTTGCGCGCCGCCTGCGCCGGGGCTCGGGCGGTCTTCTCGATGCAGTCCCCCATCGTCTCCGCGACCGGCATCGACTTCAGCCAGGAGCTCCAGCAAGGCAGGAACCTCGTCGGGGCCGCGCTTGCCGAGGGCGTCGAGACGTTCGTGCACACCGCGACGTCCGGCGTCGGGGACCACCGCAACGTCGAGGGCTGGGCGGAGGGACGCTGGAAGTTTCAAGAGACGTACTGGGAGAACAAGCTCGCCACCTGCGACCTCGTCCGCACCGCGGGCTTCAAGCACTGGACGCTCATCCTGCCCTCCACCTTCATGGATCAACCCATGTTCGATCCGGCCGGGTTCGCTGACGGACGCCGGCTGCTCACGGTGATCAGGACCGACAAGCCCCTCGCGCTGGTCGCGCCCGAGGACGTCGGGCAAGCGGCCGCGGCGGCCCTCCTCGATCCCGCGAGGTTCCACGGCGTGACCCTCCAGCTCGCGAGCGACCTGCTCACGCTTCCTGAAATTGCCGAGACCCTGTCGCGCATCGATGGCAAGGAGTACGTCGTCCAGTCCTGCACCATCGAGGAGGCCGTCGCGGCGGGCCTGCATCCCGGCGTGGCGCAGGGCCTGACCTACATGAACGTCGCCCCGCTGCTGGCACGGCCTGAGTTCGCGCGCTCCTACGGCCTGGTCCCCACCAGCTTCGAGACCTGGGCGCGGCGACGTCACGAGCTGGCTGCTTAGGGAGGCTTCAGCGTCCGCCGTGGTCGTTGAGCAACTGTTCGACCCCACGCGCGGAAGCGTCGTCGGCGGGTGAGAGGACCACCATGCTCAGGCCGTCGCTGTCATCGACGGAGAACGTCGATGCGTCGAACAGGAGCTCGCCGACCTCCGGCCGGAAGAACCGCCGGGACTTCACGCCGTGCGTGGACAGCTCGTTCTCGGCCCACAGCCGGCGGAACTCCTCACTTGTCTGCATCAGCTCATCGACGAGCGCGGCCGCTTCCTCGGAGGCTCCCGCCCGCTCGATGTCGACGCGAAACGCGGCGAGGGCCGTGCGGCGCATGTCCTCGCCATGCGGCAGGAACGTGGCGGCTTCGGGATGGAAGACCCGGCGGAGCATGTTCCGGTCGCGCTCGGCAAGCGCGGCGTAGTCGCCGATCACCGCCACCGCGGCGCGATTCCACGCGACAATCTGGAACGTCGGCGTCTTCACGAACGCGGGCACGCGCAGGCTGTCGAGCACGCGCTGGAGTGTCGGCGTGACCTCGGACGGCGGTGTGTAGCGGCGAGGCGGCGGACGCGCGTGGGCGAGCAGGAACAGCATCTCCCGGTTCGTGTCATCCAGCTCGAGTGCGCGAGCGAGGCGTTCGAGCACGTCGTCGGACGGCACCCCACCCCGCCCCTGTTCGAGCCACGTGTACCAGGTGACGCTCACCCCGGCGCGCGCCGCGACCTCCTCGCGCCGCAGCCCGGGCGTGCGTCGCCGCCCGGTGGACTCGGGGTGAAGCCGCTCGCGGCGACTGCGGAGGAATTCAGGGAGGGTGGTAGTCGCCATACCGGTATCCGGGCACGTCTTTTCCAGCGGACGCGCGAAGCCTACGGTCCACCCATGCGCACGACAATGCTTCGGGCCAGGGTGTCCCCATGCTGACGCTTCATCATCTCGGACGGTCGCAATCCGAGCGGATCGTCTGGCTCTGCGAGGAGCTCGGGCTCGACTACGAGCTGAAGCGGTATCCGCGCCGGGCCGACAACCGGCTGGCCCCACCGGAATACAAGGCGCTCCACCCGATGGGCACGGCGCCGGTCCTCACCGACGGCGGCCTCGTCCTCGGCGAGTCCGGAGCCATCTGCGAGTACCTGCTCCAGACCCACGGCGACGGCCGGCTCGTCGTGAAGCGGGGCGAGCCCGGCTTCGCCGACTATCTGTACTGGTTCCATTTCGCCAACGGGACGCTGCAACCGCTCGTCCTGCAGGTGAGGTACCTGGAGCGCGCCGACCCTTCGGAGAAGAACGTGCTGCTGCAGGCAGCCAGGGACCGGTTCAACCTGGCCTTCTCCACCCTGGAGAGGCGGCTGGGGGAGGCGCCCTACCTGGCCGGCGAGGCGCTGACGGCGGCGGACATCATGACCGTGTTCACGCTGACCACGATGCGGCTGTTCAAGCCGTATGACCTGTCGCCCTGGCCCCACATCCTGGCCTACCTGCAACGCATTGGCGCGCGGCCCGCGTACCGGCGGGCCATGCAAAAGGCGGATCCTGATCTGACGCCCGTGCTGGGCGCCCTTCCGGAATAGCTACTGGACCAGGCCCGGGAGCGCGGCGGCCTGGCGGATCCACGAGGCCAGTTGCTCCTCGTCGAGCTTCCCCTCGTGGATGTCGTAGTAGCGGACGTCCTTCACCTTGGACTCGCCAGGGGGGAGCGGCTTGAGCGACGTGCCCCGGAAGAAGGTCACCTTGACGTACTTGTTGAAGCAGTGGAACGCGGCGAAGTAGCCCTCCTCGCCGACGCCGAAGAACGGCGTGTTCCACTTCACCGCCTTGCGCACGCCCGGGACGGTGCGGACGATGAGCGCGTCGATGCGACGGCCGACGTCGCGCTTCCACCCGGGCATGGCTTCGATGAAGGCCTGCACCGGCGCGTCCCCCTCGCCTTTCGGAATCTGGGGGTTGCCACCGGACAGGAGCTTTGGCTTCGTGGGCATGGTCCCTCCCTTGCGTCACGCGGTGACCGGCACCACCGGATGGAGGACGTAGCGGCCGTACGCCACGAAGGCGACCAGCCCCCCCATCACGAGCGCCCAGAGCATCGGGTTCTCGGGCGTCAGCTTCGTCGAATGACGGGCGTACAGCGCGGCGAGCGCGAACGTCTCGAACGCGAGCACCGCGGCCGCGTGCGCGGTGAGGCCGGGCATCCACTTCAATGCCGCCGGGATGATGAGCAGCACGCCCCCGGCCATCTCCAGCAAGCCGAGTGCTCGCCATCCCGCGTGCGGGACCTCGCTGAACTGGCCCGCGAGTTGCTGGAACGAGAAGGCCTTGTACGCCCCGCCCGAGAGGAACAGCAGCGCGAGGACGACCTGAAGACTCCAGAAGAGGATGTTCATGGATGGGGGTTCCTGAGGGTCTTGGAGAGCTTTCCGTGCATCATCTTCCAGCCGTACCCGGCGCCGTGGAACGCGGAGTCCTCCTTGAAGCCGGAGTGCTCGAAGAGCACGCGCGTCCCGTCGCCGTCGGCTTCCAGCCGGTAGCTGACGCGCGTGTCCAGCCAGCCCTCGCCCACGACCCACGTGAACTCGAGCTCGGACGGAGGCGCGCACTTGAGGACCTCGCAGTGCACGACGAGCCCCTGCATGTTGGCCCGGGGGTCCGGAGGCACGCGGAACGTGAAGCGGTGCCCGACGCGCGGCTCGAAGTCGTTCGGGTACATCCAGTCCGCGAGCGCCTCGCGGGTCGTGAGCGCGCGCCACACCACGGCGGGCGACTGGGTGAACTTCAGCTCCCGCCGGATGGCCTTCGTCGTCATCGCTCGTCGCCCTTCTCGAGGTGCCGCCGCAGGCGGGTGAAGTTGTCGTCCCAGAACCGCTCGTAGTGAGCGAGCCAGTCGCGCACCGGCTCCAGCCGCTCCGGCACCAGGCGATACCGCCGCTCCCGGCCGTGCCGCTGCTCGGTGACCAGGCCCGCGTCGAGCAGCACCCGCAGGTGCTGCGACACCGCCGGGCGGCTCATCTCGAAGTTCTCGGCGATCGCATTCACCGGACGGTCGCCTTCGACCAGCAGGTCCAGCATGCGGCGCCGCGCCGGATGGCTGATTGCCCCGAATACCCCTGGCTCCGTGTGCATCATCGCCCGCGCATGATGAGTAAGAACTCTCTTACCTGTCAAGCCATTGGATTGCAGACGCACTGGGAGTAACGTTCCCAATGCCTCTCAACCCAAGGAGCATCAGATGCTGCGGAAGCTCGTTTCCGGAGTCGCCCTGAGTTTTGCCTTCGTGGTGGGAATGGCTGTCCCCTCTTCCTCGCAGCTCGCCCCGGGTGAGGTCGTGGCGAACGAGGAAGCCGTGCTCGTCTCGACCGCTCCCAGCAGCGCGGTGCCGGACGAGACCACGGGAGAACCCTCGAACCTGCTGGGCTGCTGCACCGGTGATGGCGAGTTCTGCATCAACACGGCGGCATGTCAGGCCCGGGGTGCCGGCATCTGCGGCGCGCCCTGTAACTAGACGTCGCTTCTGCATGCCGGCCCGGGAGGAGGGGCCGGCATGCGGCTTCTCAGCGGCGCATCACGACCGGTGGAAGGCCTTGGCGAAGAACTTCTCGACGTGGGACTTCTCGGGCTCGATGGCGAGCGTGGGGGCCGGCACGCCCATGGCGCCGCCGAGGGCGGGACGCAGGCCGGAGGCGATGCCCGGCTTGAGGTGGTGACGCAGGTCGACCGCCACGTCGGTCTTCACGTGGGTGCCCACGCCCAGGGCGGTGCTCACGTCCGCGGACTGCTTGAGGAAGCCGTTCTCCAGGCCGAACTTCCCGCCCGCCTGGGCGGAGGCACCCGCCACCGCGCCCGCCGTGACCGAGCCGTGCACCCGGCCCACGTGCCCGCCCGCCGTGGCGTACGCGCCCGCGGTGGCTGACGCGCCCACCTGCCCGGAGACCATCGCCGTGGCCGTCTTCGGATCCACGGTGGCCACGCCCTCCGCGAAGGCGTTGGCGGAGGCCTTCGCCTCACCCTTCACGTAGCCGCCCACGTGCCGGTTGAAGTCGTGGCTGGCGCTCGCCGTGACGCCCACGCCCGTCTCCGCCTTGGCCGTCAGCGCGGCGGTGTACGCGTGCGAGCCCGTGTCGGCCGACACGCCGGCCTGCGCCTGCGCCTTGAAGCTGTTCGCCTCGCCGGTGAGCTGCGCGCTCGACACGCCGAAGCGGCCCGCGTGCGTCTTCTGCAGCTCGTAGGAGGCGTGGGGCCCCTGCACCTCGGCCTGGGCCGAGTAGTGGTGCACGCCACCGCCGCTGTGGGTCGTGGTGGAGGCCTGCATCGAGCCCATGCCGCCGCTCAGCCGGCCACCGCCGAAGGTGTCCTTCTGGAAGGGGGTGCCCGGCTTGTCGACGAACATCGTCTGCTTCGCGGCCGGGGGCGCCGTGAGCTTGTTGTCACCGCCGCTCAGCGACACATCCGAGCCCTGGCCCGTCGTCTTCTCCCAGGGGGTGTAGGAGGGCGCGCCCTCGGGCCCGCCCGCGTGCTTCACCGGCCGGGGCTCCGTGGCGGCCGGCGTGGTCGCGGTGGGCTTCGTGGCCGTCGTGGTGGGCTTCGTGGCCGTCACGGCGGGCGTCGTCGCCACGGGCTTCGTGGGCGTCGTGGGGAGCGTCGACGCGCGCGCGGGAGGCTTGGGCTGGGACACCGTGGAGGTCGGGAGCGTGGCGGAGCGGGAGAGGGACGAACCGATGCGACGGGCCATGGGAGCAACCTCAGGGGCGGCGAAGGGGGACTGAACAGCGATGCCCTCCCCTACTGCATCCGACATGCCGCCCCTCCAGCGCACCGTGTGGCCAGGCCCCGCCCGTGGTTTCAAGCAGTTGGCGGAAGGGGCGTCGCGGGAGCTGGTGACTGCGATCACCAGTGCCGGCGACAGCAGCCATCACCCGCCGCCGCGCCCCAAACGGCGACGGCCTGCCCCTCCGCATAAGAGGGGCAGGCCGTCCTTGAAGCGACGTCTCCTGGTGGCTCAGAACAGGCTGGCGATGTCCTTCACCGGCTGGGGAGCGGCCTCGGTGTTCGACAGCGCGCCCATGTAGGCGCCGAAGAGCATGGAGGCCGGGTTGGCGCGGCCCTTCGTGATGGAGCCGACGACGCCCTCCGCGACGCCCTTCAGGGTGTTGAGGGTGCCGGTCGCGGCGCCCTCGATGACGCCCTTGAAGCCGCCCTCCGAGTTGCCGATGCCCGTCAGCACGTTGCTGACTCCCGGCAGGAACCACAGGGCCTTGCCCGCCTCGCCCGCGGCCCACTGGAAGTTGTCCTTGTTGCTCCCGTCCGCCTTGACGTGGGTGTCCTTCGTCGTCGGCAGCTGGTGCTCGCCCAGGAAGGAGTAGCCCTTCTCGGCGAAGTCCTTGAGCATGCCGGCCTCGGTGCCGTGGCGCGCGTCGCCGTCCTTGGTGATGCCCTCGATGTTGCCGTCGCCCTTGCCGTCCTGGACCTTGTTCGAGCGGTCCCCGCCCGTGGAGGCCTTGGCGCTGTCGATGAACTCCAGCACCTTCGTGAGGCGGTAGACGGCGTCGGCGTTCTGCTTCGGGTCCTTCAGGTCGAGCTTGGGGTCGATGCCCGTCTGCTTGCACAGCTCATCGAACTTGATGTCCTTCTGGCGGCCCAGCTTCTTGAGCACGGGCGAGTCGTCGACGATCTGCGCCGCCGTCCGGTTGTCGCCCGCGGGCCGCTTGTCATTGGCGCTCGGGACGCCCGAACCGGAGGGCGGCTGGGGAGCGGCGGCCACCGGAGGGGTCGGGCACCGGTTGATGACCGCCGCGGGCTCGAAGGAATCCAGCGGGCTGAAGCCCCGCGCGCTCATGTCCCGGACGGGACCCGCCGACAGCTGCTGCTTCGGGGTGACGGGGGTGGACGAAACAGCGCTGGGACGCAGGGAAGACGAGAAGGCCGTGGGGTTGGCGAGGCGCATGGGGGTCACCGGGTTCGGGACGTCGTTGCGCTGGCTCATTGCAGCGCGGATGCCAGCCAGGTGGACCGCACAACCCATGAACTTCACAGGGACAGGGGTCGCGCATCAGGGCTCCAGCCGATGACCGCAGTCACCAGGCGGATGGCGCCAGTCATCAGGACGCCCGCGCTTGCTCCTGCTCGGCGTTTGCCCGGAAGCTGTCTGGGAATGATCGACCCACGCTTTCCCGCCAGACTTCTGGAAGACCTGTCCCGAGGGGGCTCCATCGCCGGGCCCCGGACGCGCCTCAACCTGGACCGGTACGGCGATGAGAGCGATGACCTGCCCGGGCTGGTCCCCTTCGCCAGGGATGGGGGCGGCGGCGCCTGGTACCTCGACGTCGAGGACCGGCTCCAGCGGGGCGCGGGGGCCGTCTTCTACCTCCACATGAGCGAGACGTATGGCGATACGCGCTTCATCGCCTCCACCTACGACGCGCTCCTGCAACGCGTCTCGGAGGGCCTGCATCCGCACGACATGCCCTCCTTCGACCAGCTCGCGTCGGAGCACGCTCCCAAGAACACGCGGGTGCCCGGCATCGAAGGCCTGGTGGACGTCGAGCGCATCCACGCGTCCACCGGCAGGCCCGCGACCGTCACGCCGCATGATGACGCGCGCTGCGAAGGGGGCTTCGTGGCGCGGGCGGGCACCCCGGTCTACCTCTCCGAACACGGCCGGATCTACCTCGTCACCCTGGCCGGACCCGCGCTCGTGGAAGGCGTCGCGTGCGCCGGAGGCACGGAGCTCTTCCGTCATCCGGAGACGGGGCGCCCGCTGCGCTTCACCCCGTCCGAGCCCATGGTGGTCGAAGGCCTTCCCCTGGCCCCCTTCCACGAAGTCACGATCCCGGACCCCGTCTACTTCGCCGAGGTGAGCGGCGTGCTCGCCCGGGACCACGACGTGAAGGGGCTCCCGCTGGCGGGCGGGACGCACCTGAGCCTTTCCTCGCGGATCTTCAACGGCACGCTGCGTGCCGACGCCGTGGTCGCGGGGAGCGCGCTCCCCGCCGGCACCTCGTTCGAGCTCTCGAACGGGGTCCTCAGGCCGCCTTTGATTCGGGGCGGTGCGCCTTCATGAACCGGTGCCGTCCCAGGTAGTTCTGGAAGGCATTGAGCACCGCATCGGGGTCCTTGAGCTTGCTCAGGCAGATGGAGCGCCGGCTGGTGGAGCGGCTTCCGTCAATGACATCCAGGTCCAGGTACTTCTTGAACAGGCGCTCGGCGGTGGAGGGGGTCACGACCTGGTCGAACAGGACGGGCTGCTCCCACTCCGTGCAGCTCACCTGCGCGTAGTCCATCCGCACCTCGTAGCCGGCCTCCTTGCCCTCGAAGACGAGCGGCGGGAAGTGCTTCTCCACCAGCTGCCGCTCCTCGTCCGTGGCCGGTTCGTAGCGGCAGGCCAGCGCCAGCTCATGAGCCCGGGCGAAGCGCTCCTCGTAGACGCCCCACAGCCGCGCCTCGATGGCCTCCGCGTCCACGATGCCGTCCACCCACGAGGACGTCACGGGCTCCAGGAGCACCTGCGTCATGTCCGCGGGCTTGAGGTGGACGCCCACGTTCTCCATGCGCGCGGCCAGCGGCGGGTGGGAGTCGAAGGGATGGGGCGTCACGGCGCCCTTCAGGTCGTCGTGCACCGCCTCGGACCGGGCGTACTCGGAGAAGCCGTGCGCGACCCGCTGCGCGATGGCCACCGAGTGGTGCCGCGCATCCTCCGCGAAGAGCTTCTCCTCCACGCGCGCACGGAAGCTGGCGTACGCGCCCACCTTCACCAGGGAGCGGGAGATGTCCTGCCCCGACGTCACGCCCGCGGCCAGCCGGTCCGCCGCGAGCTCACTGGCGCGCCGGCTGCGGCCCAGCGACAGCTCGAACAACGCGCGATAGGCCCGCATGAAATAGAAGATGGGCATCGTCATGCCCCCTTCGTGCAGCGTCTGCAGGTAGTGGTTGAACCGGGACAGCGTGGGCGACAGCCGCTTGCTGTGCCCCGTGTCGCCGCCCAGCAGGTGCCCCATCTCGTGCGCCAGCACCGCCTCCGCCTCGGAGCGCTCCAGCGTGCGCAAGAGGGAAAGGCTCACGAAGAGCGTGCGGCCCGTCAGCGTGCGCCCGCCCACGCGCACTTCATGCTCGGTGACGAAGAAGTTGGTGTCGATGCCCGCGAGGATGTGGTCGGGCGGGGTCGTCTTCAGCCGCGCGCACAACTGGCGCACGCAGGCCCACAGCTCCGGGGCGCGCTCCTCGGGGAGCTCCTCCGCCTCCACCTCGAAGTCCGAGGACGGGCGGGTGAAGATGGCCATGACCACCACGAACACGGCGAGTCCCGCGATGCCGGCCATGATGAGGATGAGCTTCGGGTAGTAGCGGTTCGTCCACAGCGCGGTCATCCAATAGGAGAGCCACACCAGCAGGGTGCCCTGCCCCAGCACCTGGAGCGCGCTGGAGATGCGCAGCACGTGCCAGCCGACCACGAAGCCGCCGTACTGGAAGGGGCGTGAGATGAACGCCGCCAGGCCGCACAGGAGCGCGATCGCCGTGGAGACAAGGCCGATGGCCAGCAGGATCCACGAGCCCAGCAGGGCCCACTGGAACTGCTTCAGGTCCGAGCACGCGTCGCCCAGGTTCTCGCGGTAGCGCGTCAGCTCCACGTCGTCGCTCGCGCAGGCCGCCGACGCGGGGACCGCGCTGTAGAAGGCGAACGCCTCCTGACGGTCCGCGGCGCTCAGCGACGTGTCCTGGTCCAACTGCTTCTTGACGGCTTCGAGCACATCCGCGTCGTAGCTGTCGGCGGCATGGCCGGAGAACCAGAGCCCGACCAGCGGCAGGGCGAAGAGCAGCAGCGCGGGCAACACGAGGCTGCGGACGAAACCAGGGGATTTCTGTGAGGAGGACATGGGATGTGGCGGACCAGCATAGCGCACGGCGCGGGACACAGCCGCCACGGGTCTCCCGGAGAGGGACGTCACATGCCCGTGAAATCGCGGACGCCGGGAGTTCGTTCTTCCGGTAGGAGCGTTCCGCATGGACCGTCTGGCCTCCCCCTCCTCGACTTCGACCCGCCGGGTGGGCACTCCCACGTGGCGCAGGCGGGCCATCTCGCTCGCCATGATGGGGGCCACGGCCTGCCTTGGCGCCTGCGCCGCGCCGTCCGCGCTCGCCGTGTCTCCGTCCGGGGTGCCGGCGTTCAGCGAAGACATGCTGTCGCCCGAGTATTGGATCCGCCGCGCGCCGTCTCCGGATGCGGTGCTGCTCGATGCCGACCAGGTGGCGGCGAAGCGCCTGCGCGCCTCGGGTCCGGAGGGAGGGCTGGTGGACCTGAAGCGCATCCCGGCCACGCTGACGCGGGCCCAGGTCGCTGGCTGGGTCCGGGATGCCGGGCGGACCCCCATCCAGGCGGCCATCGACGAACAGGGGCGGCCGGTGACGGAGGCGGTGCTGGACGGGCTCCGCCAGAACGCCGCGGAGGAGCACCTCCCGGAATCCTCCCCCGCTCGCTACGGCCTCAGCGTGCGGCGCACACCCCTGCGGGCGCTGCCGTCGGACCGACAGTTCTTCGCTTCGGAGGACCTGCGCGACTACGAAAGCCTGCAGGCCGGCGTCCTGTTCCCGGGCGAGCCGGTCGTCATCGCGCACGAGAGCGCGGATCAGCAGTGGCTGTTCGTCCTGACGACCCAGGCCCCCGCGTGGGTTCGGCGGGGCGATATCGCGGAGGGCACGGCGGACGCGGTGTTCTCGTACGTGGCGAAGGCGCCCGGACGCGTCGTCACGGGGGACCAGGTCCGCACGGTCTTCACGCCGGAAGCACCGGAGGTGTCCGAGCTGGAGCTCGACATGGGGATCGCGCTGCCTCGGGCCGATGTCGCGCCCGGTGAGCCCGTCAACGGAGCCAGCAGCTACGCGTCGTGGCCGGTGCTGTTGCCGGTGCGCGGGCAGGAGGGCGCGCTGGCCTTCAAGAGTGCGCTGCTGCGCCGGACCGCCGACACCGCGCCGGGCTATCTGCCGCTGACGCGCGCCAACATCCTCCGTCAGGCGTTCAAGTTCCTCGGCGAGCGCTATGGCTGGGGGCACCAGTTCAATGCGCGCGACTGCAGCGGCCTGAGCAGTGAGGTGTACCGCGCCATGGGGCTGTTCCTGCCGCCCAACTCCGGGATGCAGGGCCGCAGCGCGGCGCTGAACCATCGCCTCTTCACGGCGCAGGACTCACACGCCGAGCGGCTGCGCGCACTGGCGCGGGCGGACGTGGGCGACCTCGTCGTCGTCCCCGGCCATGTGTTGATGATCATTGGCCACGTGAACGGCGAGCCCTACGTCATCCAGGACGTTCCCTACGCCGTGTTCAAGGACCCGGCCACGCAGCAGCTCCGCAAGACGAAGCTGAACCAGGTGTCCGTCACGCCCCTGCTGCCGCTGTATGCCGACGACACGACCCTGTACGTGGACGCGATGACCAGCCTCGTGCACGTCACGCGGCCATAGGCTAACGGGTCGAATCGAAGCGCTCGCGCGCCTTCTTGACGACGCCGATGTTGTCGATGGACCAGTTCCGGAGTGCGTCGACGACGCCATAGAGCGAGCGGCCGAGTGGCGTCACCTCGTACTCCACGGTGACGGGGACCGTCGCGAAGACGCGGCGCTCGACGAGTCCGTTCCGCTCCAGCCGGCGCAGCGTCTGTCCGAGCATCTTCTGGGTGATGCCTTCGACCTTGCGCTTCAGCGCGTTGAAGCGCACCGGTCCGTCAGACAGGGCCAGCAGGAGCAACACCGACCACTTGTCAGCGAGCTGGTCGAGCAGCTCGCGCGTCGGGCACGTGGCGACGAAGGGGCCTTCCGGTCTGCGTGCGGCCATCGTGGTTTCCTCCAGGTGCGCTGGTCCCATCCAGGTACCCTGGACTCCTCCTGGTATCCTCTTGATACCAGATATCCCGAAGCACATGGTTGGCCCCATGAACGACTTCCAGCATGACGCCGTCGAGGCCAACGGAATCGGGATCCACGTCGCGTCGGCGGGCAGGGGTCCGCCGCTCGTCTTCCTCCACGGGTTTCCGCACACCTGGTTCGTCTGGAGGAACGTGATGCGCGCGCTCGCCAGCGAGCATCAGGTCATCGCACCGGACCTCCGGGGCCTGGGCGCGACGACGCGCGCGACGTCGGGCTATGACCTCGACACGCTCGTCGCGGACGTGCTCGCCGTGCTCGCCGCGCGCACGAAGGAGCCCGCGGTCGTCATCGGCCTCGACCTCGGCGCGCCGATCGCGTTCCTCACCGCCGCGCGCCATCCCGAGCGGGTGAAGAAGCTCGTCGTGATGGAGGCGATCCTCGGCGGGCTCGCAGGCGCCGAGTCCTTCCGTCCGCCGTGGTGGTTCGCGTTCCACGCGATCCCCGACATGCCGGAGGCGGTCATCTCGGGCCACGAGGAGGCGTACTTCGACCACTTCTTCGCCATCGGCACGAAGCGCGGCCTCTCCGCCGAGGCACGCGCCGCGTTCCTCGATGCCTACCGAGGCCACGACGCGCTCCGCTGCGCCTTCGCGCACTACCGGGCGTTCCCCGAGAACGCCCGGCTCCTCGCGAAGGTCGAGCGCCTGACCGTCCCGACGCTCGCGGTCGCCGGAGGAGTCGTCGGCGACGCCCTCGCGCGGCAGATCGCACCGCTGTGTGACCACCTCGTGACCGCGCGCCTCCCCGACGCCGCGCACATCCTCCCCGAGGACCAACCCGAGGCGCTCGCCGAGCTCCTGCGTGATTTCGCCCGGTCATGAGCCGCCGGCTGTATCCTGCGGGCCTCCGGCAGGAGCGAAAGCGTGCATGACCAATCCAACGTGTCGCGCGGCAATGGGTCGATGACGACGGACTCCGCTCCAGCCTTCTCCTGTCCGTGATGACGCGCGCCGACATCCAGTCCGGTGCGTTGAGGGGCGACGCGTTCCGCGAACTCCTGCTCTCGGTGCCACTGGTCGAGCGGGACGGCTGGGTCGACGCGCTGCTCGGGTTTGATGCGCCACCGCCCGACAGCGCGGACCTTCCACGCGGTGCGGTGCCCTATCTGCCGTGCGGCGTGGACGAGATTCTCGCGATGGTGGCCGAGGTGCCGCTCCGGCGCGATGACACGTTCGTCGACCTTGGCTCAGGGATGGGACGCGTGGCGATCCTCGCGCACCTCCTGTCCGGTGCGCGAGCGCAGGGGGTGGAGGTCCAGGAGCCTCTCGTCCACCTCGCAAGGGCGCGCTGCGCGGAACTGGCCCTGCCGCGCGTCTCGTTCGTTCACGCCAACGCCGCCGACACCGACCTCGATGGCTCGGTGTTCTTCCTCTACGCCCCCTTCAACGGCGAGATGCTGTCGGCCGTGCTCCGCCGCATCGAGGAAGTCGCCCGGAGAAGGCCCATCGTCGTCTGTACGGTGGACCTGGAGCTTCACGGCGTGCCCTGGCTGCGGGCACGGACGACCGGGAACGTTTCGCTGACGCTCTACGACTCATGCGTGCGCGGCGTCCCCGTCCGCTGACGCGCTACCGCTTCTTCTTCGCCGGGCCGTTCAGCGCCACCGCGGCCTTCACCAGCGCCTTGAAGGCCCGCGCGTCGACCTTCTCGCCTTCGTGGATGTCGATGGCCCGGCGCGTGTTGCCCTCCAGGCTGGAGTTGAAGAGGCCCGACGGGTCCGGGACGCTGGCCCCCTTGATGAAGGTCAGCTTCACGGCCTTCTTGTAGGACTCACCCGTGCAGACGATGCCGTGGTGCGACCAGACCGGGGTGCCCATCCACTTCCACTCCTCGGTCATCTCCGGGTCGGCCTCCAGGATGAGCGCCCGCATGCGGGCCAGGGTCTCCCCGCGCCAGTCGCCCAGGTCGACGATGCGCTGATCAATCAGCTTGGACGCGGCGGCTCCGGTGGCCTGGTCACTGCTAGCCATGGGCGACCTCCAGCGAAGGGGCGTGCGCCCGGACCTGCAGTTGGCGCCAGAGGACATACGAGAGCCCCCAGAGCCCGCCGGTGCCCACCGCGAAGCCCCACGCCTGCGGGCCATCCCCCACCGCGACGTGGGCAACGAACGCGGCAATCAGGTTGAAGGCGAAGCCCGCGTAGGCCCACTCCTTCAACCGCGCCGGCACCGGCGCCAGCAGCACCGCCACGCCCAGGAACTTGGCCCAGGAGAGCCCCACCCGGAAGTAGCCCGGGAAGCCGAGGTGGGCGAACGACTCCGCCACCTGCGGCAGGGCCAGCTGCGCGTAGGCGGTGAAGCCGATCTGCAGGCAGAACAGCGCGGTGACGACCCAGAAGCCGATGAGGATTCCCTTGTTGCGGTGCATGGTCAGCTCCGGGGAGCGGAAGGAGGGTTGGGAGCTTCGACGCCGAACTGCTTCGCGTACTCGACGTTCAAGCGCTGCCATTCGAACTTCATGGCCTCGGCGCCGACGATGCGCCCCAGGGGCTCTCCGGCGAGCAGCTGATCCAGCACGTCGAAGCAGATGTGCCAGCCCGCGGCGCCCATCGAGATGAAGCCCCGCTGGATGTTGTGCCAGAGCGTGAGCCGGGTGCCGCCGCTGTCCAGCGGCTCCAGCTCCCAGCGCATGTCGTTCCCACCCCAGCCGTACTCGAGCAGCTTCGGCGCCTCCGCGCGCTTCACCTGGCTCTCGGAGACCATTTCCTTCGGCGCGCCCACGGTGGTCAGCTTCACGGCCCCCACGGCGCCCAGGTTCCGGCTGGAATCGAACGGCGCCCACTCGCGCAGGTGCTCCGGAGCCGTGATGGCCTCCCAGACCTTCGTGGGCGGATGGCGCAGGTCCCGGACGAGCACCAGCGTCCACTTCTCCCCTTCCTTCTGGATCCGGGCTCCCGCCGCGGGGCCGGGCGTGTACTTCGCACGGTGGCTCATCGCTTCTTTCCTTTCGTGGGTGTCTCGGGGGTCGCGTCCATCCGGTCCAGATGGCGCTCCAGCGCATCGACGTGGGCCGTCCAGAAGCGCCGGAAGGGCGTCAGCCATTCGTCCACCTCCATCAGCGGCTCGGGCCGCAGCCGGTAGACGCGCCGCTGGGCATCGACGCGCGCCTCCACGAAGCCGGCCTCGCGCAACACCTTCAGGTGCTTGGACACGGAGGACTGGGGCATCCTCAGCTGGCGCTCCAGCTCACCCACGGAGCACTCCGACGCCGCCAGCAGGCTGAGGATGCTCCGTCGGTTCGGCTCCGCGATGATCGCGAACGAAGATTCCATGCGGTTCATATACGCACTGGTTCATATTCCCGTCAAGGCATATACCCCACGCCCATGAACAAGCCCAAGACCGCCGCCCCGCCGCACCCCTCCGACAGCCACGACCTCATCCGCGTCCGGGGGGCCCGGGAGAACAACCTCAAGGACGTGAGCGTGGAGATTCCCAAGCGCCGGCTGACGGTGTTCACCGGCGTCTCGGGGTCCGGCAAGTCGTCGCTGGTGTTCGGCACCATCGCGGCGGAGTCGCAGCGGCTGATCAACGAGACCTACAGCACCTTCGTGCAGGGCTTCATGCCGTCGCTCGGCCGGCCGGAGGTGGACGTGCTGGAGGGGCTGACGACGGCCATCATCGTCGACCAGGAGCGGATGGGCGCCAACTCCCGCTCCACCGTTGGCACGGCGACGGACGCCAACGCGATGCTGCGGGTGCTCTTCAGCCGGCTGGGCAAGCCGCACATCGGCTCATCCAACGCCTTCTCGTTCAACCTCGCGGGCACCGGCGGCATGTGCCCGCGGTGCGAGGGCATGGGCTCGGTGAACGACATCGACCTGTCCCAGCTGTACGACGACACGAAGTCGCTCGCCGACGGTGCGCTCACCATCCCGGGTTACACCGTCGATGGCTGGCAGGTGCGCATCTTCACGGCCTCGGGGTTCCTGGACCCCCACAAGCCGATCCGGAAGTACACGAAGCAGGAGCTGCACGACTTCCTCTACCGGGAACCGACCAAGGTGAAGGTGGAGAGCATGAACCTGACCTACGAGGGGCTGGTTCCGCGCATCCAGAAGTCGTTCCTGTCCAAGGACGTCGAGGCGATGCAGCCGCACATCCGCGCGTTCGTGGAGCGCGCGGTGACGTTCAGCCCCTGCCCCGAGTGCGGCGGAACGCGGCTTAACGCGGCCGCGCGGTCCAGCAAGATCAAAGGCATCAACATCGCCGAGGCCTGCGCGATGCAGATCAACGACCTGGCCGCTTGGGTGCGCGGCCTGGACGAGCCGTCCGTCGCGCCGCTGCTGGCGACGCTGCGGCAGACGCTCGACTCGTTCGTGGAGATTGGCCTGGGCTACCTCAGCCTGGACCGGCCGTCGGGGACCCTGTCGGGCGGCGAGGCCCAGCGCACCCAGATGGTCCGCCACCTCGGGTCCGCGCTCACCGACGTGACGTACGTGTTCGACGAGCCGACGGTGGGGCTGCACCCGCACGACATCCAGCGGATGAACGGCCTGCTGCTGCGGCTGCGCGACAAGGGCAACACCGTGCTGGTCGTCGAGCACAAGCCGGAGGCCATCGAGATCGCCGACCACGTCGTCGACCTGGGTCCGGGCGCGGGCACCGCCGGCGGTGAGGTCGTGTTCGAGGGCACCGTCGAAGGGCTGCGCGCCAGCAAGACGCTCACCGGGCGGCACCTGGGCTACCGGGCCCGGCTGAAGCCGTCGGTGCGCAAGCCCTCGGGGACGCTGAAGGTGCGGGGCGCCAGCGCCCACAACCTGCGGAAGGTCGACGTCGACATTCCCATGGGCGTGCTGGTGGTGGTGACCGGCGTGGCCGGGTCGGGGAAGAGCTCGCTCATCCACGGTTCGGTGTCCGGCCGGGACGGCGTGGTGACGGTCGACCAGGGCGCCATCAAGGGCTCGCGGCGCAGCAACCCGGCGACGTACACCGGCCTGCTGGAGCCGGTGCGCAAGGCGTTCGCGAAGGCCAACGGCGTGAAGCCCGCGCTGTTCAGCGCCAACTCGGAGGGCGCGTGCCCGACGTGCAACGGCGCCGGGGTCATCTACACCGACCTGGCGATGATGGCCGGCGTCAGCACGGTCTGCGAGGACTGCGAGGGCAAGCGCTTCCAGGCGGCGGTGCTGGACTACCGGCTGGGCGGGCTCAACATCGCGGAGGTGCTCGACCTGCCCGTCGCGGACGCGGTCACCTTCTTCGGCACCGGCGAGGCGAAGACGCCGGCCGCGCACGCCATCCTGAAGCGCATGACGGACGTGGGCATCGGCTATCTGCGGCTCGGTCAGCCCCTCACCACGCTGTCGGGAGGTGAGCGGCAGCGGCTGAAGCTCGCGACGCACATGGGCGAGGACGGCGGCGTCTACGTGCTGGACGAGCCGACCACCGGCCTGCACCTGGCCGACGTCGAGCAACTGCTCGGGCTGATGGACCGGCTGGTGGACTCCGGCAAGTCGGTCATCGTCATCGAGCACCACCAGGCGGTCATGGCGCACGCGGACTGGATCATCGACCTGGGGCCGGGCGCGGGCCACGACGGCGGGCGGGTCGTGTTCGAGGGCACCCCCGCCAGTCTGGTCGCGAAGCCGTCAACGCTGACCGGCAAGCACCTGGCGGCGTACGTCGGCTAGGGATTGAACGACCGCCCCCTGCTCCGCCCAGTGGGGGGCGCGTGCCGCGTGCCGCCGCCCTGAATGCCGGGACGACGGGACGGCCTGTGCTCTCCCGCTCGAAGGCGCTGTCCCCCTTGCAGGTGCGGATCCCCACCCCGAGCTTGAAGTGCACGAGCAATGGGAGACGGGCAATGGAAATCAAACCCCAGGCCATGGCGATACCCAGGTCGACGGACCATCTGGAGAAGGGGAAGTACGGTCCCATCTTCCCGAAGACCCCCGCCTGTTATGGCTTCACGATTGTCGCCAACGTCAAGCCGGGGCGCGCCGATACGCTGCGCGGCTACGGTCAGAGCCTGGCCGAAGCGCTCAAGGGCGCCCCGGACCTGCTCGCACCGCTCAAGCTCCACTACCTGCGCTGGGTGCTCTTCGATGACGACACCCGGTTCATGTATCAGGGCATCTTCGACACCGACTTCGACAAATACACCGAGGACGCGGTCGTCCTCTTCACGAAGTCCGGCATCAACACCGCCTTCGAAAACCTCGAGGGGTTTCCCATGGACTGGAAGACCAACGCGCCCGCGTTCGTCAAGTTCATCCGGGACCACCAGTGCAACAGCTTCCTCGAATACGGCGAGTATCCCTACTTCACGAGCGATGAGATCAAGAAGGCCCTGAAGCTCAAGGCCTCGTTCACCGAGATGCTCGAGCAGATGCAGTAGGGGCCTGTCATGAGCGAGCCATCCGGGCGCACGTACAACCAGAGCCACACTCCCAGGAAGTACTCGCGGGACCATCGGCGGGTCAGCGTGTACACGTCCTGGAGCTACCCCGGAGAGGCCAATCGCAACACCGCCGAGATGGACAACCGGTTCTCGACGATGGTCGAGGTCCGCCGGGTGCTCTGGCCCGCCTACGAGTCCCCTCAGTGGTCGGACGCGCGGAGGTTCCAGCAGGGGATCGCGGGCTCGCTGGAGCTCTTCTTCTGGGCGTGGGTGAAGTTCCAGCAGGTCATCGAAGAGGTCACCGGGCACAAGGTCCCCATGTTCCAGCGGGTGGACCAGGCGGGCTTCTCCCTGCCGCTCGACGAGCGGGTCCTCGGGGATGCGGACACGCTGCTCATCTTCGGTCTGGACCACGACGTCACCGAGCAGGAGGCCGCCCCGGAGGAGATCGAAGCGGTCCGCGCCTTCCTCGAGCGCGAAGGCACCTGTCTGGTGATTGGCCCCCACCATGACGTCGGGCACTCTCCGGACCTGGACGAGCGTGCCCAGGAATACGCCCACCATGGCGATGCGCTGGTGCCGCGGCAGCAACGCTTCGGCCGCTATGCGCGCTCGTTGATGAAGGGGCTGGGAATCCCCGTGGAGAATCGCTGGGGTCTGCGCCCCGCCGTCGTCGCGGGGACGAACCGGAGCGCCCCGCTGACGGTGATGGCGGACCTGGACACGCGCGGCTGGCTGACCGGGGTCCAGAACTTCAACTTCCACCTGCACCTGCCGCACTACGCGGTCACTTCGGAGGACTCCGGTTCGGCTCGCGTCCTGGCGAAGCAGCCCATCGACCGGACCCGGCCCCACCCGTTCACGAGCGCGGGCAACACCGAGTTCAACGCGCTGGTGTGGATGCCGCCAGGCGATGGCAGGGCCGGCGACGTGCTGGTGGCGGACTCCACCGTCTTCAGCACCCTGTTCGGGGCGGACGAGAGCCTCGTGCGTTTCTGGAAGAACCTCGCCACGGCCCACTGAGATGCTCGAACTGGACGACATCCAGAGCGGCGTGCTGCGGCCCCGGCCATCTCCGTACGTCGCGACGTACATCCTCCTGCGCATCGATGAGCGGAGCGCGGGACGGGAGTTGATGCGGCGGCTCGGCGCGGCGGTGACCCCGGCCAGCGATCCCGGCAGCGCGGCCGCCGACCCCGGGCTCGGCGTCGCGCTCACGTATCACGGGCTCGAGGCGCTGGGCGTTCCGCGGGACTCCCTGGACAGCTTCGCGTGGGAGTTCCGGCAGGGCATGGCCGCCCGGGCGAAGACCCTGGGCGACGACGGTGAGAGCAGCCCCGAACACTGGGAACCACCCCTGGGAACGAGCGAGGTCCACGTCGTATTGACGGCGCTTTCGCCCAATCAGGCCCGGCTCGAAGCCGCGCTGGACCGCGCGCACACGGCCCTGCGGGCGCTTGGCGGCATCACGGCCCTGTGGCGTCAGGACTGCCACGCCCTGAGCACGGGCAAGGAGCCGTTCGGGTTCAGGGACGGCATCAGCCATCCGGCCATCGAGGGGAGCGGCATTCCCGGGAGCAATCCCCATGAGGCGCCGCTCAAGCCAGGCGAATTCGTCCTCGGCTACCCGGATGAGACGGGCGGCATCTCCCCGATGCCCCGGCCCGACGTCCTGGGGCGCAATGGAACCTACGTCGCCTTCCGCAAGCTTCATCAGCGCGTGGCCGCGTTCAGGCAGTACCTGAAGGACGCCGCGAGCAGCCCGGAGGACGAGGAGGTCCTGGCGGCGAAGATGATGGGGAGGTGGCGGAGCGGCGCGCCGCTGGCGCTGTGCCCCCACCACGACGTTCCCGGCCTGGGCGCCGATGCGTCGCGAAACAATGACTTCCACTATTCCGATGACCCGACCGGATACAAGACACCTCCCGCGTCGCATATCCGGCGAGCGAATCCCCGCGACGCGTCGGTCGCTGGCGTGGTCAGGCTCCACCGGATGATCCGGCGCGGGACGGCCTACGGCCCCGAGCTGCCCGACGGCGTCCTCGAGGACGATGGCGTCGACCGGGGGTTGATGTTCGCCTTCATCGGCGCGCACCTCGGACGGCAGTTCGAGTTCGTGCAAGCGGAGTGGGTCAACGGCGGTGAGTTCCTGGGGCTGGGCGATGCGAAGGACCCCATCGCTGGCGCGCACGACGGGGCGGGCGACTTCTCCTTCCCGAAGCGGCCCATCCCCAGGCGGCTGCAGGGCCTTTCGCGGTTCGTGGTCACGCGCGGAGGCGAGTACTGCTTCATGCCCGGGTTGCGCGCGTTGCGGTGGCTGGCGGAGCTCCAGACATGAACGATTCAATCCCCATGGATGTGGTGGTCATCGGTGCCGGACCCGCGGGACTGCTCGCGGCGCTCCGCGCTGGCGACCTGGGTGCCCGGACCGCCCTGGTCACCCGCGACGAGTTCGGCGGCATGGCGGCCCACGACGGACCGGTTCCGGTGCGGACGCTGGCGCAGGCGGCGCGGCTGCTCCGCGACGCCCGGCAACTGGGGCGCTATGGCATCGCGGTGACAGAGCCCGTGCTGGACTACGAGCGGCTGCTCGAGCGCGTGCGCGAAGTGTCCGGCGACGTTCGCACCCACGCGGCCCTGCGCGAGCAGATCGCCGCGGCGGGGGTCACCGTGCACGAGCACGCCGGCGCCGCGCGCTTCACGGACCCGTACACGCTCGAGACCGGGCGTGGGCTCCGGTTTCGAGCGGAGAAGTTCATCCTCTGCTCCGGCGGCGTGAGCCGGCGCCTCCCCATCCCGGGATTCGAGCTCACGAAGACCCACAGCGATGCGTGGAGCCTGACCGCCGTTCCACCGACGATGCTGGTCGTCGGCGGTGGCGCCACGGGCGTCCAGGTGGCGTCGGTCTTCAATGACTTCGGCACACGGGTGCAGCTCTTCGAGGCGGGAGCACGCATCCTGCCCACCGAGGACGAAGACGTGGCCGCCGCCGTCGCGGAGTCCTTCCGTCAGGCCGGCATGGAGGTGCGCGAGGACTTCGGCAGGATTGAACGCTTCGAAGCGACGCCAGGGGGCGTGCGGATGGTCTTCTCCAAGGATGGTGTGCAGGACAGCGCCGAGGCCGCGCTCGTCGTCGCCGCCGTGGGCTGGATGGCGGACACCTCCGCGCTCAACCTCGCGGCCGCGGGCGTCGAGACCGACCCGCGAGGCTTCGTTCGCGTCGATGCCCAGCTGCGCACCTCCACGCCGCACATCTTCGCCGCCGGAGACGTGACGGGGCGCATGATGCTGGTCCCCCAGGCATTGCAGGACGGGTTCGTGGCGGGCTCCAACGCGGCACGGGCACCGATGATCTCCGTCACGGACGAGGTGAGTCCCATGGGCAGCTTCACCGATCCCGAGTATGCGCAAGCGGGCCTGACCGAAGCGAAGGCACGTCAAACCCACGACGTCGTCGTGGCGGTGGTGCCCTTCGACTCGACGACGCGGACCCTCATCGATGGTCGAACGACCGGGTTCTGCAAGCTCATCGTCGACCGCGCCACGCGGACCATCCTCGGCTGCCACGTGGTGGGAGAGCGCGCGGTCGACCTGGTCCAGACCGCGGCGATCGCCATCGAGGCGGGGATGCGCGTGGAACAACTGGCTCGCATTCCCCTCTCGTTTCCCACCTATACCGGCGTCCTGGGTCGTGCGGCGGCCATCGCGGCCCGCCAGCTCCAGGTCGACGTGGAGCGGTCCCACCTCGCGGAGCTGCTCTGACTCAGCGCGGCCGTTCGGCCAGCACGAGCGGCCGCAGCCGGTGCCCGTCGGGGTCCTCCACCACGAACGTGAACCCGAATGGCATGTCCGTGGGCTGCTGCAACACCTTCAGCCCCAGCCCGGTCCAGGCCTCATAGGTCTGGAGCACCGCCTCCCGGCTCGTCTCGCTGAAGGCGAGTTCGATGCCTCCGGGTGTGACGGGCCTGGGCTCGATGTCATTCGCGGCCCACAGCCCGACCTTGATGCCGTTGGGCAGGACGTACAGGACGAACGTCTCCGAGTTCTCCACGGGCTCGCGGCCCAGGAGCTGGGTGTAGAGCCGGGCGCTCTCTCGCGGGCTGCGGACGGGGAGCAGCAGGTAGTTCAAGGTTCGCATCGGATGTTCCTCCTGGCTGGGGACACCCGAGAGGTAGCGCCTGCGTGTGTCAGTTCCTGGCAGTGGCCGGCTTCTTCTGCCGCTTCCGCCACTCCTCCACGAGGGTGTGCCGCCTGCCTGGATAGCGGGCGTCGGAGGGCTCGGCGCTGGCGATGCGGTCGACGCGGAATGCGCGGAAGTCCTCGCGCAGCTCGCACCAGGCGGCCAGGACCATCACCCGGTCGAAGAAGCCGATGACGAGCGGCCAGACCGTGCGCCGGGTCGCGGCTCCGGCTTCGTTCCGGTACGTGAGCGTGACCTTGCGCTCCGCGCGGATGGCCTCGCGGATGACGGAGAGGTCGACCGTGGCGGGCGCTTCCAGGACCGGCACCGTCAGCATCACGTCGTCCACCTGGTCTCGCATCGCGGTGGGCAGCACCGCGCGGATCTTCGCGACCACGTCCTCGGCGGCGGTCCGCAGGCGCGAGTCGCCGCGCGCGGCCACCCACCGTGCGCCGAGCACGACGGCTTCAATCTCCTCCACGGAGAACATCATCGGCGGCAGCGTGAACCCCGGCCGCAGCACGTAGCCGAGCCCGGGCTCGCCCTGGATCTCCGCCCCCTGCTCCTGAAGCAGCGCGATGTCGCGATACAGCGTGCGGATGGAGATGCCGAGCGCCTTGGAGAGCTCCTGACCGCTGACCGGCGTGCGCCGGCGACGCAGGATCTGCATGAGCTCCAGCAAGCGGGATGCGCGCGGCATGGCGCCATGCTGCCCGCGACCGGTGCGCACGGGAAGCCTTCGCTCACCCGGTCACGGCCCTGCGCACCGCGGGACGCAGGCTGTGACGCCGGACGTACGCCACCAGCTCCGGATGGCCGCCCAGCAGCATCAGCGTGTTCGCGAGGTGGAGGATGGAGGCCATCACCACGTCGGCGGCGGTGAACGTCTGGCCCACCAGGACCTCACGGCCCCCGAGCCCCTTCTGGATGACGTCGAGCACGGCCGTGAGCCGCGCCCTGTGCTTCTCGACCGCCGCGTCCGAGGGCTCGCGCTCCGCGGGCGCCTGCATGTCCCGGTGGAACACCATCACCACGGGGTCGAGGCTCAGCTCGGCGAAGGCCATCCAGCCGTAATAGGCAGCGCGCTCCGCGGACCCCACCGGTGGTGCCAGGTGCTTCTCCGGGAAGCGGTCGGCCAGATGGAGACAGATGGCCAGGGACTCCAGCAGCGTGACGTCTCCGTCCACCAGGGCGGGCAGCTCGCCCAGGGGGTTCACCGCCAGATAGGCGGGCGCGGTGTTCTCCTGCCGGGCGAGGTCCAACCTCACCAGCTCGTAGGGCACTCCGAGTTCTTCCAACAACCAGCGGGGACGGACCGCTCGGGTCCTGGGGGCGAAGTAGAGCTTCATGTGGGGCACTCCTGGATGTCGCGGGAGACAACAAGATGCGGCGGTCGGAGTGCCCGGACAATGCGGCCCCCGTCGAACTCATTGTCAGGCTAGGCTTGACGGTCATGATTCCTCCCGCTGACATGGTCCTCTTCGCGGTGGTCGTCCGGGAGGAGAGCTTCACCCGGGCGGCGCTCAAGCTCGGCATCACCAAGCAGACCGTCAGCGAGCGCATCCGCCAACTGGAAGAGCGCCTGGGCGTGCGACTCCTGGAGCGGACCACGCGCCGTCTGCGGGTCACCGGCGCCGGGGTGATGTACTCCGAGCGCTGTGCCGCCATCGCCGCGCTCATCGACGAGGCGAACAGCGAGGTGCAGCAGGGACAGGCGGACCCCACCGGCCTGCTGCGGGTCTCCGCGCCCGTGCTCTACGGCCGCCGGTACCTCACCCCCGTGATCTCGAAGTACCTCGCCCGCTATCCCCAGGCGCGGGTGGAGCTGGTGCTGGCGGACCGCCGGCCCCACCTCATCGAGGAGGGCTTCGACGTCGCCATCCACATCGGCCCGCTCAATGACTCATCGCTCGTGGCGCGGAAGCTGGGAGAGGGCGCGGTCCGCTTCGTGGCCAGTCCGCGCTTCCTGTCGAAGCACGGGACGCCGGATGCCCGGGGGCTCGGCTCCGCGCGCTGCATCGGCTTCAGCGCGTTCGAGACGTGGGAGGCCGAGGGCGTGAAGTCCCGGATCGATCCGGTCCTGATGGTGAATGACAGCGAGCTCGCGTGCGAGGCGGCCATCGCCGGGGTCGGCATCGCGCGGGTGCCGGACATCGTCTGCCAGGAGGCCGTCCGCGATGGCCGGCTCAAGGTCCTCTTCGGGCCCAAGCCCGCCGCGATGCGGCCCATCCACGTCGTCTATCCCAGCCGGCGGAACCTGCCGCACAAGGTCCGCCTCTTCGTGGATGCGCTGGCGACGCTGGCCGAACTGCCTCCTCCGAAGCCTCGCGGCCGGAAGCGGAAGTGAGCCTCACTTCGTGACAGGCATGAAGAGCTCTCCCAGCTGCGCGGCCTGCTCCTCGGCGAAGTCCGCGTAGGTGTTGCCCAGCAGGGCCACGACGAGCTGGGAGTCCGGGAAGAGCATCAGCATGGCGCGTCCCCCTTCGATGGCGCCCCGGTGGTGGAAGATGCGCCGCCCCTGGGCGGAGACACCCACCCGCCAGCCCATGCCCACGCCCGTCTCCTTGCCGGACTTCAGCTTCCGCGGCGTGAAGAGGAGGGCCAGTGTCTCCTTGCGCAGGAAGCCGGGCTGGAGGTGCGCGGAGCCGAAGAGGACCAGGTCCTCGGCGGTGGAGAGGAACCCGCCACCGGGCCACTTGTAGCTGTTGTCCACGTGGGCGGCGTGCTGATGGCTTCCCTCCGGGCCGTTCGCGTAGAAGCGCGTGCGGTGGGGCACCAGTTGATGCGGGTGGTCCGCCCCGGTGTGGCGCATGCCCAGCGGTTCGAAGACGGCGCGCTGCATGTAGCGGAGGAACTCCTCGTGAGCGGCGCCTTCCACCACCGCGCCCACCAGGTTGAAGCCATAGCTGGAGTAGGCGTAGGCCGTGCCGGGCTCGGACAGCAGCGGGTCGTCCCGGAAGAGCTCCAGGCCCTGCGTGACGCTCGTGAAGTGCTTCGCCTCCTTGAAGACGGCTTCATCCCGGTCCAGGTAGTGGCGGATGCCCGCCAGGTGTCCGGTGAGCTGTCTTGTGGTGATGGGCCAGGGCTTCACGGGGAATGACGGCACGTACTGCTGGATGGGAGCGTCCAGGTTCAGGCGCCCCTCCTCCACCAGCCGCGCCACGCCCGCGGTGGTGAGCACCTTGGACACGCTGCCCACGCGGAAGCGCGTCAACGGCGTGACGGGAAGGCCCTGCTCCAGGTCCGCGAAGCCAAAGCCCTCCGACCAGACAATCCGGCCGCGATGCGCGACGGCCACGGAGAGGCCCGGCAACTGGAAGTCCTTGAGCAGCTTCTGTGCGAAGGCGCGTGCCTGCTGGACCTGTGCTTCATGGCGGGAGGAGACCGGGGGGAGCGGATACGACCCGGCGTGCGCGGCGGGCAGCGCGAGCAGCGTGCCCAGGAACAGGGAGCACGCGAACCGCCGGATGGATACGGACGAGAGGAGCACGGAGCATTCCTTGGAAGCGGAGCCGGAATGCAACGTGCCCGCGCGCGCGTCACACGGGGAAAGTGTTCAGCCAGTGGGACCCGGGGCGCGGCGAAGCGGTGCCCGCGCGCCGCGAACGGGCTTCAGCGCAGGTGCTGGAACTTCTCACGGTGGCTGCGGGCGACGCGCAGCTCCGCGCCGGAGGTGAGCACCACCACCAGGTCCCTGCGCCCCTCGCTGCGCAGCTCCCGGATGCGGCGCGCGTTGACGATGGCCGAGCGGTGGATGCGCATGAAGCGCTCCGGCTCCAGGCGCGCCTCCAGGCTCTGCATCGTCTCGCGGTGGAGGTACGCCTTCCCGCCCGCGTGGATCTGCACGTAGTAGTCGGCCGCCTCGATGTATTCGATTTCGTCCACGTCCAGGAACACCACGCGGCCCGCGTCGCGGATGGCCAGCCGCCGCACCCACGGGTCAGGCGTGGCGGGAGTTGGCGCGGGCGTGGCGTCGCGCTCGCCGTAGGTGGAGAGCACGGACATCAGCCGTTGGCCGAGGTCGGACATCCTCGCCAGGCGGATCTGCGCCTTCGCGCGGCCGATGGCGTCGTGGAAGCGGTCGTCGCGGAAGGGCTTGAGCAGGTAGTCGAGCGCGTGGATGTCGAAGGCGCGCAGCGCGTACTGGTCATACGCGGTGACGAAGATGACGGCGGGGACTTCCGAGGGGTTCAGCCGGGCCAGCACCTCGAAGCCGTTGAGCTCCGGCATCTGCACGTCCAGCAGGACCAGGTCCGGCCGCTGCTCGCGGATGAGGCGCACGGCCTCCGGGCCGTTGCCAGCCTCGCCCACCACGCGGACCTCGGAGTCCGTGGCCAGCAGCAGGCGCAGGCCCTCGCGGGCCAGGGGCTCGTCATCCACGACGAGCGTGCGGATGGCGGCGGCCGCGTTCATGCCCCGACCGCCTCCGCCGGAGTGGCGGCCTGGAAGGGCAGCTCCAGCCGGGCGCGCACGCCGCCTCCCTCCCGGTTCTCCAGCGTGAAGACGTGGCGGTCGCCGTAGAGCGGGTGCAAACGGGCGCGCACGTTGGCCACGCCGATGCGGCCGTCCTGGCGGTCCCAGCCGGGCGCGAGCCCCGGGCCGTCGTCGAGCACCTCCAGCACCAGCCGCGCGCCCTCACGCGAGGCGCGCAGCTCCACGCGGCCCGCGCCGGAGCGGGTGGCGATGCCGTGCTTGATGGCGTTCTCCACCAGCGGCTGGAGGATGAGGCTGGGCACGAGCGCCCCCAGCGTCGCGGGGTCGATGGCGCGGATCACCTGGAGCCGGTCCTGGAAGCGGGTCTGCTCGATGTCGAGGTAGCGCTCCAGGAAGTCCACGTCCTCGTGGAAGGGAACGAGCTGGCGGCCCGTGGTGTGGAGGGCCATGCGCAAAAGCTCGCTGACGCCCGTGAGCATGCGGATGGAGCCGGCGGTGTCCTGCTTGCGCACCAGCACGGAGATGGCGTTGAGCGTGTTGAAGAGGAAGTGCGGGTGGAGCTGGGCGCGCAGGACGTCCAGCTGCGCGTGCGCCAGTCGCGTCTCCAGTTGGGCCTGGACCAGCTCTCCCTCACGGTAGCGGCGGTGGTAGTCCACGGCGTAGCCGATGGCGAGGATGCCGCCGTAGATGAGCAGGGACAGGACGCTGTACTTCGCCATCATCAAGGGCAGCATCCGTCCCCAGGAGGCATCGAGGAGCCACGTCTCTCCCGCGGCCCGGGCGGCGAAGAAGATGAGGCTCACGTAGGGGACCATCACCGCGACCAGGCCTGCCAGGAGGACCGCGAGGCTCCGGGGCCAGACGCGTCGCTCCAGGCGGAAGCGCTGTCCGAGCGCGAGGACGAACGGCGTGGCCAGCGCCCAGTACTGCCATTGCGGCACCTGCACCAGCAGCGCCCGGCCCAGTGGATAGCCCGGCTCCCGGGCCTGCGCGTACACCCAGGTGTGGAGCGCGGTGACGACGCCCGGCACGGCATAGGCCAGCATCAGCAGCGGCAGGCGGCGCAGCAGGGGCAGCAGCACGGACGGCGCCTGCGCGGAGGGAGCGGTGGTTTCCACGGCGCGTGGAGTCTACGCCCGAACCGGCGCCCCTTCCGGGCGGGTGCAGCCAAAGGGCTCCGGGGTGCAGCGAACGGGCCGGCTCAGCGCTTCCGGGCGCCCGCGGGTGCCCTTCCCCGGGGAGTCTCACCGGCGTACCGGCGATACACGCGGCGGAACGCGGCCGCATCGGCGTAGCCCACCCGTGCGGAGACCTCCTCGACGGACTCGCGCGTCGTCTCCAGGAGGTGGGAGGCGTGAGCCATGCGGACCCGCTGCACGAATTCGAGCGGCGTCATGCCGAGGCCTGCCTGGACCCGCCGGGCGAGCGTCCGCGTGGAGGTGGCGGCGGCGTGGGCCAGCTCATCGAGCGACAGCTGCCGGCCGAGGTTCGCGGCGACGAAGCGCTCGACCGCGCTCAGCGCCGGATCCGAGACGCGCAGGTGCTCCATGACCATGTACCGGGCCTGGGAAGCGCGCTCATCGAGCACGAGGTAGCGCGCCACCAGGTGCGCCAGTGACGGGCTGGCGACTCGCGCGACGAGGGCCAGCATCAGGTCCGCGTGCGCGAAGGCCGAGCCCGCCGTGAGGACGCCCTCGCTTTCCACGACCATCCGGTCCGCGCGGACGGTGACCTGCGGGAAGCGGCGCACGAACGCGGGCACGAGCCACCAGGTCGTCGTCGCGCTCCGTCCCGTCAGCAGTCCCGACGCGGCGAGGACGAAGGTCGCCGAGCACGACGCCGCGACCACCGCCCCTTTCGCCGCCGCCCGGGCCAGCAGCTCGGCGCCGCGCGCGGCATCGTCGCGGGAGAGCAGGTGCCCGACGGCGCGCTCGGTGGCGGCGGAGAGCCCCGGCACCACCAGCACGTCTCCCGCCTTCACGCCGCGAAGGCTGAGCGCGCCGTCCACGGACACGGGGCGCCCCGTGCCGGAGCGGACAGGACGGCCATCCAGGGACACCACCCGCTGACGCAGCGGCTTCGCCTGACGGAGCCCCGGGACGAGGCCCGCCTCCGCGAGCCGCGCCGCCGTGCCGACCACGTCGAGCCCCACGCCCAGCGGGCCCTCGGCTACGCCATCCAGGACGACATGCGTGATCACCCTGGCAAGACTAGACCGAAGAGTGTCAATCCCGCCACTGGCCGTGGAGAGGGCTTCTTCTGCATCTTCCAGGGCATGCGCGCTTCCACTCCCGACTCCACCGCCGACGACCCGCTCGATGACTTCGAGCGGCGGTCCATCACCCTCCGCTCGGCCATGCGGACGGTCTACGTCACCGGCCGCGGCCCCGCGGTCATCGTCATGGCCGAGATGCCCGGCATCAGCCCCCACGTCGCGCGCTTCGCGCGATGGGTGCGTGACGCCGGCTTCACGGTCTACATGCCGTCGCTGTTCGGGAAGGACGGGGCCTACCCTCAAGCGGAGGCAGGGCTCGCCGTGATGAAGCGCGCCTGCGTGAGCGCGGAGTTCCGCGCGTTCGCGGCGAACGAATCCAGCCCCGTGACGCAGTGGCTGCGGGAGCTGGCCCGGCTGGCGCACGCGGAATGCGGAGGCCCTGGCGTCGGCGCCATCGGCATGTGCTTCACGGGCAACTTCGCGCTCAGCATGATGCTCGAGCCCTCGGTGCTGGCGCCTGTCCTGTGCCAGCCCTCGCTGCCACTCGACGACACGGGGGCCATCCAGATTGCCCCGGAGGAAGCAGCGGCCGTGAAGGAGCGGCTCGAGCGCGAGGACCTGACGGTGCTCGCGTACCGCTTCGAGGGGGACCGCTACTGCCCGGCGCAGCGCTTCGCGGCCTACACCCAGGCGCTGGGGCCGCGCTTCGTCCCGAAGGTGCTGCCCGCTTCGGCCGCGAACCCTACACCTCCGCCCTTCTTCGCGAAGGTCGTCGGCGGAGCCCACAGCGTCGTGACGGCCCACCTCATCGACGCGGCCGGAGAGCCGACGCTCGCGGCGCGCGATGAAATCCTGGCCTTCTTCGCGCGGAGGCTCCATCCGGGGTGAGTCCCCGGAGGCCGCACCCAGGGCCGGGCCGCGCTACATTGCCGGCCGCGCATGCCGTCCTGGTCCCGCCTCCTCCGCCGCTCCCCTGCCCTCGCGCTGGCCGTGCTGCTCTCCAGCCGGGCCGCGCTCGCGGACAACCCGCCGCTGACCAGCTCGAACTACGCCATCGACGTGTTCCAGGGCCCGGTGCTGGCGCCGGTGCGGGTGTCGGGTCTCGCCGGCGCGTACGCCCCCATCGCGGAGGGCGTGGAAGGCATCGCCGTCAACACGGCCGCTCCCGCCGTGCGCTCGCTCTATTCGAGCGAGCACGTCGACTACGACCTGTCGCTGGGCTTCACGTTCCCCAGCTCCGTGCGCAACACCGACTTCGACAACAACGGCTCGGTGGGCTTCACCTTCAAGGACTTCGTCTTCCCGCAGCTTGGAGGCCTCATCCAATGGGGCCCCTGGGGCTTCGGCGGCCTCGCGTCCATCCAGACCTATACGCTGGGCCAGGACGCGAACGGGCAGACGCTGCTCCTGAACACCAGCCGCTTCCAGCTCCAGCTCGCGCGCACGTTCCTCGACGGTGAGCTGTCGGCCGGAGTCGGCCTGCGCGCGGTGTCCCTCACCCTCGACTCCGACGCGGCTCCGGAGGCAGGCCTCGCGTCCATGCTCGGCGGCAACCTCGAGGCCGGAGCCCTCTGGACTCCCATGGCCCTGCCGCTGCGCGCGGCCCTGACGTTCCGCGCCCCCGTCCAGGGCCGGCTCACGCCCGACAGTCCGGCCGCCGCCGACGCGGAGGGCAACGTGAAGGTCGCCGACCTCTACCTGCCCTCCACCATCAAGCTCCCCTGGGAGGTGGAAGCGGGCATCGCCTGGCAGTTCGGCGGCCGCCCCCTCCAGATGCCGTGGGGACCGGACCGCGCCGAGCGCTACCGGGCCCTGCCGCGCGAGAAGCTGCTGCTGACGGGCTCGGTGCTCATCAGCGGCGCATCTTCAAACGCCATCGGCTTCGAGTCGTTCCTCTCGCAGCAGTTGGAGCGCTCCGGACGCCGGCTCGTCATCTCCCCGCGCGTCGGCGCGGAGTGGGAGCCCCTGGAGAACCGGCTCCAACTGCGCGCGGGCAGCTACCTGGAGCCCAGCCGCTTCGACTCCATTGGCCCCCGGCTGCATGGCACCGCGGGCGCGGAGCTGCGGCTGTTCAGCTGGTCCGTCTTCGGCCTGATGTCGCCCGGCACGTCATGGCGCATCAGCGGCTTCGCCGACGTGTCCCGCCTCTACTTCGGCTGGGGCTTCGGCGTGGGCACCTGGCACTAACCCTCCGTCGTCTCCAGCGGCACCGCCGGTCCAATCCAGAGGATGTCCCGGAAGGACAGGAGCCGTTCGCGGTACGAGCCGATGGGCGCGCGCGGGTGGAGGAGGATTCCCTCGTCGGTGACTTCGAGCAGGGCCCCGAGCGCGTACCACGTCCCGTACTGCGTCTGGCGCAGCATCACGCCCTGGCCGAGATACTTCTTGAGATTGTCGCGGTTGATGGCGGGGCCGTGCGTGAACACGGGCTCGGCCCGGTAGTGATCCAGCGGCCACGTGGGCGCGTTGTATTGCTTCAGGAAGCCCCACTTCGCGTGCCGGGCGTCTCTCGCGGCCAGCGTCTCGCCCTCGGGCACGGGGACGTGGCGCTCCTCGAATGGGGCCTCCGCCGGAGGCGTGACGGGCCAGGGGGCCGCGTCCTCCCAGCGCGCGTGCCGGGTCCCCACGGCCCAGCGCCAGGGCCAGGCATGGCGCCCCGCCACCGAGAACATCAGCCGGGGCTCCAGCTTCTCCCGCGAGCCCGGGGGACACACCACGGCGCCGTCCTGCTGCACCCGCGTGAAGTCCCAGCCGCGCGCGGTCGGGATGAAGCGTGCGTCTTCGTCCGGCCAGGGGTTCCAGTCGCTCGGGGGCGGCACGCGGCCCGGCTCCAGCTCCAACGAGGTCTGGAAGCGCAGCAGTCCGGTGTTCACGTCCCAGAAGGCGATGTCGTGGTGCCCCGTCCCCACGAGCGTGTCGTCCGCGCCCCAGGCCAGTCCGTCGATGCCGCGCACGCCTTCGATCTTCCGAAGCAGCCTGGCCGAGGCCCCCACCTTCCACAGCTCGATGGTGCCGCCTCCCTCGCGCAGCAGGCATGCGCCCATGGAGCCATCCGGAGACCAGGCCCAGCGGCCCAGGTCGCCGCTGCGGGAAGCCGGCCCGAACGAGCGGCGCTTCAGGTCCACGTGGCACAGGAGCTTGCCGGACTCGAAGATGAGGACCTGGGGGAACTCGTAGCCGTTGATGAGCACGGCCAGGCGCTGGCCGTCGCGCGACCAGACGTACTCCTCGATCGCGTGGATGCGCACCTTGGTGTGCTGGCCCAGGTCGGCCACCGTCTGGCCCGTGTGTCCATCCGCGAGCCGGGGCGGCTCCTTGCCATAGGCAAGGCCGGCGCCGTCCGGTGAGAACGCCACGGGCAGCTTCAGCTCATCGAAGCGGTACGCGAGGTCGCCGCTCCGCAGGTCGATGACGGAGGCGGACGGATGGGGCTCCTGGGACGAGGCGGCGCCCGGCTCGAGCACGAACTCGTCCTTGCAATAGCCATGGATGCGGGAGCCATCCGGGCTCCACCGCACCCAGGTGTGCGGGCGCGACCTGGAGGGCTGTCCGCCCAGCCGGGCCGGGCACCAGCGCAGCCCTTCACTGTCCTCGTCGACCCGGGTCCCCTCCTTGAACGGGACGACGCAGCCCAGCGCACCGTCGGGGCCGAGGGTGGAGATGAACAGGCGGGTTTCATCCGGAGACCAGCACCACGCGGGCAGGTGCCCCGTGTTCGCCACGTGCGCGGGGTTGCTCACCGACCACGCCGGGGGCGAGCCCCAGCGCCGGGTGACGTCGGCGGTGAAGGACGGCAGCGTTCCGGCGAAGGCCCGCAGCACGCCGACGACGACCTGATTCAGGATGACGCCGAGCCACTCGCCCGACGGAGACCACTGGAGGCAGGAGGGCTCCCGCGTCGAACCGACGAGCGTCGTCTCGAACCCGACCGCGTCGACCACGCGCCCGGTCGCCAGCTCCCAGATGCGCACGTCCCCACCGTGGGACTCCTCGAGGCGGTTGCTCGCGATGGCGAGGTGGCGTCCATCCGGGCTGAGCGCGAAGCAGCGCTGCATGCCGATGTAGCGCGGGGTCTCCACGAGCCGCGCGCCCGTGGCCAGGAGCTTGTCGGAGAAGCGCCGGTGGACGTCCGTGATGCCCTGCTCGCGCTCGAGCCGCAGGAGCCGCTCCCGCAGGGGTGGAAGGTCCCGGCTGGCCACGAAGGCGCCGAAGTCGGCCTGCTCCACCAGCGTTTCGAGCTCGGCGTCGGAGCAATGGACCAACTGGGAGAGGTTCGCGAAGGGGCCGGTCATCCCCGCCAGGATACCCGCCTCGGGGCCAACATGCGCGAGGCGCGGTCCACCCTCCCGGGGGTCAATCGCCCGCGTCCTCCGCCGTGAAGCACAGCGCCTGGATCCGCGCCTCGAGCTCGGGTGCCACCCGGACGCGCGGCTCGAACCAGTTGGCGTACATGGAGACCTCCCGTGTCGGCCGGGGAAGCGGCTCCGCGTCACGCACGTCGACGCGGAGCACCTCCTCGAACCGTGACTCGAGGACGCCGAACATCCCGGCCCTCAGCACGGGGAGAGGCGTCCTCCCTGCCGATGAACGGGCCCGTCTCCTGGACGAACAACGGGCGCCCCTCCTCCGCCACGCCGTTCACGGCCACCCACTCCGTGGAGCACCCATCCTCCGTGGAGCAGGCCCACAGGGGCACGAGCGTCAGCTTCACCGTGACGGGCCCGGCGAGCGACCGCTCGGCGAGCGCCAGGCAGCGGTCGTGGTCCAGGCGCCCCGCGAGCATCGGTCTCGCCGGTGCGGCCTTGCGGACGAACTCCGCCCACTCGCCCCGCTGGCACGCCTGGAGCGCCGCGGAGGCCTGCATCCACTCTCCGCCCAAAATCCGCTGCGCGATCTCGATGCTCATGTCGGCTCCGCTCATTCGCGGCCTACGGCAGCGTCACAGGGAGGGGACGGGGACTGTTCGCCGCCTCTCCGTTGCCCAGCTGGCCCACGAGATTGCTACCCCATGACCAGACGGTGCCGTCCTTGGCCACGGCGAGGGTGTGCTTGGCACCCGCCGAGAGTGCCCGGACGCCGAGGAGCGCGACGACCAGCCCGCGCGACTGACCCTGGGCGTCCGCGCCCAGCCCCAGCTGTCCGGAGGCGTTCCAGCCAAAGGTGACGAGCGGAGCGCCGTCCAGCGCGGCCAGCGAGTGGTAATCCCCCGCGGCGATGCGCTCGATGTCCGAAAGCCCCAGGACCTTCTCCGGTGACGTGCGCTCAAGGACAAGCAGGTCGCCATGCTGCCCGGCCGAATTGCTCCCCCAGGCCCAGACGGTGCCGTCCTCACGCAGGGCCAGCGAGTGGTACCGGCCCGCGGCCACGGCGATGATGCTCGCCAGTCCCGGGACCTGCGCCGCCACGTCACGCCGGGTGTGCGTTCCATCCCCGAGCTGGCCCTGGCTGTTGTCCCCCAGGGCCCAGACGGTGCCGTTCTGACGCAGGGCCAGCGTGTGGTAGCCACCCGCCGCGATGGCGGTCACCTGCGTCAGCCCCGCCACCTGCACCGGCGTGGTCTGCCTGAGGGCCGCCGCGGCCCCCAGCTGCCCGCCGTCGTTGCGCCCCCAGCCCCACACCGTGCCGTCCTGACGCAGGGCCAGCGAATACCCGGAGGACGCGGCCACGGCCGAGACACCGGTCAGCGACGCGACGGCGGTGGGCTTGGACGTCCCGAACCCGGTCAACTCGCTCCCCAGCTGCCCATCGCCATTGAATCCCCAGGCCATGACGGAGCCATCGTCGAGCACCACCAGCGAATGGGACGTGCCCGCGGCGACGCCCCGGACCCCGGCCAGTCCCGGCACCTGGACCGGTGCCGGGCTGGCGCTGCGGTCTTCCGAGAGCCCCAGAACGCCCGCGCCGTTGCTCCCCCAGCCCCAGACGGTGCCATCCGCCCGCAGGGCCAGGGAATGGGACGGGCCCGCGGCCACGGTCGACACCTCCGTCAGCCCCAGCACCCGCACGGGCGCGCTGCGATTCGCGGCGTCCGGATCGCTTGCGAGCTGGGCCAGCCGGTTGTCGCCCCAGGCCCGCAGGCTTCCGTCCGCGAGCACGGCCAGGACATGCTCACTGCCCGCCGCCACGGCCCTCACGTCCGCGAGCCCCGGCACCAACTCCGGAGTCACCCGGCGCGTGTACTTCCCATCCCCCAACTGGCCGAAGGTGTTGACGCCCCAGGTGCGGACGGTGCCGTCCTCCATCAGGGCCACCGCCAGGCGGCTCCCCAGCGACAGGGCACTCACACGGTTCAACCCGGGCACCCGGTCCGGAAGGCTCCAGTTCAACCGGTCCTCGGGCCCCAGGGTGGCGTACCCGGCCGTGCCCCACGAGGACACCCCGCCGTCGGCGTGCAGGACGAACGACAGGCCATTGCCCGCGCTGACGGAGACGACCTCCTTCACCCCGGGCACCGGGACAGGGACACGGCTGCCGGACGCGCTGGCCCGTCCATCCCCGAACTCACCGTAGGTGTTGCTCCCCCACGCCCGGAGCGTTCCATCCGGAAGCAGGGCCAGGGCGTGGTCCCAGCCCATGGCCACGGCGGTGACACGGGGCAGGCCGTGCACCTGCACGGGCGTGAGCCGGTCCTCGGTCGTCCCGTCCCCGAGCTGTCCCGCGCCGTTGCGTCCCCACGCCCAGACGGTGCCGTCCTTGCGCAGGGCCAGCGTGGCGTAGAGGCTGGCGGAGATGGCGATGATGTCCCTCAGCCCCTCCACCTGCGCCGGCACGCCGCGCGCGGTGAACGTGCCATCCCCCAGCTGGCCGTAGTTGTTGGCGCCCCAGGCCCAGACGGTGCCGTCCCTTCGCAGGGCCAGGGAGTGGAGGACGCCGGAGGCCACGGCCTGGACGTCCGTCAGCCCCGGCACCTTCCGGGGCACGGCGGCGCGCTCATCGCCGAGGGCGCCGAACGAGCCCCACTCCCAGACCGTGCCGTCAGGGCGCGCGACCACGGAGTAGGTGCCGCCCGAGGCGATGGACGGCAGGGCCGGGCACGCGACGACGGACACCGGGAAGGTGCGCAGGGTGGCGGGCGCCACGCCATTGGTGATGGTCACCGTCACCTTGACGCGCGTCCCGGCGGGCAGGCACTCCGGGCCCTTCCAGCTCACGTCGCTGGCCGTCGCGGTGCTCTGCGCCGGCTCGAGGACGCCCGCGCTGGCCTCCCAGCTGAAGCCCAGGCTCCGCTGCGCGTCATCCGTCGCGGCGACGTGGAACGTCACCGTCTCGCTCGCCAGCACGTTGATGGCGGACTGCGTGCTCTCGACGAGCTTGGGGGACGGGGCCTCCGGCGGGGGGGCCGGGTCGGAGCCACAGCCCATCCCCAGGAGCGCCACCACGGCCAGCATCACGAGGTTGAAACAAGGGCGACCCCAGGGGTGCCAGGAGGAAAAGCCAGTCAGTCGGTTCATGCAGGGTCCGCGTGGAGAACAGGGAACGCGGGGCGTTTATCACGGATGGCTCGGGGTCGAAGCTGACCGCGAGCCCCAGCCCGATAGTCTTTGGGGGCCCCGAGCAAACACTGGCGGACTGTTTACAGCCGGACACGTCATCACTACGCTGCCGCGCGATGCCGCATGCGCGAGTGATTGGCTTTTTCGTGCTGGCGGCGGTCCTTGCGTTGCCTGGGATTGCCCACGCGCAGACCGTTGTCGGCCTCTACCCCATCCAGGGAAAACTCGAACCCGGTCCGCGTGCGGACGCGGAAGGGCTCATCGTGTCCGGAGTCCGCGCCAGTGAGCGGCGCTTCGGCGCGTTCATCCTGCGGGGACCCGTGCCGCTGAAGGCGTCGTGCGACCCCACGCCGACGACGGAGTGCCTGGCGGGGCTGAACCGGGGAGGCGCGACCCTCTTCGCGGAAGGGGCCATGGGGGCGGACGGCGTGGTCACCGTCACCCTGACGGCCATCCGCGGAGCGCAGCGGACGCGCCCCATTTCGTTCCGCTTCATCCCGGGCTTCCTGGACCTGCGGCCGGCGCACTTCGCCGTCGACCAGTTGGAGAAGGCCTTCGCGGAGCTGGGCACGCCCCTCGCGGACAGCGCGGCGCCCAGGACGGAGGCCCCCGTGGCGCAGGCCCCCGTCGCGGACGCGGCTCCCAGCGAAGCGGACCCGGTGTCGCTCACCTCCGGGTCGCCCTATGAGGACGACGCGCCGGCCCCCACGTCCTCCGGGTGGATGCGCAAGACGGGCATCTACGCGTCCATTGGCGGCGCGGTGCTGGTGGGCGCGGGCGGCGTCTTCGGGCTGCGCAGCCGCAGCCTGAACAACGACCTGTCCACCCGCTACACGGAGGGCCGCCTGGTGCCGGGGGACCGCTCGAGGTTCGACCGGGCGAAGACGTCCAGCACGCTGGCGAACACGCTGATGATTGGCGGCGGCGTCATCGCGCTCACCGGGCTCACCTTCTGGGGCCTGTCGGCCGTGTCGTTCGACTCGGATGGCCGCGGCGGCGGCAAGCTCAACGTGGGGGGACGCTTTTGATTCGCGCATTCATGGTGTGGGGAGCGGTGCTGTTCCTGGCGTCGTGCTCGAGCACGGTGGAGGGACTGTGCGAGGACGACTCGGACTGTCTGGCGGGCCTGAGCTGCCAGGGCGGCGTCTGCGTCGGGTGCGGCGGCGACGACCAGTGCAAGGCCTGGCAGGCCTGCACGGCGGACCGGCGGTGCGAGCTGCGCGAGGGCATGTGCGAGAAGAGCGCGCAGTGCAAGTCGTGGGAGACGTGCGGGGCCAACAACACCTGCGTCGTCGCGTCGGGCGCGTGCGCGACCGCGGCGGACTGCAAGGCCCACGAGAGCTGCGACGAGGCGGCGAAGCGCTGCGTGCTCCAGGAGGGCCGGTGCAACACCGCCGATGACTGCAACGAGGGCGCCCTCTGGACGTCCGCGTGCGGGGCCGACAACCAGTGCCACACGGAAGAGGCGTCCGGGAACGACGTGCTCATCTGGGGCACGCTCATGGAGGGCATCTGCGGCTACGACGCGATCTCCAGCGTCCTGACGCCCTTGCGCGTGCAGGTGGGCTTCGGCTGCTACACCACCAGCGTCTACGACGACGCGGTGGTCTCCCCCAACGGCCGCGTCTACTACGTCGACCGGGCCGCGGACCCGCAGCGCGTGAAGATCTTCAACCCGGATCCCTTCAAGGTCGAAGGTGGAAAGCGCACGTACCCGCCCCAGGCCACCGACAACGACACCAAGCTGCCGGCCCCGGGCTGCAAGGCGGACCAGGACCTCGGGACCTTCGTGCTCCAGGCGGGAACCGGCGCCATCGCCTACAGCTGCAACCTCGCCGGCACCGACACCACGTACTACGACACCAACGGGGCGGTCGTGGCGGCCGGCTACGAGCTGCTGGCGTGGAACGCCGACAACCACCTGCTCGCGCAGACCGGCGGCTTCAAGCTGTTCGTGCTGACGCCGGACCGGACGCCGCTCCCGGTGACGGGGCTGCCGAGCGGCTGGGCCTTCCGCGACGCGCGCGCGACCACGGCGGGCTTCTGGCTGGCCATCTCCCTGTCGGGGACCGACTTCCAGCTGTGGCGCGTCGGCCACGACGGCGTGGCGACCCTCCAGGGGAACTACGGCGCGCTCCCGCAGGGCGTCACCGGGTACTCGGCGGGCGTGCTGGACCGCTCGGGCGCCCTGTACGTGGAAGGGACCTTGCGGGATGCCACGGGCGACCTCGTCGACATCGTCGTCCAGCGGCCGCCCGACGGCACCACGGCCACCATCGTGTACTCCGAGGCCAACGCCCCGGAGAAGGTGAACTACGCGGCGGACTACAAGGTGCTCTTCAACTTCATGCACATCTCGTATCTCTTCGCGGGCCCCTGACGCGCGTGCCCGCCCCGGAGTCCATCGGCGCTGTCGCACGGGGACTCCGGGCCGGCTGGCTCTGCACCGGCCTCCTGCTGGCCGCGTGCAGGGCCCCCGCGCCCCCGCCGGAGAGTCCTTCCATGACCTGGGTGAGCATCGCGGCGTCGGACGCGCGGGTGCGGTACGTGGGCCGGACGTACCGCTCCGCCGCGGGCGTCGTCTTCTCCCACCCGGGCGTCACGGTGCGCGCGCGCTTCTGGGGGGACGCGGTGCGGATGCGGCTGGACGACGCGGGCACCGGCGGCGACGTGGGGACGAACCACTTCGACGTCGTGGTGGACGGGGCGCCTGCGCGCCTGCTGGCGGTGCGGCCCGGCCAGGGCAGCTACGTGCTCGCCAGCGGCCTCCCCGTGGGCCTGCACACGGTGGAGGTCCTCAAGCGCACCGAGTCCCTGGTGGGCGCCAGCACGCTCCTGTCGCTGGAGGTGCACGGCGAGCTGCGGGAGCCGCCCCCGCGCACCGGGCCGCGGCTGGAGTTCATCGGGGACTCCATCACCTGCGGCTACGGCACCGACGTCACCTTCGTCCCGGAGTCGTCCTCCTCGAAGGTGCCTGGGTTCACGGCGAAGCACCAGAATCCCAGACGCGGCTATGGCTGGCTCACGGCGCAGCGCCTGGGCGCGGAGGCGGAGCTCGTCTGTTATTCGGGCCACGGCGTGTACCGCAACCTGGACCTGACCACGTCCGCGTTGATCCCCGCCCTCTACGAGCAGGCCGTCCCGGACCATCCCGCCGTCTGGGATTTCCCCAGCGGCTCGCCGGATGTGATTGTCCTCAACGCCGGCACCAATGACACGTTCGCGGGCAGCGGCACGCCCGCGTTCCTCCCGGACGAAGCGGCCTTCAAGGCCGCCTACCGCGGCTTCCTCGCGCGGCTCCGCGCGCTGCATCCGCGCGCGCACATCGTGTGCACGCTGGGCAGCATGACGGATGGCTTCAAGCGGATGGAGCAGCAGGGCGTGGTGAGGTCCGTGCACGTCGGCGACTGGATTTCGGAGCTGGTGGCGGAGCGCCAGCGCGACGGCGACACGCGAATCCACCGCCACGTCATGGCCGTGCAGAACCCCTTCGCCGACGGCGTGGGCGAGGACTGGCATCCCTCCGCCGCCACGCACCAGAAGATGGCGGAGTCGCTGGGCCGCTTCCTCCAGGACGTCGTCCGGCCCTGAACCGCCACGCATGAGCGACGGGGCGAGGGGGCCAACCCCTGGCATCCCGCCATGCGATTGCAGCACTCAGAGTGCGTGTCGAAGGTTGCGTGGAACCCGAGGAGGCCTCCGAGAACCACCGAGGCCGGCAGGCTCCTCCTTCCACAGGGCATGTATGAGTCCCGTCCTCTTCCTCTTCGCGGCCCTGGCCCAGACACCCACGCCTCCTGACGACGCGGCGGATGCTCCCTCCGCGGCTTCCGTCGAGTCCGAAGCAGACGACGAAGAGGACGCGGGCTGGACGGGCTCCGTTGGGCTGGGTGCGTCCTTCTTCACCGGCAACAGCCGCGCCTTCACCCTCACGGGCGATGCCCTGGCGGAGTACGACTCTCCGGTGTGGGCGCTGACGGTGGAGGCGGATGGTGCGTACGGCAACGCCGCCGCCGAGGACGCGGAGGAGCGCGAGGTCACGGCCAAGACGCTGGGCGGCTGGGCGCGCGGTGACTACCGCTTCACGCCCCTGGTCAGCGCCTACACCTTCCTGGGCGCGCAGGCCGACCACCCCGCGAGCCTGGAGCTGCGCACCGAGGCGGAGCTGGGCGTGGGCCTCACGTTCCTCGAGCGGCACGAGGCGTCGAACGAGCTCCTGCTGCGCACGTACATTGGCGGCAGCTACGCGCGCGACCGCCGGTTCCAGTACTTCCCCACGCGGCAGAACCTGCCGGACGTGAACCTGTGGTCGCCCGCGGTGGGCGTGGCGTTCCGCTACGACATCAACGAACGGGTGCACCTGCGCGAGGACGCCCTGCTGCTGCCGGATGTCTTTGGCGACGCCCGCGTGCTCCTGGACTCCACCACGAAGCTGTCCGTGCACCTGACGGACCGCTTCGCGCTCACCACGTTCTTCGAAGTGCAACACGACAGCGCACCCGCGGCGGGAAAGGTCCGGACGGACACTTCGCTTTCGCTGGGAGGCGAGCTGACGCTCTGAGGGATTGGAAAGGAGCAGCACTCCCATGGCCAAAGCGGCTCATTTCGACGACATCGACGTCCCCGGCGAGACGAAGAAGAAGCGGAGCGCGACGCCGCCGAAGAAGAAGGGCATGGAGCGGGTGCTCGACACCATCGAGCGGGTGGGCAACAAGGTCCCCCACCCCGCGGTCATCTTCGTGGCGCTGATTGCCATCGTGATGGTGCTCTCCCACGTCTTCTACCGGCTGGGCGCCAGCGTCACCTACGAGGCCATCAACCCGGAGACGCACCAACTGGAGCAGACGACCACCGCCGCGAAGAGCCTGCTCACCGGCGAGGGGCTGCGCTTCATGTTCGCGGGCGTCGTCCAGCACTTCATGGACTTCAACGCGGTGGGCGTCATCATCGTCGCCATGCTGGGCGTGGGCGTCGCGGACGCGGCGGGCCTGGTGGGTGCGCTCATCCGCAAGCTCGTCGCCGTCGCGCCGGCCCGGGCCCTCACGTACATCCTGGTGTTCGTGGGCATCCTGTCGAGCATCGCCGCGGATGCCGGCTACCTGGTGCTGATTCCCCTGGCGGCGGCGGCCTACCTCACCGTGGGCAGGCATCCGTTGGCGGGGCTGGCGGCGTCCTTCGCGGGCGTCGCCGCGGTCTTCACCGTCAACATCCTGATCAAACCCCTGGATGGCATCCTGACGGAGATCACCAACGACGCCATCCACATCATGGCGCCGGACCGCTCCATCGACCTGACGGCGAACTTCTGGTTCTCCGCCGCGTCGGTGGTCATGCTGACCCTCGTCGTGTCGCTCATCAGCGACCGGCTGATTGAACCCCGGCTGGGGCCCTACGCGGGAGAGAAGCCCGCCGCGACGGGCGCGAAGCTGTCCCCGGAGGAGTCGCGGGGGCTGAAGTTCGCGTTCTGGGGGCTCGTGGGCGTCCTGGTGTTCTTCGGGCTGCTGGCGCTTCCTCCGGGGGCTCCGCTGCGCAACCCGGAGACGGGCGCGCTCGTGGGGGATTCGCCGTTCATGAACGGCCTCATCGTCGCCATCACCGTGCTGTTCCTGGTGACGGGGGCCGCCTACGGCGTTGGCGCCGGGACGCTCAAGAACAGCGTGGACGTCATCAAGGCCATGGAGAAGGCCGTCGCGGGGCTGGGCGGCCTCATCTTCCTGCTCTTCATCATCAGCCAGTTCATCGCCCTGTTCACCTACACGAACATGGCGACCATCGCGGCCGTGAAGGTGGGTGACGCGCTGGAGCACGCGGGCCTGGGCGCGCTGCCGCTGCTCATCGGGTTCGTGCTGGTCGTCGCCGTCCTGGACCTCATCATGACGGGGGCCATTCCCAAGTGGGCCATCTTCGCGCCCGTGTTCGTGCCGCTGCTGATGCGGCTGAACGTGGACCCGGAGGCCGTGCTCGCCGCCTACCGCGTGGGCGACGGCCCGTTCAATGCCATCTCACCGCTCAACGCCTACTTCGCGCTCATCGTCACCTTCGCCCAGAAGTACCAGAAGGACGCGGGCGTCGGGACGGTCGTGGCCCTGATGCTGCCGTACGTCATCGTCGTCTTCGCCGTGTGGATTGCCCTCCTGGTGGCCTGGCAGGTGCTGGGGTTGCCATGGGGGCTTGGGTAGGCCCGTCTCATTCGCCATCTTCCTCAGGAGGCTTCCATGTTGACGTCGTTCCATTCGCGCGCGCAGGCCGAGTTCCACCCCGCTCCCTCCATTGAACCCCCGGAGGAGACGAAGCTCGCCGTGTCGTCCTCGCTCCCCGCCAACGCCGGCTGCATCGGCGCGCTCGTGGGGGTGGATGAAGGGTTGAAGTTGAAGGACGCCCAGGTCGACCGCGCGTTCCTGAAGGCCGCGGGCTTCGAGGGCAAGGCCGGGCAGACGCTCGTCATCCCCCGCACGGACGGACCGCCCCTCGTCGCCGTCGGCGTTGGAGCCATCGCGAAGCTCGACGCGGGCACGCTCCGGGATGCGGGCGCCGCGTTCGCGCGGGCCGCGGGCAGGCAGCCGCACCTCGCGCTCCGGCTGCCGGACACGGTGGGCGTCCCGGTGGACGTCGCCGCGCAGGCGCTGACCGAGGGCGTGCTGCTCGCCCGCTACCGCTACCGGCCCTACAAGCAGCACTCGGAGCAGGAGCCGCCGCTCGAAGCCCTGACGCTCGTCACGGACTCGAAGGACACCGCGAAGGTCGAACAGGGACTGCTGCGCGGAGGCATCCACGCCCGCGCCACGATGTTCGCGCGCGACCTGGCCAACGCTCCCGCCACGCTGCTGACCGCCGCCCGCATGGCCGAGGTGGCCGAGTCCCTGGCCGAGCGCTGCGGACTCAAAGTCGAGGTCTTCGACGGAGAGGCGCTGGCCCGGCTGGGCTGCGGCGGCCTGCTGGGCGTCAACGCGGGCAGCGCGGAGCCGCCCCGGATGATCAAGCTGACGTACACGCCCGAGGCGAGCCGGCAGGGCCCTGTCACGGGCGTGGGCCGGGTCGCGCTGGTGGGCAAGGGCATCATGTTCGACTCGGGCGGCCTGGGCCTGAAGCCCAACGACCTGGTCCACGCCACCATGAAGGGCGACATGTCCGGCGCGGGCGCCATCCTCGCGGCGATGACGGCGCTCAAGTCCCTGGGCTGCAAGGCGGAGGTGACGGCTTACCTCATGTGCACCGACAACATGCCCTCGGGCACCGCCATGAAGCTGGGGGACGTGCTGACGGTGCGCGGCGGCAAGACGGTGGAGGTCATCAACACGGACGCGGAGGGCCGCCTGGTGATGTCGGACGGGCTCGTGCTGGCCACCGAGCAGACGCCCCGGCCGGACGCCATCGTGGACATCGCCACGCTCACCGGCGCCTGCCAGCGCGCGCTGGGCGTCCTGAGCGCGGGGGTCATGGGCAATGACCAGTCCCTCGTGGACCAGGTGCGCGGCGCCGGGGAGCGGACCGGCGACACCGTGTGGCAGCTCCCGCTGGACCGGCGCCTGCGCCCGGAGCTGGAGTCGGAGGTGGCGGACCTGAAGAACGTCGGCGGCGACAACGCCGGGGCCATCACCGCGGCCCTCTTCCTGGAGGAGTTCGTGGACGGCCTGCCCTGGGCCCACATCGACATGGCGGGGACGGCACGGGCCGAGCGCGACAACGCGTGGCGCAGCAAGGGAGCGACGGGCTACGGCACGCGCCTGCTCATCGACTTCCTCATGGGCTTCACGCCCCCGCGCCAGGGCCGCAACTGACAGAGGCGCGCCGTCAGTCCGGAAGCCAGTCCGCGCGGCACCGCTCGATGCGCGTGCGGCGCTCACCCTGGAAGGAGGCCCGGACGCGCTCCGCCTGGGTGAGCAGCCGGTGGAAGCGGTCGCGCTCCGGAGAGCCCTGGACGTCCGCGAGCACGCGGGCCAGCAGCGCGTGCGCCGCGGCGCGGTCCTGCGCGTCGCGCGCGACCAGGCCCACGGTGAGGGCCATCTGGAGCACCTCCTCCAGGACCTCGGGGTCGCCCCCCGCGTAGTGCAGGGGGCCGTCCACGGCGAGGAAGAGGTAGTCGCGCAGCCGCAGGGCCGCGAGCGAGACGCGCGCCCTGCCGTCGGGGTCCACGACGTTCCAGTCCCCCAGCGGCAGGCTCGCCAGCCGGCGCATCACCGAGCGGATCTGCTGGAGCGCCTGCCGCGCCGTGTACGGGTCGTTCGAGGACGAGGACAGGGCCCGGTTCGCCACGTCGACGAGGATGCGCAAGCCCAGGGCGGGGTCGCAGTCGGGCTCGCGCACCGGGGTGATGGCCAGCGTGTCCGCGAGGTCGCGGAGCACGTGCGCGTCCACGGGCCCGCGGCCGTCCCTCACCACCCAGCCGGCGACCTCCTCCCGGTCGATGTACTCGCCCACGGTGATGCCGATGCGGACCCGCACGCCCCACTTCCGGGCCCGCGCCGCGAGGGCCGGCAGGTCCACCTCCGCGAGGTAGCCCGACGTGGGCGCCACGAGCGAGGTGGCGTCCGCCGGCAGCCGCAGCGCCGCCGACGGGTCCAGCGGAAGCCGCTCCAGGCGGGCCTGGATGCGGCGCTCCGTCGCGGAGACGATGAGGTGCTGGACGAGCCCCAGGACGCGCTCCACCCGCAGGAAGCGGAAGGTGCGGACCAGGAAGACGATGAGCAGACCCAGCGCCACGAGCACCAGGACGATGGCCGCGGACAGCACGGGCCGGGGTTTGACGCCGGCGTCCTCCATGACGCCCAGCTCCCGGATGGCCGCCAGGAGGAAGCTGCTGGAGAGGGCGAAGAAGGGAATGGCCCGGCGCAGCGGCGCGCTCTTCAGGTAGATGGGCACCAGCCGGGGCGAGTACTGGTTCGCCGCGGACTGGATGACCGGCGCGTTCAGGGACAGGACCAGCGTCAGCACGGTGACCTGGAACCCGAGCAGCGTCCCCAGCGCGCCCCGCGTGTCGTCCAGGTCCCCCGGCCACGCGTGGCCCACCAGCGCCCAGCCGGTGTCGGCCTGCACACGCGCGAGCGCGGTTCCCAGCACCACGCCCACGCAAATCATGCCGCCCAGCACCAGCCAGTAGGGCTCGCGGAACAGCCGGCGCAGGCGGTGGGTGGGCATGGGGACTCGCGCTCCAGGCAGGTGCTGGCCGCCTAGTGCGTGCCCTCCTCGTCCTGCGCGGCCATCGCCTGGGCCCGAGTCAGCCGCTCCGGGGAGAGCAGCTCGGCCAGTTGCTCGCGCGTCAGCAGCCCGGCGGACACCACCAGGTCCGCGATGCTGGCGTTCGTGGCCAGGGCCTCCCGCGCCAGCCGCGCCGCCGGGGCGTAGCCGATGTGCGGCATGAGGGCGGTGATGATGCCCACGAAGGAGTCCACCTGGTGCGCGAGCCGCTCCTTGTTGGCGGTGATGCCCGTCACGCAGTTGAGCCGCAGCGTCGCCATGGCGGCGGTCATGTACTTGAGGTTCTCGAAGAGCACGTGGGCCATGACCGGCCCGAAGGCGTTGAGCTGGAGCTGCCCCGCCTCCGCGGCCATGGTCAGCGTCACGTCTCCCCCGGCGACCACGAAGGCCACCTCGTTCACGACCTCCGGGATGACCGGGTTCACCTTGCCCGGCATGATGCTGGAGCCCGCCTGCCGGGGCGGGAGGTTGATTTCGTGGAAGCCCGCCTGGGGCCCGGAGGCGAGCAGCCGCAGGTCGTTGCAGATCTTCGACAGCTTCATCGCGCTGCGCTTGAGGGTGCCGGACACCTCCATGAAGACGCCCACGTCGGTGGTCGCCTCAATCAGGTCCGGCGCGGTGACGATGGCCCGCCCGGTGATGTCCGCCAGGTGCTTGCGGGCCGCCTCCGCGAAGCCGGGGTCCGCCGCGATTCCGGTGCCAATCGCCGTCGCCCCCAGGTTGATCTCCCCCAGGCGGCGGGTGACGTCCGTCAGGCTCGCGTGGTCCTCGGCCAGCGTGACGGCGAAGCCCTCGAACTCCTGCTGGAGCGTCATGGGCACGGCATCCTGGAGCTGCGTGCGGCCAATCTTCACGATGCCCGCGAACTGCTGCCCCTTGTCGCGGAAGGCCTGCTCCAGGCGCTGGAGCTCCTCCAGCAGCCGCTCGATGGACAGCATCAGCCCGACCTTGAGCGCCGTCGGGTAGGTGTCGTTCGTGCTCTGGCTCCGGTTCACGTGGTCGTTCGGATCCAGGTGCGCGTAGGCCCCCCGGGGATGGCCCGCCAGCTCCAGGCCCCGGTTGGCGATGACCTCGTTGAAGTTCATGTTCGTGGAGGTGCCCGCGCCGCCCTGCATGACGTCCACGATGAACTGCTCGTGCAGCCCGCCGGACTTGATCTCCTCGCACACGCGGTCGATGAGCGCGGCCCGCTCCGGGTCCAGCGCCCCCACCTCCGCGTTCGCGCGCGCGGCGGCCTGCTTCACGCAGGCGTAGCCATAAAGCAGGTCGGGGTAGACGGAGATGGGGCGCCCGCTGATGGCGAAGTTGTCCAGGGCGCGGCAGACGTTGATGCCCCAGTAGGCCCCCGCCGGAATCTGGCGGGAGCCCAGGCTGTCCATCTCCGTCCGGGGCGGGGCGCCGTCCGGCGACACCGTCTGGGTGCTCTTCCTGAACGTCTCTTCCGCGCGTGGGTCCGCCATCCGCGGGAAGGTAGGGACACGGGAGGCCCGGTGGACGTGCCCTCCGGGGAGGAGGACCGTCCTCCGGGCGTCCCTTGTGGCCCTACGTCACTTCGCGGGTGCGCACTTCGCGGGACCGACCGAGGCCCCGAAGTACGGCGTGTAGAGGTCCGGCACGAGCGTGAAGTTGCAGGTGTTCACCGTGTCCGGCGACAGGTCCTGGTGCGCCCGCATGTAGCGCTCGACGTAGTCCCGCACGCCGTCCGCGGAGGACCACAGCAGGCGGCCCTCCTTGAACATGCTGTACCCGCCGCCGCCACCGCCGCGGTAGTTGTTCACCGCGATGCGGAAGACCTGGTCGTCCCGCACGTCCTGGCCCTGGAAGCGCAGGTGCGTGAGCCGGGAGCCCGCGGGCTTCGTCAGGTCGTAGCCGTAGTCGATGCGCGAGTAGAGGTCCCAGTTGTAGTCCGCGACGGAGGGCGTGGTGGCCTTCGCGTCCTGGGGCTTCGCGGGCAGGTTGGCCGCGTCCAACTGCTTGAAGTACAGCGTGTTCATCTCCAGCGCGCGGCGGAGGATGGAGCCGTTGATCTCCATCACGTAGAGCGTGTTGTCGTAGATGTAGACGCTGTAGGCGTCACGCAGGGTGACGTCCCCCTTCGGCAGCGCGACGTCGTTGCTGAACAGGGCGGTCGCGGACAGGTCCACCGGGAACCCGGCCTCTTCCGAGGCCTCTTCCTGCACGGTGTTGAGCAGGTCCCCCAGGGCACTGTCCACGTAGCGTCCGGGGAAGCCGCCCGTGAAGGCCGCGGTGGTGCTGCCGATCTTCTGGTTCACGTAGGCCACCGTGGTGTCGTGGTAGCTCTGGGTGAGCCCCTTGACGGTGGCGTCCTCCACCACCGTCTCGTCCACCGCGTGGAGCAGCGAGTCGTGCGCGTCCACGCCCCAGCGCTCGCCGTTCCAGGTGACGTTGAGCTGCACGTGGGCCAGGTGGCTGCCCCAGCGGTTGGGCTGCGTGAGGAGGACCTCGCGGCCCTGCGCGTTCTTCAGCAGCATCTTCGGGATGGGCTGGTGGGTGTGGCCGGTGAGGAGCACGTCCACGTCCGCCACCTGCTGGGCGATCTGCGCGGCCTCGTTCTCACCGGCGATATTGCCCCGGTCGGTCCACTTGGTGGCGTCCGCGTAGTCCGCGAGCCACGACTCGGGGAGGCTCGCGTTGCCGGTGGGCTGCTTGTCCGGGCCGCTGTGGATGGCCACCACCACGACGTCCGCGCCGGCCTGCTTCATCTTCGGCACGTAGAGCTTCGCGGTCTCCAGCGGGTCGTCGAAGCGCAGCCCGGTGATGTTGTCCTTGCGCTCCCACGTCGCCACGCCCGGCGTCACCAGGCCAAGGATGCCGACCTTCACGTCGCACACCGTGGTCATCACGTACGGGGTGAAGGCCTCGGAGCCGTCCGCGACCTTGCGCACGTTGGCGCCCAGCAGGGGGAAGTTCGCCTCGCTCTTGAACTTTCCGAGGACGTCCTGGCCGTAGTTGAACTCGTGGTTGCCCAGGGCCATGGCCGCGTAGCCCAGCTCGTTCATGGCGGTGGCCATGGGGTGCTTGGGCGCGTTGTCCACCAGGGCGTAGTAGGTGCCGAGCGGCGAGCCCTGGATGGTGTCACCGGTATCCACCAGCAGCGTGCAGTCCGGGTTCTTCGCGCGCTCCTGCTTGATGAGCGTGGCCACCCTGGCGAGGCCGCGCTTCGCGTCCGGCTTCCCGGTGAAGTAGTCCCACGGGAAGATGTTGGTGTGCAGGTCGCTCGTCTGCAGCAGCGTCAGCGTGCGCGGCGAGGTGTCCACCGGGGGCGGATTGGGAGGGGGCGGGTCGTCGTTGGAATCACAGCCGGCCATCAGCGAGCTGGCGCCCACGAGACAGAACGTGCCGGTGCGCAGCGCGCGCAGCAGGAAGGAGGAGCGGTTCAAGAGGCCTCGACCTTGAGCCATGCCGGAAGGGAATCTTCCGGAGGGGCGCGCACCCTACAGGCTCGCTCTGACATTCTCCCTGGAAATGATTGCTCAATCCTCGTCGGCGGTCGGATAGGCGGACACCGCCAGCGCGATGCCCTGGTCCGCGAACCACTGGACGTCCTCGGGTGGGAAGTGGATGGAGCTGGCGAAGTGCAGGGCGCTGCCGACGAAGAGGCCGAAGTCCACGACGCACGGGACGGACAGCTGCCGCAGCTCCATGAGCAGCGGGGCCAGCACCTCCAACTGCCGGCGGGCCGCGGCGACGGGCCCGTGCAGCGTGCCCTCCCCGTCCTCCACCAGCGTGAGGTTGAAGCCAGAGGTCGAATGTCTCCCCGACAGCCGCTGCTCCCCTTGAAGCCAGACGGCATCCGGGTGGCAATCCGGAAAGCGGTCCAGGACAGACGCCACATCGAACTCCGGGGCCTGGGCCCGCAGGACTGCCACCGTCATGAGAACACTCCCTTCCAATCCGCCCGCGCCTGCCATCCCGGAGCAGGCCCTCGAGGTTCATATCGCAGCCCGGGCGGGAGCGGCTTCGTTGGCGCTCCCGCACTGTTCAGGCGCACGACCCGGGTGGCCCCCGCCCGCTGCCCTCCCCGCGATTGCATCAGGGGGGCTGGTACCTACCTTTTTCCTGGACCCCCACCCCAGGCCGAGAGGCATGCCATGATTTCGACAGAGACGACGCCGCGGAAGAGCGAAGCCCCCAGGACCGGATGGGGGAGCAGCCTCCAGGCGGAGCCGGGCCCGCTCATCGAGGACCACGCGCTCCTCGGAGACCTCTACACGGCCGCGCTCGTGGCCCGGGATGGCTCCATCGACTTCCTCTGCCTCCCGGACTTCGACTCGGACGCGTGCTTCGCGTCCCTGCTGGGCACCTCCGACAATGGCCGGTGGAAGCTCGCACCGAAGGCGTCCGTGCGCGAGGTGAAGCGCCGCTACCGGGGCAAGACGCTCATCCTGGAGACGGAGTTCGTGACGGACGAGGGCGCGGTGCGCGTCGTGGACTTCATGCCCATCCGCAAGGGAGTCCCCCACCTGGTGCGCTGGGTGGAGGGCGTCCGGGGCACGGTGACCCTGCGCTCCGAGCTGCGCCCCCGGTTCGCCAACGGCTTCACCCTGCCCCTCATCGCCAGGAGGGATGGCGCCTCCTCCGCTGTCGCCGGGCCGGACGCGGTGTTCCTCCGGGGAGGCCTCAGCAAGGATCCGCCTGACTTCGAGTCGGAGTTCACGGTCAAGGCCGGCCAGCGGATCCCCTTCGTGCTCTCCTGGGCCCGGCCCTATGACGGCGTCCCCGCGGCGCTCGATCCAGAGGTCGCCCTGCGTGAGACGGAGGCCTACTGGGAGGACTGGGCCTCGCGGCTGCGCCTGCCCCCCCATCACCAGGACGTGGTCGTCCGCTCCCTGCTCACCCTCAAGGCGTGCAGCTACCAGCCCTCGGGAGCTCTGGTCGCCGCGCCCACGTTCGGTCTTCCGGAGACGCCCGGCGGAGAGCGCAACTGGGACTACCGCTTCTGCTGGATCCGCGACTCGGTCCTGACGCTGAACGCGCTCATGCGCGCGGACCTCATGGAGGAAGCGGGGGCGTTCGGGAACTGGCTGGAGGACGCCATTGGTGGCGCGCCGGACCAACTGCAGATCATGTACGGCATCCGTGGCGAGCGCCGCCTCACCGAGGTCACGCTGGACTGGCTGGCGGGTTACGAGGGGGCCCGGCCCGTGCGGATCGGCAACGGGGCCTACTCGCAGTTCCAGCTCGACGTGCTCGGCGAGTTCGCCGCGGTCCTCTACATCCACGCGCAACAGGCGGGCAAGATGAAGGAGCGCGCACAGAAGGCGCTCAAGATCCTCGCGAACCGCGTGTCCGAGGTCTGGACGGAGCCGGACCACGGCATCTGGGAGATGCGCGGCCCGAAGCACTCGTTCACCGCCTCCAAGGTGTCGGCGTGGATCGTCATCGATTGCTGGGTGCGGGCCATCGATCAGTACGGCCTGAAGGAGGACAAGGCGCCGTGGGTGGAGCTGCGGCAGACCATCCACGATGAGGTGTGCAGCAAGGGCTACGACGCCCAGCGGGGCACCTTCACGCAGTACTACGGCTCCAAGGGCGTGGACGCGAGCCTGCTCATCATCGCGCTCAGCGGGTTCCTCCCGCCGGAGGATCCCCGCATCGCCGGAACGGTGCGGGCCATCGAGGAGGAGCTGATGCCGGAAGGGCTGGTGCTGCGCTACCGGACGGAGGAGAGCGTCGACGGCCTCGCGGGCGAGGAGGGCGCGTTCCTCGCCTGCTCCTTCTGGCTCGCGAACACCTACCAACTGATGGGGCGGACCGAGGACGCGTGGAGGCTCTTCGAAAAGCTGGTGGGGCTCTGCAACGACGTGGGGCTGCTCGCGGAGGAGTACCTGCCGAAGGAGCGCAGGCAGATTGGCAACTTCCCCCAGGCGTTCAGCCACCTGGCGCTCGTGAACAGCGCCTACTTCCTCGACGGAGGAAGCAGGGCGACGATGTATTCCTAGACGCTTCCCCGTAGCGCCGCCCCGTCCCGCCCCTGGCCTTGTCAGGCCGCGCGGGCCGGGGCGTCCCTGCGGGCGCGGACGCTCCGGCGTCCCGACCGCGGCTGCTGACCCGAGGTCTCGAATCCATCGCTCACGTCCCCCGGGCCGCAAGTCCGCCCGGGTCAGATTCCGAGAAGGTCATGCAGCCGAACCTGAACCGGCTCCTGCGGGCACTCGCCCGCGAGGGGCTCGACGTCACCTACGACGGACGTGTGTACACCGTCCGCCTCCAGACCCATCCCCATGCTCCGCCCGCCGAGGTCCTGCTTCCGCCGGACCTGCCGGTGGAGGGCAAGGCGCTCCAACAACTCGCGGCGCTCGCCGCGCTTCACCATCCCAACGGCGGCCGCGTGAAGCAGGTGCGCGCGACGCCAGACTTCCATCCGGGCGACTCCGGGGTGGCCATCGGGTCGGTGGTCCACACGGAAGGCCTGGTGGTGCCCGGCGCCGTGGGCACGGACATCAACTGCGGCATGCGCCTGCACGTCGCGGACATCCCCGTGGACGCCTTCCTCGCCCGCCGCGACGCCTTCGTCGAGCGGATGAAGGGGCACTGCTTCTTCGGCACGCGCGACGTCCCCCAGGGCTCGCGCGCGCTGGAGGCGCTGCTGCGCGACGGCCTGCCCGGCTGGCTCCAGGAGACGGTGGAGCAGCCGCTGGGCATGGCGGCCCGGGTGGACCTGGGCCAGTTGGACCGCGAGTCCGGGCGCGTCCACCTGGGAGGCGCGCTGGAGGGCGACCCGGCCTGGGCGCCCACGGGGCTGCGGCGCGAGGGCGTGGTGCGGGACCCGGGGCTGGCCACCATTGGCGGCGGCAACCACTTCGTGGAGGTGCAGCGCGTGGAGGCCGTGGTGGACCGCGCGCGGGCCTGGGCATGGGGCGTGCGAGAGGGCCAGCTCGCCTTCATGGTGCACTCCGGCTCGCGGGACATGGGCAAGCACGTGGGGAGAGCGTGGCAGGAGCGGGCGCGGGCCGCGTGGCCCCCGGGGGCGGCGCACCCGGGGAGCGGCATCTTCCCGCTCGCGGATCCCGTGAAGGTGCGCGAGTACCTGAAAGCGGAGGCCACGGCGGCCAACTACGCCTTCCTCAACCGGCTGCTGCTCGCGGAGCTGGTGCGGCAGACGCTGCGGGAGCTGTTCGGGGACGTGGAGGCGCCGCTCGTCTACGACGTGCCCCACAACATCACCCTGCCCTGGGAAGGCGGCTGGCTGGCGCGCAAGGGCGCCTGCCCGGCCGAGGAGGACCAGCCGGTCATCATCCCCGGCTCCATGGGCGCGACGTCCTACCTGATGCGGGGGCTGGGCAACGCGAAGGCGCTGGCGTCGGCCTCGCACGGGGCGGGCCGGGCGCACTCGCGCTTCTCCCTGTCGCGCGGCGGCGCGAAGCACCGTGAGGAGGACCTGGGCCTCACGGGGGTGGACTGCATCGCGCTGCGGGCCGAGCGCCGCATCGAGGAGGCCCCCGCCGCCTACAAGCCCATTGGCCCGGTCATCGACTCGCAGGTGGAAGCGGACATCGTGCGGGAGGTGGCCCGGCTCAAGCCGCTGATGACGTTCAAGGCCTGATGGGCAGCTCGCCACCGCCCTGGGCCAGCTCGCCACGGATTGAGAGCCATTGGCGTCAGGGGCGTTCCGACTGTCATTGAGGCCCGGTACTCCTGGGCGCGTCTTCCACCCGCGTCCAGGAGTCACCCATGTCGAAGCGTTTCGTGTCCTACGCCATGCCGGCGGCCGCGCTGTTGCTGGGGGCCTGCGGCGGCCCTGAGACCCTCGAGTCCGAGGTCCCGGCGGAGCCGTCCGTGGCCACCACGGAGCAGGGCCTGTCCAGCATCACCATCAACGACTTCCCGCTGGCCTTCTACGTCCCGCCGAAGACGCCGGGAGGTGACGCGGACTTCGCCGGTCACGGCCCGCGGATGGCCCTCAACTTCGAGTTCGAGGTGCGCAACGCCAACGAGCTGTGGGTCGGCATGTTCATCTGGGGAGACGAAACGGGCGGACGGGACACCCATGTCTTCGGGGGCCAGTGGTACCACATCGCCACCACCGCGACGCCCATCGTGGGCGTGACGCCGGCGCCGTGGCCCGTCGCGGACTACTGGCAGGGCGCCGAATTCACCTTCACGTACACGGACTCGGGACACTACCAGGACGCCTATGGCTTCCCGCAGCTGTCGTCGAACACGCGCATGGTGCAGAACATCACCTGCGTGGGTGACACCTCGGGCGACGAGGCCGGGACGAAGACGGGCTGCTCGGCCGTGCTGCACGACCTGACCATCACCTTCTGACACCCCGCGTGAGCGCGGCGTGACGCGGGGCGTCCGGTTCGAGGGGGCCGGACGCCCCGCCGATTGGCTCGCGCGGCAACGGCGGTCCCGTTAGCTTGCGCGCCCATGTACTTCGAGACCTTTTCCCAGATGAAGAAGCAGCTCGGGCAGTTGGGCAAGTGGCTGGAGGCGGGCGCTGCCCATGCCAAGGCGAAGTCCTTCGACCCCAACCTCTACCTGGGCTTCCGGCTGGCGCCGGATCAGCTCCCGTTCGTCAAGCAGGTGCAGATCGCCTGTGACGCCGCGAAGCTGGGGGCCTCGCGGCTGACCGGCAAGCCCGCGCCGTCGCACGCGGACACGGAGCAGACGCTGGAGGAGCTCGGCGCCCGCGTCCGGTCCACCATCGAGTACCTGGACACGCTCACGGCGAAGGACTTCGAGGGCGCGGCCACCCGCGTCATCACCAATCCCCGGTGGGAGGGCAAGGTGATGAGCGGCGCGGACAACTTCCAGGAGCACATCATCCCGAACTTCTACTTCCACCTCACCCACACGTACGCGCTGCTGCGGCACAACGGCGTCAACCTGGGCAAGGCGGACTACCTGGGGACGCTGAGCCTTCGCGCGCCGTGAGGCCTGGGCCTGTCGCTTCCGCGAGCGACAGCGCCCACAGCGGGAAGATGCGCAGGTAGGCGTCGTAGTGGATGGCGCAGGTGCGGTTGAACACGCCGGCCAGGGGCTCCGGGGGCCACTGGCCGTGCGGCCCCTGGGTCGCGCGCAGCCACGCCACGCCCCTTCGTGTGGCATCGCTGTCCCGCTCGCCCGCCGCCACCAGTGCCAGCACGGCCCAGGACGTCGTCACCGCGTGGCCGGTGCGCCCCTCCACCCAGCGGCGCTCGCGGCAGGACTGGAGGGTCTCACTCCAGGAGCCGTCCTCGCGCTGGTGGGCCCCGAGGAACGTGACCGCCTTGCGCAGCGCGGGGTCCCTGGCACTCGCGCCCGCGGCCACCAGTCCGGTAACGCCGAACCAGGTGCCATAGCTGAAGCACACGCCCCACGAACCCTCCCAGCTTCCGTCCGCACGCTGCTGGCGGCGCAGGAAGTCCGCGCCCCGCGCGATGGCCCGTCCCACTGGCGCCTCCGGCCACGCGTTCCGCCACGCGGCCAGCGCCTGCACGCAGGCCGACGTGCACTCCACGTAGCTGGGGTCCACCATGATGCTGGCGAACACGTCCGAGGGATTGAACCGCTCCAGCCAGCGCGGGCCCCGCTGCCGCTCGTAGGTGGCCCAGCCTCCGTCCCGGTTCTGCAAGGACAGGATGAATGCCACCGCCTGCTCCAGGCGCTCGTGCGGCACGCGGTTGAGCCTGAGCGGCTGCAACAACAGACACGCCTTCAGTGCCTCCGCCGTGCAATCGCTGATGGGCCAGCCGTGCGCGCGCGTGCTGAAGGGCCACCCTCCCCGGCTCGGGTGCCGGTGGTGGCGCGCGGCGTCTGGCGAATCCTCCAGCACCTGCTGCGCTTCCAGGAAGCGGCCCGCGCGCTCCAGCGTGTCCCGCGCTCCAGCCGCCTCGCCGGACGCCACCAGCGCCTGCACCGCGAAGGCGGTGTCCCAGAGCTGCGAGGAGTTGTAGCCGTTGAACGTGATGCCTTCCCGGGTGTGTTGGAGGTAGTCCGGCAGGCGCTCCAGGTGGGCGCGCACCTCGGGGCCGTCCGGCCGCGCCACGTGCCACACCACCATGTCGAGGACCTTGTTGATGGGCCCGATGCAGATGGCGTGCGTCGCCGTGTCCTCCCCGCGAATCAACGCCAGGGACTCGTCCAGCGCGCGGGCCCGCAGCCGCTTCGAGTGGAAGCGCTCATACCACCCCAGCACCCGGTGCACGGCGCGCAGCCCCAGGCCGTGGGGCGTGTACGCATCCGTCCCGGCCACCCGGCCGCGCGCCGCCTTCCAGTCCACGTCCGCGTAGGGCTGGGGATACAGCTCGCGCCGCAGCTCGGCCAGCAGCGGCGTTTCCCTGGCGCGGACCCGGCGGCCATAGAGCCAGCCCATGGGCAGGTACACCATGCGGCAGTGACACCAGAGCCGCGACGGATGGAACGGCAGCGCTCGCGGCAGCAGCCAGAGCTCCGGCGGCACGGGCGCCAGGCCCGCGTAGTCGTAGAGCCCCAGCAGGGCGAGGACGAACTTCCCCCAGGACGCGCTGCCCCGCGGGCCGCCCCGGGGAAGGAACCACGCCCGCGCGCGGAGCAGGTCCGCGTCCTCCGCGCCGACGCCCAGCAGCCGCTGCGCGACGTAGTTGAGCACCGTCGTGAAGACGAGGCTGGGCGACTCCACGTCCAGCCCCCAGCCGCCGTCCGCGTTCTGGCGCGCGCGCATGTACGCGATGAGCCCGTCCCTCACGCGCGCGTCCGGCGAGCGGCCCATCACGTACAGCCCGGCCACGTACACCGGGGCCAGGAAGAGCGGGCCGCTGTAGTCCCCCTTCCAGGAGCCGTCCGCCTCCTGCGTCCGGGCCAGCACGTCGCGCGCGTGGCGAAGCATCAGAGCCGGGCCTCCATGCCGTGCCGGGGCGCTCGCGAGCACCAGGCGTAGAGCGCCCGCAGCGCCTCATCCGAGTCGACGTTCTCCTGCGTGAGCCGCATCAGCGCCTCCACCGTCTCCCGGCGGATCTTCACCGGCTCCGGTTCGAGCACCGCGGGGTTGCCCTCCAGCGCGTCCAGCGTCGCGGCCGCGAAGAAGAGCGGGTAGAGGCAGAACAGCCGCAGGCCGGGCTCCTCGCGCGGAAGGGCCAGGGAGTATTCGAGCGCGACCTCCAGCTCACCGCGCGCCACCGCCACCAGCTCGTCCATCAGCGCCACCGCCCGCGAGCGCAGGGACGGCAGGGCCAGCGTGGCGGGCGTGAGGCCATGCGCGGCCATGCGGTCCCTGGGCAGCCAGCAACTGCCCCGGTCCAGGTCCTCGCGCACGTCCTTCAGGATGTTGGTGAGCTGCAGGGCGCGGCCAAAGGCAGGCGCCCGCGACGTCAGGCCCTCCTGGCGCCAGGCCACCCGGGGTGAGCTGGCGATGAAGAGCCCGGTCAGCATCTCGCCCACGACGCCGGCCACGTAATAGCAATACCTGAACGTCGCCTGGAGGTCGGGCAGCCCCATCACCTGCCCGCTCCCGCCGTGCATCCGCTGCATCTGGTTCATCCCGCCGGTCATCGTGCGCACGCACCGGGCGATGGGCGGGTGGACCCAGGTGGGAAGCGAGGCCAGGGTCTCGAGCACCGTCAGGGTCTCCAGCACCAGCTCGGCCTCCGGGGCGGGCGCCTCGTCCCGCAGGGCGAGCCGCGCCCTCCGCGCGAAGGAACGGGCCTGGGCCTCCCAGCCCGGCCCCAATGACACCAGGGCGCCCAGCTCGTCGAGCAGCGCGGATTGGGATGGCGCGGGGGACTCGTCCTCCAGCGTGTCCGCGATGCGGCACAGCAGGTAGGCCACCGTGACCGCGAGGTCCAGGGGCTCGGGCAGCAACGGGATGTTGAGCGCGAACGTCCGGGAAACCCGGGGCAGTTGCGTGCGACAGAATGACGCTCCCTGCTCTTTCATGCCTGCCTCCTCTGCGTGCGATGCCGCGATTCAATGGCTAAGTAGTCAATGCCAGACATGGTGTCTGGGAACCCGAGCGGAGGCCACGTGGAGGACGCCGAGGTGGTGATAGCCGGAGGTGGGCCCGCGGGCTGCACGGTGGCGGCGGCGCTCGTCGAGCTGGGGTTGTCCGTCCTGCTGCTGGACGCGGGCGTGGACCGGCACAAACAGCTCGCGGGCGAGCTCCTGCACCCCGCCGGCATCCGGGACCTGCGCGCGCTGGGCTTCGGGGACGTCGTGGAGGGCTGGAAGGCCCAGCCCGTGCGCGGCTTCGCGGTGCGCTTCCATGCCCCTGCCCGCACCCTCGTCCTGCCCTACGGCCGGGGTGCCACGGGGCTGTCGCTGGAGCACGCCACGCTCACGGAGCCCCTGCTGGAGGCGGTGTCGCGGCGGCGCGGCGTCACCGTGCGCACCCGGGCCCGCGTGACGGCGGTGGAGCACAACGGCGAGCACGGCGTGCGCCTGCGCTACACGCACGCGGGCGCCGAGCACACCGTGCGCGCCCGGCTGCTCGTGGCCGCGGACGGACGCGCGTCGCCGGTGCGGCGGATGCTGGGCATCGCCGAGCACCACACGCGCCTGTCCACCATGCTGGGAGTGACGGTGGACAGCGCCTGCCTGACCCACCCGGACCACGGCCACCAGTTCGTGGGCGGCGCCGTGCACGCGCTGGCCTACGGCATCCAGCCCGGCGTGGCGCGCGTGATGGTGGACCTGCCCCTGGGCAGCACCGTCCAGACGCTGCGGGACAGGCCGGAGCTGCTGCTCGCCCTGCCCTCCAGTCTGAGGCACGCCGTCTGGCGGGCGCTGGAGCAACGGCCCGCCGTGCGCATGGCGTCCAACGACGACTGGCTGGCGGAGACCGTCTGGATGGGCAGCGCCGTGCTCGTCGGCGACGCCGCGGCGTGCTGCCACCCGCTCACCGCGAGCGGCATGGCGTCCTGCTTCCACGACGCCCGCGCCCTCCAGGAATCGCTGGAGCGCCACCCGGGCCACATCGCCCGCGCGCTGGAGCACTACGCGCACGCGCGGCGTCCCGCCCAGCGCACGCGCGTCGCGCTCGCGTCCGCGCTCTACAGCGCCTTCGCCGGACAGGACGAGGGCATGCGGGCCCTGCGCATGGGCCTGTTGCACTACTGGGAGCACAGCCCTCGCGGCGCGCGGGCCTCCATGGCGCTGCTCTCCTCCGAGGAGCCCCGCATGCGGGTGATGGCCCGCGAGTACCTGCGCGTCATCGCGCATGCCTTCGCCGCGATGCTCTCGCCCAGCGGCCCCGGAGGCAGCCTCCGGTCCGCCGGGCCTCTGTTGCGCTCGGCCGGGCCGCCCCTGCGGGGCACGGTGGCGAGCGCGGTGGAACAGGTGGGGAGCTGGCTGCATCGTCGCGTCCGCCGTCCCGTCTACACGCTGGCCCGCGCCGGCTGGGTTTCACCGAGGCGCGCCTTCGCGTCCAACCGGTACCCCCGGCCGCGCCAGTCCACCTGCCGCGACAGCCGCGCGGACAGCGCCACGCCGGCCCCCAGCAGCGGAAGGACCGCCGGCACCCAGTAGTGCCGGGGCGCCACGTCCGGCCCGTGGCAGGCCCGCTGGAGCCGCAGCTGGCTCCACACGCAGAAGCCGATGGGCACCGCCGCCAGGGCCGCCGTCTCCCAGGCCCTCCGCGCCACCGCCGCCGCCAGGCTGCCCCAGGACAGCCAGCTCACCCCGCCGCGCACCCAGTGCGTCCGGGCGAAGGCCCCCGGCAGCCCCGCCTCCGAGAAGAGGATCCACCGCCGGAAGATGCGCAGGAAGGCGCCCAGCTCCAGGTGCCCCGTGACGACGCGCAGGGGCGCGTGCACGACGCGGTTCTTCCACCCGGCCTCGTGCAGCCGGCGCCCCAGGTACATGTCATCCACGAACTGCCCGGCCGCGCAGCCCACGCCCCCGATGGCTGCGAGCGCCTCACGGCGGAAGACCATCAACTGCCCCATGATGAAGGGCAGCGCGCCATCCGGCTTTGCCGCGCACGCGACCGACGCGCCGTACCACGCGTTCACCAGCAGCCCGTAGCCCACGTCCCCCGCGAGGGGCGCGTCCGCCGCCGCGTAGATGGGCGCGAACGTGGCGCCCGTCCGGCCATCCTCCAGGAGGGCCCCCACCAGCGCCGTGAGCACGCCGGGCGTGGGCCGCGTGTCTGAATCGCTGAAGGCCAGGAGCTCACACCGGGAGCGGGCCACGCCCACCTGCATCGCGTTGAGCTTGCCGGTCATCCCTTCCGGAGGCTCGCCCGCGACCACCAGCTCCACCCGCTTCGCGCGCGTGGAGCGCGCGGCCACCTCCTCGCGGGTGGGGAGGAACGCCGGGTCCTCCTCGCTGTCGAAGACGAAGAGCACCTCCCACTCGCCGGGATAGTCCAGGTCCAGCAGCGCGCGCACGTTCGCTCGCGCGTCCACGTCCAGGCCGCGGATGGGACGGATGACCGTCACGGAGGGCGGCTCGAAGCGCCTCGAAGGTGGCACCGGGCGCCGTCGCAGGCCGGCCATCAATTCCAGGTGGCCCTGCACGAGCACGCCCAGCGCCGCCGCCGTCCACCCCAGGTTCCGCGCGTTCATGGCCGCACCTCCGTGCCGCGAGGCCCTGGCGCCCGCGCGTGCGAGCGCCGCCAGTGGCCCGGCCCCCACCAGTTGAAGTCCCCCATCAGCCGCATCATCGCGGGGACGATGAGCACCCGGACCAGCGTCGCATCCAGCGCGACCGCGATGGCCATGCCCAGCCCCATCGCCTTCACCACCACCACCGACGCCAGCGTGAAGGCCGCGAACACCGCCACCATGATGGCCGCCGCGCTGGTGATGAGGCCGCCGGTGCGCTCCAGGCCTTCGGCCACCGCGTGGGTGTTGTCGCCCGTGCGCAGCCACTCCTCGCGGATGCGGCTGAGCAGCAGCACCTCGTAGTCCATGGACAGGCCGAACAGCGCGCAGAACAGCAGGATGGGCAGCGACGGTTCGATGGGCCCGGGCTCGAAGCGCAGCAGCCGGTGCAGGTGGCCTTCCTGGAAGATGAACACCAGGGCCCCGAACGAACCGCACAGCGACAGCAGGTTCATCAGGAGCGCCTTCAACGGCAGCACCACCGAGCGCAGGAGCACGAAGAGGACGATGCACGTCATCCCCATCACGAACCCCACGGCCGCGGGCGTGTGCTGCTTCACGAAGGCCGCCGCGTCCACGTCCGTCGCGGTCTGCCCGCCCACCTGCCACCGGCCGTCCCCCACCGCGCGGTCCTCGCGCAGCGCGCGCACCAGGTTCCGGGCCTCGACGCTGCTGGGCGCCGAGGACGTCAGCACCTGCATCACCGCGACGTTGCCGGTGACGTACGCGGCGCGCGCGGCCTGGAGCTCCGGCGGAAGGAACTGGGGCGGAGCGGCGGCCATCCGTTGAACGGTCGCCCGGTCCATGCCGGGGACCAGGGTCACCGCGCTCTCCACGCCGAGCACCCCGGGCAGCGCGGCGATCCTCCGGCTGGCGTCATGAAGCGCGCCCGCGCGCTCCGGCGTGAGGGGTGTGCCGCCCGGGAACTCCACGGCCACCAGCACGCGGGTGGCGGCCTCGCGGGGAAACAGGCGGGCCAGGGTCTCCGCGCCCCGGCGGGCCTCGGTGCCCTCGGGCAGCGCCGTGATGTCCGTGGCCGCCAATTGCAGACGCCGGAACGGCAGCCCCATGGCCAGCAGCAGCGCCAGCGTCGGCAAGAGCACCCACCAGGGATGCCGCATCACCCAGGTGGCCAGCGCGTGCCAGCCCCCGCCGCGCCCCTCCGCGCGCGCGAAGGGCAGCCGCCCCCGGTCCACGCGAGGCCCCAGCCAGGCCAGGAGCGCGGGCAGCACGGTGAGCGCGAAGAGGACCGCGAAGGCCACCACCAGGGCGCCCCCCAGCCCCATGGCGCTCAGGTACGAGCCCCGGAAGAACAGCAGGCCTCCCAGCCCCACCGTGACCGCCAGTCCGGAGAACGCCACCGCGCGCCCGGCGGTGTCCAGGGTGCGCGTCAGCGCCTGCTCCGTGGAGAGCCCGTGGGCAAGCTCCGCGCGGAAGCGGCTCACGATGAAGAGCGAGTAGTCGATGGCCACGCCCAGCCCGATGAGCGACACCACGTTGAGCGTGTACTGGGCCATGTTCGTGACGTGCGACAACAGCAGCACGCCCGCCACGCCGCAGAGCACCGCCAGCCCGCCCACCACCAGGGGCAGCATGGCCGCGACCACCGTGCGGAACACCCACAGCAACACGAGCAGCGCCAGCGGGAACGACAGCAACTCCGCGCGCAGCAGGTCGTGCTCCAGCAGTTCGTTGAGCGCGGCCAGGAAGGCCACCTTGCCGGTGAGCGTCGTCTGGAGGCCCGAGTCATCCAGCGCCGCGCGCACGGCGGGGAACGCGGCGGTGGCCTCGCGCTCGCCGCCCTTGAGCCGCACCAGCGCCAGCAGGTCGTGGCCCGTCGGCGCCACGAAGCGGGCCCGGAAGGCCTCGGGCGCCCCGATGGGTGACACCACCGACGCGACCTCCGGCAGCCGCTGCACGCGCGACAGCGCGGACGTCACCGCCTGGGCGAAGCGCGGATCCTCCGTCGCCCAGGCGTCGTGGTGGAAGATGACCGCCAGGGTCTGGTCGTTGGACCCGGCGGCGGCGCCCCGCGCGAGCGACTCGGCCCGCGCGGCTTCGATGCCCTCGATGGTCCCGGTGGTGAGGTGCCCGCCCCGGAGCAGCGCCCACACCGCCGCGCCGAGGAGCAGGAGCGTGCCCACCAGCACCCGGCCCCGGTGCCGGAACACGCCCACCGCCAGCCGGGCGAACAGGGACGGCGCGCCCCCCGCTGATGAGTCGTCCCCCCGTGTCCCCATGCCCGCCCTCCGTTCGCTCGCCCCGCCGTGCACCCAGGAACTGGTGACGGGCGGAGCGCTTGGACAGGGGCTTCATCCCTTGGGGCCATGCGGGAGTGGACGGCACGGCCGCGCGCCTGCCCCTCCCTTCGGGCCTGGACCAGGATGGACTACTGGAAGGTCACCTTGCCCTCCCCATTTCCCAGAGGCTCAGGTCACTCCGGCACGGGCATGCGCACGCCCGCGAGCTTCCGCTCCTCCAGCACGGAGTGCAGCGCATGGATGCGTCCGTGCGCGTCCACGTCCACGCGAATCACGGTGTGCAGGGCCATGAGCGGGTCCTTCGCCGGAGGGTACACGGCGACGAAGGCGGGCAGTCCGTTGAGCATCCGGGCCTCCCACGCCACCGGAGCGCCACGCATCTCCATCAAGCGGCGGACGACGAGGACGACGCGCGGTGCCCCCACGATGGGCACCAGGGCCGCACGCACCTTGCCGCCTCCGTCCGAAAGGGCACGAGCATCGGAGGTCAGCAACGCCTCCGCGGCGGCGACGTCGCCCGTCATCATCGCCGCGAGGAACGCCTCCAACGCGGCCCGGGTGCGGGCCTGCAGCTCGCGCGTGGGCACGCAGCGGGACTGGTCATACGAGGCCATCGCCGCACGTGCGCGGTGGTGCACCACCTTCACGTTCGCTTCGCTCATGCGAAGCGCCTCGGCCACTTCCAGCACCGAGTAGTCAAAGACATCCCGCAGCAGCAGCACGGCCCGCTGCTTGGGCGACAGGGCCTCCAGCGCCAGCAGGAAGGCGAAGGAGACGCTCTCCAGCAACTCATAGCGCCCCTCCGTCGAGCCGCCACCGGGAAGCCGTGCCTCCGCCGAGGGAGGGACCTCCTCGTCGCCGGTCTCCACGGGCGAAGGCAGCCAGGGTCCGATGTAGCCCTCGCGCCGTCGCCGCCGCAGGTGGTCACGGGCCAGGTTCACCGCCACGCGGGTCAGCCAGGGCCGCAGGGTGTCCAGGCGCTCCGGGGGAGTCGCGAGCGCGCGAGCATAGACCTCCTGCACCAGGTCATCCGCGTCCGCCGCCACACCGGTCATCCGGTAGCAGAGCCCCCAGAGGAAGCGCTCATGCTCGCGTGCGGCCTGTCCCAGTGCCCCTCGCGCCTGTGAATCCATCCCGTTCAAGCCTCCACCGCGCATTGGAAGGGAGCGCCCAGGCCCAGGCCCTCGGACATCCCTCCTGTCTTCACGAATGAGAAGGTGAGATCCCGATTGCAGCGCCCCGTCAACGGAGCACCGCACAAACCTGTCCGACTGTCGGACAGGTTCAGAGAGCCATCCTGGCCAGCCCCCTCCGCGCCATCCGGACCGCGGAAACCTGCCCGACTGTCGGACCCGTTGGGAGAGCCGCGCTGGCCGGGCCCCTGCGCCATCCAGGCAGCCGAAACCTGTCCGACTGTCGGACAGGTTGGGAGAACCGCGCTGGCCGGGGCCCTGCCCCAGCCGGTCCGCGGAAACCTGTCCGACTGTCGGACCCGTTGGGAACGCGTCGGCCGGGGGGCCCTCCTGGATATCCGTGGGTCTGGTGCCTGCGCGTCCATGCCGTGGTCTCTCTCGGCGGTGAAGTGCTTACGCTGGGTGCCCTTCCCTCCTGTGCTCCCATTCAGCTCAAGCTCCCGCTACGCGACGCTGTGGCGTCGCGATGCGTTGCAGCAGGGCGTGCTCCACGGCTTCGGCGCTTGCCAGGGACGCGTCCGCGAGCATTCCCTCCGCGCCCACCCAGTCACCTACGCGGTACAGCCCTCCGAGGTGCGGCACCTCCACGGCGGGACGCCCCGCGAGTCCACCCTTGGCGGCCTGGGGCAGTCCGGCGCTGACGGTGAGTGACGGACGGAAGCGCCGCGCCACCAACTTCGCTCGCCAACCTGGCTGGAGCGCGTCCATCACGGCTTCCAGTTCGGACTCGCGGCACTCCGTGTCCGCTCCGCCCAGGTACTTGGCCACGTGCACCATCGCGCCTCCTTCCGGCGCCAGCTTCGCGGAGGCCGAATGCACCGACGCGTACCAGGGCCCGTCCACCCCCAACGCGAAGAACGCATCCGGCCTCGGCAGCTCCGACAACCCAAGCTCCAGCGTCGCGGCGTGAATGGGCACCGCCTCCCGCGCCTCCCGGGCCAGCGCCGCGTCCCCTGGCACGAGCGCCGCCACGTCCGCGGGACTGCCCGCCAACACCACCGCGTCCGCGCCTCGCACCGTGCCGTCCGCGAGCCGTACGCCTTCGACCTTCGTGCTCCCTTCCTGGAGGACGACGGACTCCACCCGCGTGGACAGCTCCAGCCGGACTCCGGCCTCTCGCCCCAGTTGCTCCACCGCGTCCACCAGGGTGCTCCAGCCACCGTCCACGTACAGCACGTTCGCCGCGGTCGCGGCCTGGAGCTGTCTCACCGCCGCCTCCGCGCTGAGGGCTTCCAGGTCCGCGCAGTACGTCGCCACGCGCACCAGCGCCGCGATGAGCGCCTGACTGTCCCTTCGTGCCAGGCGCGTCTCCAGCCACGCCCGCGTCGACAGGGGCCCCAGCGGCCCCGTGTCGATTCGCGCCAGCCCCGCCAGCAGCTTCGCCACCTCCAGCTTCCCGGCGAGCGACAGCACGTCCGTCGTCATGAGCGTCACCGGCCCGCGCGGCAGCGTGTGCAGCCGGCCCGCTCGCAGCGCGTGGGAGCCCGTTCCCACCGGCACACCGCCCTGGGGCTTCACGCCCAGGCGGCCCAGCACCCGCAGCGCCGCGCCCGCCCGGTACAGGGCATGCGGCCCCAGGTTGAAGCGGAAGCCCTCCACCTCCGTCGTCCGCGCCCGCCCGCCCAGGGACTTCGAGCGTTCGTACAGCGTCACCTCGCAGCCGCCGCGCGCCAGCAACGCCGCCGCCGTGAGCCCGCCCAGCCCTCCTCCCACCACGGCCACCTTCATCGCCTGCATGTCCGTCCTCCGTCCCGGCGCCCGGCGCATTCCGGGCATCCGACGGCCTCCACGAAAGAGGACGCCAAAAGGTTACAGCGCGGGTTGCATCAGGCTCCCCGGTCGACCGGCAGCCCGGAGCGCGCGAAGGAGAACACCAGCGACGTCTCGATGCGGCTCACCTCCGGGCGGCTGGTGAAGGACTGGATGGTGAGCACCCGCAGGTGTTCCGTGTCCCGACACACGACGTGCACCAGGAAGTCCGTCGTCCCGCCCAGGCAGTAGACGGCCACCGTCTCCGGCAGCGAGCGCAGGTGGTCACCGATGCTGCCGAACGCCTCTCCCACGTGGAGCCGCAGCTGCACGGCGATGAGCGCCTGGAGCCCCAACCCCAGCGAGCGCGCATCCAGGTCCGCTCGATAGGACTTGATGACCCCGTCCGTCTCCAGCCGCTTCACCCTCGCGAGGCACGACGAGGGAGCCAGCCCCACCCGCGCGGCCAGCTCCTTGTTGGACAGCCGTGCATTGTTCTGGAGGGCCTCCAGAATCTGGCGATCGATTCGGTCGAGTGCGGCCATTCGAGGCTCCCGGGCGAATTCCATTCGATGGATGCCGCTCAATCCTGGCTCCTATTCTGTCCGCATGCCACGACACAGAATCGCTGCATGCCTCCTCCTCCTGGCGGGCACGGCCTTCGCGGGCCCTGCTCCGTCGCCGGATGTCCTGCTCGCGCCCTGGTCGGGGGCCCACGGCGGCGTCCCGCCCTTCGACCGCGCGCAGGTGGCGGACTTCGCACCGGCGCTCGAAGCCGCGATGGCGCAGGCACGGCGCGAGCTGGCCGCCATCGCGGACTCGAAGGAGCCGCCCACGTTCGAGAACACCATCGCCGCGCTGGAGGACTCGGGCCGCGCGTTCAACCGCGTCTACGAGGTCTACAACGCGTGGTCGTCGTTCGTGAGCTCACCGGAGTACCAGGCCGTGGAACGCCAGATGGCGCCCCGGCTGTCGGCCTTCTGGGATGAGCAGTCCCAGAACCGGAAGCTCTTCCGGCGCGTCAAGGCGGTCCGGGACTCGGCCGGGAAGGCGAAGCTGACGCCCGAGCAGCAGCGCGTCGTGGCGTACTACTACGACGACTTCGTGCGCTCGGGCGCCCTCCTGGACGCGGCGGGTTCGAAGCGGCTGGCCGCGCTCAACCAGCGGCTCGCCACGCTCTACACGGCGTTCAACCAGAACGTGCTCGCGGACGAGAAGCGCTACACGCTCCTGGAGAACGAAGCGGACCTCGCGGGCCTGCCAGAGCCCCTGCGGAAGGCCGCCGCGGCCGAGGCCACCGCGCGCGGACAGCCGGGGAAGTGGGCCGTGGCCAACACCCGCTCGGGGGTGGCGGACTTCCTCACGTACTCGGAGCGGAGGGAGCTTCGCGAGAAGGTGTGGCGCAACTACGACAGCCGGGGGGACCACGGCGACGCTCATGACAACACCGCCGTCATCACGCGCATCCTCGCGGCGCGCGCGGAGGCAGCGAAGCTCATGGGCTACCCCACCCACGCGCACCGCCAGCTCCAGCACGCGATGGTGAAGACGCCTGAGCGCGCCATGCAGTTGCTGGAGACGCTGTGGACGCCCGCCGTCGCGCGCGTGCGCGAAGAGGTCGCCGCGATGACTGTCATTGCGCGGAGCCAGGGCCAGCAGGAGCCCATCGCGCCCTGGGACTACCGCTACTACGCGGAGAAGGTGCGCAAGCAGGCGTATGACTTCGACGACAGCGAGGTGAAGCCCTATCTCCAACTGGAGACCCTGCGTGAAGGCATGTTCTGGGTCGCGGGCGAGCTCTTCGGCCTCACCTTCACGCCCGCGCCGGACGTGCCCGTCTACCACCCGGACGTGCGCGTCTTCGCGGTGAAGGACCGCGAGAGCGGCCGCGAGCGGGGGCTCCTGTACTTCGACCCCTACGCGCGCGAGGGCAAGTACAACGGAGGGCAGACGGAGACGTACCGCGTCCAGGAGCGCTTCCGGGGCGAGGTGCCGGCCCTGGTGGCCATCAGCATGTCCTTCGTGAAGCCAGGGGCCGGGAGCCCCGCGCTGCTGGGCTGGCGCGACGCCCAGACGCTGTTCCATGAGTTCGGCCATGCGCTGCACACGCTGTGCGGGGACGTGACGTACCCGGCGCTCGGGGGCAGCCGGGTGGTGAGTGATTACTCGGAGTTCCCCTCCAAGCTGTTCGAGCATTGGGTTTCCACGCCGGAGGTGCTGGGCCGCTTCGCGGTGCACCACGCGACGGGCCAGCCCATGCCTCGGGCGCTGGTGGCGCGCATCCAGAAGGCGGCGACGTTCAACCAGGGCTTCTACACCGTGGACTTCCTCACCTCCGCGCTGGTGGAGATGAAGCTGCACCTGGCCGGAGCCCGGCGCATCGACCCCGACGCCTTCGAGCGCGACGTGCTCCGGCAGCTTGGAGCGCCCGCGGAGGTCGGCATGCGCTTCCGCATGCCGCACTTCGGACACGTCTTCAGCAGCAACGCGTACGCGGCCGGCTACTACCGCTACCTCTGGGCGGACATGCTGGCGGCGGATGCCTTCGCGGCCTTCCAGGAAGGCGGCGGCGCCTACGACGCGAAGGTGGCCGCGCGGCTGCGCGAGCACGTCCTGTCGGTGGGCAACACCGTGGATCCGTTCGAGGGCTACCGGAAGTTCCGGGGAAGGGACGCGAACCTCGACGCGCTGATGCGCGAGCGCGGCTTCATGCCCGTAGACTGAGGTCCATGCTCGACCACACAGGCATCGGAGTCGCCGACGTCGCCCGTTCGGCACGCTTCTACGACGCGGCACTGGGGGCGCTCGGCCTCCGCCGCGCCATGCAGCTCCCCGAGGACACCGGCGCGGATGGCATTGGCTACGGCCGGGAGTACCCCATCTTCTGGATCGACCGCTTCCATCCGCACAGCGTGAAGCAGCACACGGCCTTCGCGGCCACGAGCCGCGCCCAGGTCGACGCCTTCCACGTGGCGGCGGTGGCGGCGGGGGGAACGGACAACGGCGCTCCCGGACTGCGCCCCACTGGCGCGGGATACCCCCAGGGCTATTACGCGGCCTTCGTGCTCGACCCGGACGGCAACAACATCGAAGCGGTCTTCCGGCAGCCTTCCGGGACCTGAGCGCGGCCTCACTGCACGGCGCGCGCGAACTGTCCCGGGGTGATGCCGACGATGCGCTTGAAGTGCCGGTTGAGCAGGCTCTGATCATAGAGCCCGACCTGGAGCGCGACCTCCGAGGGCGCCAGCCCCTGGGACAGCAGCCGCTGGGCTCGCGCGACGCGCAGGTGCGTGAGGTACGCGTGGGGCGGCATGCCCAGCTCCTCGCGGAAGGCGCGGCACAGGTGGAAGCGGTTCCAGCCCACCTGACGGGCCAGCGCCTCCAGCGTGATGCCCTCTGGAATGGCTTCGTGCAGGGCCTCCACCACGCGCTGGAGGGGCCAGCGGTGGCGCCGCTCCCGTTCGCCTGAAGGCTCCAGGCATCCGACCAGTGAGGAGAGGGCTTCCGCCATGGCCGTCTGGAGCGCGAGGGCGCAGGAGCGTCCCTCCAGGCCCGCATCCAGCACGGCGTGGAGGCGCACGAAGGCGGCCGCCGCCGGCTGCGATGTTTCGAGTTGGAGCTGTCGAAGCCGGGCGGAGGCCGGCGCGTCCAGCGCCTCGCGGGCCTCGGAGACGAGCGACGCGTCGAAGGCGATGACCTGGAACCGGGCGGGTCCGTCGCGGCGCAGGTCCCGGTGCACCTCGCCGGGCTGCTTGAGGTCGACCGTTCGGGGCGAGGAGGCATGGACCCTGCCCCGCCCCCACCACTCCGAGTGCCCTCGCTGCGTCAGCATCACGCAGAAACGCTCCTTCACGGAGCGCAGCAGCCGCCCGTCGGTCCGGTAGCGCACGAGCCGCAAGCCCGGCAGTTCCGGGAACAGGGAGGTCCGGATGGACAGGGGGCCGTCCACGACAGCGTGATGGAGAGCGGGCACGGGTGGATTCTAGGAACGAGCGTCCTCCGTCGCTTGGACGTTGTTGACCTGCCCCGCATGGCAACAACGTCCAAGCCCGCCATGACTCCGACCGGGTACGCCTGCGGTTGGAAATCCCAAGGAGGACGTCATGTCAGGCATCCAGGACAAGGTCATTGCCATCACCGGAGCCAGCACCGGCATTGGCGAAGCGGCGGCGCTGCTGCTCGCCGGGCGAGGAGCGAAGGTCGTCCTCGGCGCGCGCCGTCTGGAACGGCTGGAGCCGGCGGTGGAGCGCATCGTGAAGGCAGGAGGAGCAGCCCTCGCCGCACGAACCGACGTGAGGCGGCGCGAGGACGTCGACGGGCTCGTCCGCCTGGCCCGCGAGCGGTTCGGCAGGCTGGACGTGCTCATCAACAATGCAGGCAGCCTGGCGACCTCTCCGCTGGACGACCTGCGCGTCGATGACTGGGAGGAGCTGATCGACACCAACATCAAGGGGGTGCTGTATGGCATCGCAGCCGCGCTGCCGCTCTTCCGCGAGCAGGGCTTCGGGCACTTCATCAACACCGCGTCGACCTCGGCGCACCGGATCGTCCCCGGCCAGGCGGTCTACGCCGGGACGAAGTTCGCCGTGCGAGCCATCTCCGAAGGCCTGCGCCAGGAGGCGGGCCCCAGCCTGCGGGTCACGGTCATCTCGCCGGGGATGACCCGGACGAACTTCCTCGAGCACGTGAAGAACCCCGAACTTCGGGCCCGGTTCGAGGAGGTCCGGGACAGGCTCGCCATCCCACCGGATGCGATTGCCCGGGCCATGGCCTTCGCCATCGAGCAGCCCGCCGAAGTGGACGTGGGCGAGGTGATTGTCCGGCCCACGGCGCAGGACTGACCGGGGTCTCCGCCCATCACCTGGATGTCGCGGCCGGGTGGAACGAGGACATCCACTGCTTCCGCTCCTCTGTGCTGAACGTGGGAGCGTGGGTCTTCAGCCAATCCGCCAGCGCCTGGCCCATCGCTTCGGCGGACGGGTAGCGGTCGTCCGCGGACCTCGCCAGCGCGCGGTCGAGGATCCGCACGAGGTCCGCGTCCAGTGAGGGATTGCGCTTCCAGGCAGGAACCAGCCGTCCCTCCAGGACCTCCTTGACGTCCTGCATCTCGGAGTCACCGCTCATGGGGAGCTCTCCGCACAGCAGCCAGTAGAGCAACATGCCCAGGACATAGATGTCTGAGCGGACATCCACGGGCTCGCGCAGCAACTGCTCGGGCGCGAAGTACCGGAGCTTGCTCCCCATCACGCCAGCCCTCGACCACGCCTCGGGCGACAGCATCCAGCGGTTGAAGCCGAACTCGTAGACCTTCACCGCTCCGTCGAAACCCACCAGCACGTTCGAGGGCGAGAGGTCTCCATGCAGCAGGCCCACGCGAGTGTGCGCGGGGTGCAACCCGTGGCAGATGTCGATGGCGATGCTCACCGCGAGAGGCGCGGACACCAGCGCCATGCCCCGTCTCCGTGACAGGGTCTGCACGGCGCCCAGGTCCCGCCCCTCCACCCACTCCCGGACCAGGAAGGGCTCTCCCTCGACCTCTCCGAAGTCCAGGACGCGCGCGACGTTGTCGTGCTGGACGCAGGCCGAAAGGGAGGCGAGGTCGAGGAACTTCTCGACGATCTTCCGGTCCTCCAGGAGCGATGGCAGCAGCCGCTTGAGGACCACGGGACCGCTGCCAGCGGGCGCCGCCGTGTCGAGCGCCCGATGCAGCAGGGTCAGGCCGCTGATCCATATCCGCTCCAGCAGCTCGAACCTGCCAAACCGTTCCGTCCGGGGAGGGCCCATGCGCAGGAACGCTATCAGCCCGGGCCGGAACGGCTAGCGGTGCTGGGCGAGGAGCCAATCCCAGAACGCGTCGTTGTCGTACTGCTGCGTCCAGCAGTCATGCGCGGAGCCGGGCAGCACGGTGAGGCGCGCGATGTCGCTCCCGGTGGCCACCACGCCGGGCTGTGACGTCCACGTGGGGCTGCTGGCTCCCGGGAACAGGTACGTCACCGTCTGGGCCGGCGCCGGCACCGCGACCAACTGGAACTGACCGTAGTTCTTCGTCACGCCCTGCAGCCAGGAACGCTCGGCCGAAAGGGAGGTGCCGTCCGCGAAGGAATGCACCGCCCATACCGGCACGTTCTTGAGCTGGGTGATGGTGGGCCCCGGCGCGCCGATGTTCGTGGCCATGGGCGCCAGCGCGGCCAGCCGGCCCCCGTACGTGTACGCGTACTGCCAGGCGCCATAGCCCCCGAAGCTGATCCCCGTCAGGTAGATGCGCGTCGTGTCCACCCGGTAGTTCGCCACGAGGAAGCTGACGAACGCGTCGATTGCAGCCGGCTCCCACTTCGTCGCCGCTTGCGGCGTGAAGACCATCACCTGGTGCTGCCCGAAGTACGCCTTGCCCTGGCTCGTGAAGCGGATCTTCTTCAGCGCCCCGTGGCGGGTCACCACCTCCAGCAGCCCCGCCTCCGTCGTCGACGTGCCGAACTCACCGCGCCCGTTCAGGTGGATGATGACCGGATAGGACCCGGTGGACGTCAGGTAGCCCGGAGGCAGGTACTCCCCGTACCCGTACCCCGCCCCCGTGCTCGCGGGCAGCCGGGCCACGACCTGGTCCTCGGTGGTGATGGTGAGCCCCGCCTCGTGCGTTCCCCACGCCTCGGGCGCCTCCTGCTCGAAGCTCCCGCCGCAGGCAACGGCCCCCACCGCGATGGCCAGTGCAATCCATTGCATCCGCATGGTGCTCTCCAGGTCCGGGTTCGAGACACCTGGAGTCTGCATTCCCAGACATAAATAGGAAAGACGCCACTTCCCGGAAAGATCCAATCACATGCGACGCGGTGTCAGCGCCGGGCCTCCTCCAGCACCCAGGCCTTGAAGGCCGCCACGTCCCTCCGGCCCGTCAGGGGACGCGGGTGCACGAGCCAATAACTGAAGTCATTGGGCAGGACGGCCTTGAACGGCTGCACCAACCGGCCTGCCTTCAGGTCGTCGGCCGCGAGCATCAGCCGCCCCAGCGCCACGCCATCCCCCAGCCGCGCGGCCTGGAGCGCGAGCCCGGCGTCGTTGAACACGGGGCCCCGGTCCGCGTCCACGCCCGTCACTCCCGCGGCATCCAGCCAGCGGCGCCAGGCGTCCTTGGGTGTGTCGTGGATCAACCGGACCCGGCCCAGGTCCTGGGGCGTCCGGAGCCGCTTCGCCAGCGCCGGAGTGCACACGGGCGCGAGCCGCTCCGTCGCTAGCTGCTCCGCCTTGAGCCCCGTCCACCGGCCCAGCCCGGAGCGGATGCCCACGTCGAAGCGGTCATCGAGGAAGTCCCAGAGCGACTCGGAGCTGTTCACGTGCAGCTCGATGTCCGGGTGCTGCTTCCGGAAGCGCTCCAGCCGAGGCAGCAGCCAGCACGCGGCGAAGGACGGCAGCACGGTGAGGCGCAGCGGGCCCTGCTCGTGCGCGTACAGCCGTGTGGTCGCTTCGGACATGCGCTCGAACACGGGCGTCAGCTCGCGCAGGTACGCGGCGCCGCGCGCCGTCAGCGTCAGCGCATGGCCCCGGCGGTCGAACAGCGAGACGCCCAGCCAGTCCTCCAGTTGCCGCACCTGATGGCTGATGGCCGCCTGGGTCACGCGCAGCTCCGTGGCGGCGCGGGTGAAGCTCAGGTGCCGCGCTCCCGCCTCGAAGGCTCGGAGGGCACCCAGCGGTGGAATGCGGCGCATGCTCGATGAGCCCCTTTTATCGAGCACGCGAGGATAGCTCGCTGGGTCCGCGCGCGGAATTGGAGTCTGTCCTGCGCTGCGAGAAGGCGCGATGGACGCGCCGCGCGCGAGGTGCCCCGTCATGATCTCCGCCGAGGTGTGGATGTTGTTCCTGGGCTACACGGTGCCCATGGTCGTGAGCCCCGGGCCGGGCAACACGGTGCTCGCCACCGCCGGAGGGCGCTTCGGCGTCCGGGGCACGCTGCCGTTCTGGATGGGCTTCGAGGTGGCCAACGTCGCGCTGTGCCTCCTCTACGGCATCGGCCTGGGACGCGTGCTCCAGGGGCTTCCAGCGCTGCACCAGGTCCTGCGCTGGGGCAGCGTCGTGTACCTGCTCTACCTCGCGTGGGGCTTCTTCCGCGCCTCGGCCGCTTCCGGTGAGGCGACCGACGCGCCCGCGCGCCTCGGGTTCGTGGAGGGGCTGCTCGCGGTGGCGCTCAACCCGAAGATCCACTCGATGGTGCTGGTGATGTTCTCCCAGTTCCTGGACCCTTCGCGCGGGATGCTCTCGCAGACGGCGCAGCTCACCGTGGCGTTCCTCGCCGTCTGCGTGGCGTGCCACTTCCCGTGGATCTACGGCGGCAAGCTCATCCTGGGACGCTTCCGCTCCGAGCGCGCCATGCGCATCCAGGGCTGGACCTTCGGCGCCTGCATGGTCGCCGTCGCGGCCTACGTGGCCTTCGCCTGACACCCAGCTTGCCGAATCCGGCCGTTCCTTCGCGCCCGGCTCGCGGACAAACTCCACCGCATGAACATGAAGACGAGGCGGCGATGAGCACGGTCCTGGTCACCGGCGGGTCTGGCTTCATTGGCAGTCATTGCATCGTGCAGCTGCTGGAGGCGGGCCATCAGGTGCGCACCACGGTGCGGAGCCTGAAGCGCGAGGGCGAGGTGCGCGCCATGCTCAAGGAGGGCGGCGTGGATCCGGGCTCCCGCCTGTCCTTCGCCGCGGCGGACCTGGAGCAGGACGCGGGCTGGGCGGAGGCGGTAGCGGGCTGCGACTTCGTGCTGCACGTGGCGTCCCCCTTCCCTCCCGGTGTCCCCAGGCACGAGGACGAGCTGATCATCCCCGCGCGGGATGGAGCGCTCCGCGTGCTGCGTGCCTCGCGCGACGCGGGCGTCAAGCGCGTGGTGCTCACGTCCTCGTTCGCGGCCATCGGCTACGGACATCCGCAAGACAAGACGCAGTTCACCGAGGCAGATTGGACGGATCCGCGAGGGCCCGGCGTCGCCGCGTATCAGAAGTCGAAGACGCTGGCGGAGCGCGCGGCCTGGGACTTCATCGCCCGTGAAGGCGGGGCGCTGGAGCTGTCCGCCATCAACCCGGTGGGCGTGTTCGGTCCCGTCCTCGGGCCGGACTACTCCAGCTCCATCATGCTGCTGAAGCGGCTGCTGGACGGCGCCATGCCCGCCGTTCCCCGGCTCTACTTCGGCGTCGTCGGCGTGCGCGACGTCGCGGACCTGCACCTGCGCGCGATGACGCACCCGGCGGCCCGGGGAGAGCGCTTCCTCGCCGTCGCGGGCGACTTCCTGGCGCTCATCGACATGGCGCGGATCCTCCGCGCTCAACTGGGGGACGTGGCCCGGAAGGTCCCGGCGCGGCAGCTTCCGGACTGGGTGGTGCGGCTCGCGGCGCTGTGGACGCCGGTGGCGCGGCAGACCCTTCCGGAGCTGGGCAAGGTGAAGAACGGCTCCAACGAGAAGGCGCGGCGCGTGCTCGGCTGGGCGCCTCGGTCCAACGCGGAGTGCCTGGTCGCCACCGTGGAGAGCCTTCAGCGGCTGGGCTTGCTGAAGGGCTGATGACGGCGGGCATCGGAGCGGTGACGGCAGTCACCAGGGCCGGCCGCCGTGGCCCCTGTCGTTGCCCGTGAAATCCGGGGGTTGCCCGCGTCCGCGCGGCCCGGAGGGGCTGGCACACGCGCTGCTATGGGGTCCCGTGTCGCTTCAACGGAAACCCAATCCCCTTCGAGGTCCCCCGCCATGGCCATCTCGCCCCTCCGCAGCGCCTCCACCCCCGTCTCCTACATGCCGGTGCAGGACGCCGGCAGCGCCCGCGTCCAGGGCAGTGGCATGGAGGGGCGCTCCAGCCAGGCCACGAGCCCGAACCGCTGCGGCTCGGGCGTCGGGATGTTCCAGCAGGACGGCTTCGACGCCGGCCCGCGCAAGAACGCGGAGCTGGGCAAGCTGCTCCAGGACACGCTGTCGGCGCTGACGTCCATCGTCCAGTTGGTGGCGCAGACCGTGCCGGGCGCCGCGCAGGCGCTCCAGGGCGCGCAGGGGGCCACGGGTGGCAACGCCGGCACGGGTTCGCCGCCGTTCTCCGACAGCGGCTTCACCCCGCGGGACGCCTCGCGTCCCCCCGTGGCGCTCAACGGCAACACCGGCGTCGTGGGCCCGGGGGCTTCGCAGCAGGTGTCGCCGTCCCAGTCCCAGGGCGGCTCGAAGCTGGGCGGCAACCTGCCCCCGGCGCTGGAGAAGTTCCGCGGCGCCATCGAGTCCGCGTCCGCCAAGACGGGCATGCCGGCGGAGATGCTGGCCGCGCAGATCTGGCAGGAGTCGCGCGGCAACCTGGAGGCCGTCTCAACCAACGGCGGCAACGGCCTGACGGACACCGGCCTGATGCAGGTCAACCCCAACACCTACGGGGAGCTGCAGGCGAAGCACCCGGAGCTCCAGGGCAAGAACCTCTCCGACCCGGAGACCAACATCCTCGCGGGCGCCTTCTACATGAAGGACATGAAGGAGCAGTTCGGCAGCGATGAGCTGGCCCTGCGCGCCTACAACTCCGGCCCCAACGGCGTGGACAGGAGCAACCCGGACGCCATCCCCGCCGGCACGGGCGACGCCACCTACGTGCAGAAGGTGAAGTCCTTCATGAACACGCTGGCCACCGGCCAGGGCTCGCTGCCCGCGTAGCGAGCAGCCCATGACACGCCCATGACGGAAGCATTGCGTCCCCCGGGGGACAGGGGCCGAAGCGGCGTCTAGCTTCGCGCCCCATGACCACCTCCCTCTTCCGTCCGTTCATGCAGGCCGCCGTCGCCTCCACGGGGTTGTTCCTGGTCGCGTGCGCGGGCACCTCCGCCGCGCCCCGCCCCGCGGAGTCCCTCTCCGTCCGGGAGCTGAACATCGTCGACGAGCACGGCCAGGCGCGCATCCGCATCGCCGCGCCCATGCCCAACCCCCAGGGCCTGAAGCGCGCCGTCACCGCCTACGGCATCCAGTTCCTCAGCCCCACGGGCCAGGAGATTGGAGGCCTGGGGATGCTGGACGCCATCGGCATCCGGGGGCTCTGCTTCGACAGCGAGGAGGGCTACGAGGCCATGTGCATGGGCCTGGAGCAGGGAAAGCCCACCGTCACCTTCCGGCATGACTGGAAGGAGCGCATCACCCTGGGCGTGGTGGACGGCGTCGCGAGCATCGTGCTCCACGACGCCCAGGGCACCCCTCGGCTCAAGCTGGAGGTGGACAAGGACGGCAAGGTCCAGACGGTCGGCGTGACGCCGGCGCCGTCCGTCCCCTGAGCCCTCAGCCGCGCGGAGGCGTCGCGGGCAGGTGCACGGTGAAGCGCGCGCCGCCCAGCGGACCGTCCTCCACCTGGAGGGTGCCGCCGTGCTGGGTGACGATGGCGTGCACGATGGAGAGCCCCAGCCCGCTGCCGCTCGCCTTCGTCGTGAAGAAGGGCTCGAAGAGCCTCCCGCGTGCGTCCTCCGGCACGCCGGGTCCACTGTCGTCCACGAGGAGGGCGACCTCACCTCCGCGTGCGCTCGCGCTGAAGCGCACCCGGCCTCCTGGCGGCGTCGCCTCCAGTGCGTTGAGCGCCAGGTTCAGCAGCACCTGCCGCAGCCGCTCCTCCTCGCCCCACACCTCCAGGGGCCCCGGGGGCTCCACGTCCAGCGCCACGCCGCGCTGCTCGGCCTGCCAGGCCAGCAGGCCCCCCACCCGCTCGAACAGCGGCGCCACCGCCACGGCGGCCGACCGGAACTCGCGCGGGCGGGCGAACTGGAGGAAGTCCTCGAGGATGTGGTCCAGGCGGCGGATCTCATCCCGCACCAGCAGGAGCGGCTCCAGCAGCGGGCCCTGGACGTCCTGCTCCAGCCTGCGCACGCGCCGCTCCAGGACGGTGAGCTGCAGGACGGCGGCGTTGAGGGGGTTGCGGATTTCATGGGTCAGGCCCGCGGTCAGCGTGCCCACCGCGGCCAGCTTCTCCGTCACCTGCGCCCGCCGAGCCAGCACCTGCTTCTCGCGGTGCAGCCGCACCTGGCGCAGCGCCTGCTCCAGGGTCACCAGCAGCTCCGGCGTGGCGCAGGGCTTGAGCAGGTACGCGCACGCGCCCGCGTGCACCGCGGCCACCGCCGCCTCCAGCATGCCCAGGCCGGTGAGCAGCACCACCTCTCCGTCCGGCACCAGCGCCTTGAGCTGGGGGGCGAGCTTCGTGCCCTCGCCGTCTGGCAGCCGGATGTCCACCAGCGCCACGTCGAAGCCCGACGGCGCGTGCGCGAGCGCCCCCGCGCAGCTCGTCGCGCTGGAGACCGCGTAGCCCTGGTCCTCCAGCAGCTCCTTCATGTTGTCCAGGAACGCCGCGTTGTCATCCACCACCAGCACCCGGGGCCGCTCCCCCGCGCCGCCCGGCGCCGTCACGCGCGGCCCCCGTGCACCTGCTCGAGCGCGGCGAGCAGCGCCCCGGTGTCGAAGGGCTTGCGGACACAGCGGCCCTCGAAGTCCTCGGGCAGCGCCTCCGGATAGGCCGTGACGACGAAGGGGGTGGCCGAGGGGAAGCGCTCCCGCACGCGGCACAGCGCCTCGCCGTCGCGGCCGCCCGGCACGCGCAGGTCCACGAGCGCGGCGAAGGGGCGCACCGACTGGAGCCCCGCCACCTCCGGCACCGAGTGCGCGACCACGGACGTGAAGCCGCGCTCGCGCAGCAGCTCCGTGAGGTTGTCCGTGAGCTGCGCGTCGTCCTCCACCAGCACGACGAGCCCGTCGCGGCGCGCCCGCGCGAGCAGCTCCACCAGCGCGGGCACCGGCACCGGCTTGGGCAGCACCGCGAGCACGCCCTCCGCGTGTGCGCGCGCCAGCTCGGCCTCCCCCGGATGCGCGGTGACGACGATGGCCGCGAGCCCCGGGTCCCGCTGGCGCAGGTGGTGCACCAGCGAGGCGCCGCTCATCCCGGCCATGCGCATGTCGGTGATGAGCACGTCGTAGCGCTCGGCGCGCGCGGCCTGGAGCGCGGCCTCGCCGCAGTCCACCACGGTGGTCGTATGGCCCGCGTCCTCGAGGATCTCCGCCAGGTTCTCGGCGAAGGCCCGGTTGTCATCCACCACCAGGAAGCGGCCCATCAGGAAGGCTCCGGCGTCAGGGGAAGCTCCACCACGAAGCGGGCCCCTCCCGGCCCACCCCGGGTGGGAGCGTAGCCAATCCCGCCGCCATGCCGCTCGAGGATGCGCCGCACGAGCGCCAGTCCCAGCCCCAGCCCCCGCGCCTTCGTGGTCATCAGCGGTTCGAAGACACGCGCGCGGATGGCCGGGTCCAGGCCCGGCCCGCTGTCCTCCAGCGCCAGGCGGATCCGCCGCGCGCCGTCCTCCGGAAGGTCCGCCGTCAGCCGCACCTCGCCTTCGCGCTCGCCCAGGGCCTGCACGGCGTTCTGCAGCAGGTTCACGAAGACCTGCCGCAACTGCACCGCGTCCCCCTCCACGGAGGGCAGGGCCTCCAGCCCTTGCGCGTGCACGCGCACGTGCCCCGGCGGCGCGACGGCCTCCAGCGCGGACGTCCACACCTCCGCGAGCCGCAGCGGCGCGCGCACGAGCGGGCGGGAGCGGATCATGTCCAGCAGGCTGGTGACGATGTGGTTGGCGACCGCCACCTGTTCGCCGATGCGGTCCAGGTGCTTGACCACGCGCGCGTCCTCCTGCGTGGCGGGGCGGCCCTTGAGGATGAAGAGCGAGGTTTCAATCACGCCCAGGGGGTTGCGCAGCTCGTGTCCGATGGAGCCCACGAGCTGCCCGAAGGTCGCCAGCCGCTCGGCCCGGGCCGCCTGGGCCAGCAGGTCCTCGCGGTACGTGTGCAGCATGATGGCGAGCTCCAGGTCGAGGATCTTCCCCAGCGCCCGGTTCAGGCTCGCGGCCCGCGCGGGCGCGTCATGCAGCGCCTCCTCCAGCACCGCCATGAACTCCTGGCGCAGCAGGTTCATGGCGCCGAACATGTAGTGCTGCGGCAGGTGGATGCGCACGTGCACCCGTCCGATGCGGCAGCGGCGCTCGAAGTACGCCGCGTCCCACGGCCCCAGCAGCAGCGACCCCATCCAGTCCTGGAGCGTCACCTTGAGGTGGCCCACCTGGCTCTCACCACCCTCCAGCGCCTTGCGCGCCTCCGGGTGTTCGAGGATGCGCCGGTAGAAGACGTCCGCGATGCGCTCGAAGTGCGCGCAGGCGATGGGGTGCAGTTCCCGCAGGGCCTCTCCGTCCTCGGGGGAGAAGCCCACGTAGCGCTGGAGCTCCGCCAGGACGTTGTCGTCCGTCACGCCTCCGGGTCTGGCTTCCATGCCGCCTCCTCCGGGCCGGCGCTGCCGCCGCCGCCGTACTCCTTGAGCTTGTACTGGATCTTCCGCACGCTGATGCCCAGCACCTCCGCGGCGCGCGTGGTGGAGCCCTGCACCATCTCCAGGGTGCGCAGGATGGCCTCGCGCTCGATGGTGGCGAGCGACGCGCCGGGGATGAGCCGGTCGCCGGCCCCGGCGCTGGGGCGGGGACCGCGCAGCACCGGCGGCAGGTCGTCCGCCGTCAGCTCCTCGCCCCGGGCGAGCACCACGGCGCGCTCCACCGCGTTCTCCAGCTCGCGGATGTTGCCCGGCCAGTCGTGGCTCATCAGCGCCTCCAGGGTGCCGGGCGCCAGCCCCTTCACGGCCTTGCCGTGGAGGGCGTTGCAGCGCTCGAGGAAGTGGCTCACCAGCGCGGGGATGTCCGCCTTGCGCCGGCGCAGGGGCGGCAGCGTCACCGACACCACGTTGAGCCGGTAGTAGAGGTCCTCGCGGAAGCGGCCCGCCTTCACCTCCGCCTCCAGGTCGCGGTGGGTGGCCGCCACGATGCGCACGTCCACCTTCACCGTCTGCGTGCCGCCCACGCGCTCGAACTCGCGGCCCTGCAGCACGCGCAGCAGCTTCACCTGCACGGCCGGAGAGATTTCGCCAATCTCGTCCAGGAACAGGGTGCCGCCGTCCGCCAGCTCGAAGCGGCCCTCCTTGCGCGCGACGGCGCCGGTGAAGGCCCCGCGCTCGTGGCCGAACAGCTCGCTCTCCAGCAGGCCCTCGCTGAGCGCCGCGCAGTGCACCTTCACGAAGGGGCGCGCCTTGCGCGGGCTGAGTTCGTGCAGCGCCTGGGCCACCAGCTCCTTGCCCGTGCCGCTCTCTCCCAGGATGAGCACGGTGGCCCGCGTGGGGGCCGCCTGGTGGATGAGGGCGTAGACGCCCTGGAGCTCGGGCGCGTCCCCGATGATGTTGCCCACGCGGAAGCGCTCCGCCACGCGCTCGCGCAGCTGGCGGGTCTCCTGCTTCAGCCGGCGCGTCTCCAGCGCCTTGCCCAGCACGACGAGCACGGCGTTCAGGTCCAGCGGCTTGGTGAGGTAGCTCTCCGCGCCCTGGCGCATGGCCTCCACCGCGGCCTCCACCGTGCCGAACGCCGTCATCATCACGAAGGCCGCGTCGTTGCCGGCCTCCTTCGCGCGGCGCAGCAGCGTGAGCCCGTCCATGCGCGGCATCCGCACGTCCGTGAGCACCAGCGCGGGAGCGAAGTCATCGAGCGCGGCGAGCGCCTCCGCGCCGTCCGCGGCCTCCCGCACCTCGTACCCCTCCTCGCCAAGGAGGGTGACCAGGGCGCGCCGCGCGTTCGCCTCGTCGTCCACGACCAGGATGCGTTCTGGGGCCATGCCTCCGATTACTACCAGACCTGGAGCGGCGGGAGAGGCTTGGAGGAGAGGGGCCAGGAGCGTCATCGGTCCGTGTCCCGGGCCCGCGCGTCCGCGCACGTCAGGCAGCAGCGCGCCTCGGGGACGGCCAGCAGCCGCTGCCGGCCGATGGCGCCCCCGCACTGCTCGCAGCCGCCGAAGCGGCCTTGCGCGATGCGCTCGAGCGCCGCCTCCACCTCCTCCAGCTCGCGCGGTGGGCAGAGCGCTCCCCGCACGGGCGGGCAGCCGTCCCCCGCGCCGCCGGCCGGAGCGGGCCCTTCCACGCACGACGCCCGCAGCGCGCTCTGGCGGGACAGCAGCATCTGCCGCGCCCGGTTCACCATGGGGTCGCCGCGCACGGCGTCCTCCGGCCCGGTCCGGCGATGCGGCCCACGGCTCCCAGCGGCTGTCGTGTCTTCACGTTCCAGGTCCATGAGAGCCTCAGGGGGCCGGGGGGAGTGACAGGGGAACAGGACGCTTGCGCCGCGCCGCGAGCACGCCCGGCACCGCGAGCACCGCGACGGCCACCGTCACCAGCGCGGCGCCCGCCAGCTCCCGCACGCTCACGCCGGGGAGCCCCAGCCACACGGAGAGCACGAACGTCGCGCCCACGCCCGCGAACACGCTGGAGGCGCGGTTGATGGGCACCGTGAAGGTGTTCTCCCGCGCATCCAGCAGCACCAGCCCGCCGAAGATGCCGCTGCCCTGGGACAGCAACCCCACGGCCAGCTCCACGGGCAGCGAGGGCCGCGTGAACATCCCGGTGAAGCCCTCGCGCAGCGCTTCCGCCGCGCCCCCCACGCCCACCAGGGCCCACAGCGACAGCAGGACGACGAGCGCGGGCGCGGCCACCATCTGCTCCTCCACGAAGTAGCGCTCGCGCGCGCCGGGCACGTGGTTCTTCGCCAGCCGGCTCATGAAGCGCAGCCGCACGAAGTAGCTGACGACGTACACGGCCCAGTCCAGCGCGGCCACCCAGGAGAGGCGCGGGTCCGCGCCCGGCCCCGTGGCGACGAGCAGCGCCGCGAGGCTCACGCCCAGCGCCACGCGCGAGGGCCACGCGACGTGCCGGCCACTCACCGCGTCCACCACGGGCGCCAGCACCAGCACGCCGCCGCGCATGAGCAGCATCATGAAGACGATGGAGGTGCCGTCGAAGGTGTACGCCAGCGTGGTGGTGGCGATGATGCCCGTGGTGCACAGGCCCGACAGGAACGTCCAGCGCCCCGGCCACGGCAGCTCCACCGGCCCGAAGCGCCGGCGCCCCGCGTGCCGGAAGGAGCCGCTCCACGCCAGGTAGGCGAACATCCCCACCAGCGTGGCCAGCGCCGTGGAGGGCAGCAGCACGAAGCCCGGCAGCCCCCCGCTCATGCCCGGCAGGGCCCCCAGGCTCAGCGCCTTCGTCAGCGCGCTGTAGGGCAGGTAGCAGGCGAAGTAGCCCAGCGCGAACCACCCGATGGAGACCGGGGCCTTCGGGGGCGCGCTCATCGTCCACGCGCCGCGCAGCGCGGGCAGCACCGCGCCTCGGGCGGTGCCAGGAGCCGCGCGGGCTCGATGCGCGCTCCGACTGCGTCCCGCATGGCATCCATGGCTCGACCTCCGGTGCGCGCCCGGAAGGGTCCGGGGTCGGGTCCATCCAGTTTCAGGATGCGTGCCATGGCCGCGCCAGGGAGGGCCGGGGGCGCCCCCGCAGGAATTGCGCGGCCCCGCGTGCGCTCCGCAACGCTTGCGCCCCGCGGCACTCCGGACCGATGTCACCGCCGCGCATGGCGGATGCAAGGTGCGGGGACGGAAAAGCTCGCGGCCGCGCCGTCCAGCGGTCCCCCAAGGAACACGTCCATGCGCATCGCCTTCTTCGACACCCACCGCTTCGACCGCACGGCCTTCGAGGCGGCCAACGCCACGTCCGGCCACGCCCTCACCTGGTTCGAGCCCCGCCTGACGTCCCAGACGGTGGGGCTGGCGGCGGGCTTCCCCGCGGTGTGCTCCTTCGTGAACGACCGGCTGGACGGCCCCTGCCTCCAGGCGCTGGCGGCGGGCGGCACGCGGCTGGTGGCGCTGCGCTCGGCGGGCTTCAACCACGTGGACCTGGAGGAGGCGGGCCGGCTGGGCATGGCCGTCGTGCGCGTCCCCGAGTACTCGCCGCAGGCCGTGGCGGAGCACACCGCCGCGCTGGTGCTCGCGCTCAACCGCAAGGTGCACCGCGCCTATGCCCGGGTGCGGGAGTGGAACTTCTCGCTGGACGGGCTGGTGGGGTTCGACCTGCACGGCAGGACGGTGGCCCTGGTGGGGCTGGGGCGCATCGGCCGGGCCACCGCGCGCATCTTCCACGGCTTCGGCTGCCGGCTGCTCGCGGTGGACCCCCGGCTGTCCGCGGACGACGCGAAGGCGCTGGGGCTGGAGCCCGTGACGCTGGAGGACGCGCTGGGCCGCGCGGACATCCTCTCGCTGCACGTGCCCCTCACGCCCGCCACGCGCCACCTCATCGACGCGAAGGCGCTCGCCCGCATGAAGCCCGGGGCCATGCTCATCAACACCGGGCGCGGGGCGCTCATCGACAGCCACGCCCTGCTGGGCGCGCTCAAGTCCGGCCACCTGGGCGCGGCCGGCCTGGACGTGTACGAGGAGGAGGAGGGCATCTTCTTCCAGGACCTCTCCGGCCAGGTGCTCCAGGACGACGTGCTCGCGCGCCTCCTGACGTTCCCCAACGTGCTCGTCACCGCGCACCAGGCCTTCCTCACCCGCGAGGCGCTGGACGCCATTGCCCGGACCACGCTGCAGAGCGTGACGCGCTTCGAGCGGGGCGAGCCCCTGGGGGTGACGGAGGTCCGGGCCGAGCAGGTGCTCCCGCGCTGAAGGCCCGGCCCCCTACTCCAGCGTCACGCGCTCGCCGTCGCGCGCCACGCGCACATGCCAGCCCATGCGTTCGCGGATGCTCTCCGCCAGCGCCTGGCTGGCGTCGGGCTCTCCGTGGACGAGCCAGGTCTCGCGCGGGGGGCGCGGGAACGTGCGCAGCCAGCCGAGCAGCTCCTCCCGGTCCGCGTGCGCCGACAGGCCGTCCACCGTCTCCACGCGCGCCCGCACGGGGACGTCCTCGCCGTGGATGCGCACCCGGGCCGCGCCGTCCTGGAGCGCGCGCCCCCGGGTGCCCACGGCCTGGTGGCCCACGAGCACCACCGTGTTGCGCACGTCCGGCAGCAGGTGCTTCAGGTGGTGCAGCACCCGGCCGCCCGTGGCCATGCCGCTGGCCGCGAGGATGACGCGGGGGCCCGTCCTCTCCGTCAGCGCCCGGGACTCCTCCGGGGTGCGCACCCAGTGGCGCTCCGAGGCGCACAGCGGACAGCGCGCCTGTCCGGTGAGCCGCAGCATGTCCACGTCATGGTCCTCCGGGTGGCGGCAGTAGAGCTCCGTCACGTCCTGCGCCATGGGGCTGTCCAGGAACACGGGCACGTGCGGCAGGCGCTGCTCGGCGCGCAGGCGGTGCAGCGTCCAGAGCAGCTCCTGCGCGCGCCCCACCGCGAAGACGGGGATGACCACCGCGCCGCCCTGGTGGGCCGTGCGCGTGATGATGCGCGCCAGGTGCCCCTCCGGCCAGGTCGCGTGCACGCGGTCGCCATAGGTGGACTCCAGCAGCAGCACGTCCGCCCCGGGCACGGCTTCCGGGTCGCGCAGGATGGGACGGCCCGGACGCCCCAGGTCCCCGGAGAAGACCAGGTGGCGCGCGGCGTCTCCCCTCCCCCAGGCCACGTCCACCGTGGCCGAGCCAAGGATGTGGCCCGCGCGCCGGAACGTCACCTCCAGCCCCGCCCCCACCGAGAAGGGCGTGCCGTAGGGGTGCGTGCGCAGGAGCGCGAGCGCACGCCGCGCGTCCTCCACCGTGTAGAGCGGCAGCGCGGGCTGGTGCTTCGTGTAGCCGTGGCGGTTGGCCCGCTCCGCGTCCTCCTCCTGGAGGTACGCGGAGTCGAGCAGCAGCGGGCCCAGCAGGTCCGCCGTGCCCGGCGTGCAGTGGACGGCCCCCTGGAACCCGCCGCGCACCAGCAGCGGCAGGGCCCCGGAGTGGTCCAGGTGGGCGTGGCTGAGGACCACGGCGTCCAGCGTCACCGGGTCGAACGGCGGCGGCGCCCAGTTGCGCTGGCGCAGGGCCTTGAGCCCCTGGAACAGGCCGCAGTCGAGCAGCACACGGCCCTTCTCGCGGCCCTCCCGCTCCAGCAGGAACCGGGAGCCGGTGACGGTGCCCGCCGCCCCCAGGAACCGCAGCGAGACCGTGGACGCCGCCTCATCCCTCACGTTCATGCCCTGCTCCTTCGCGTCATGCCGCGCGCCAGCAGCTTGCGCAGCTCCAGCACGCTCACCGGGATGAGCCCCAGGCCCAGCGCGAGCGCGAGGTGCGCGGCGTCCAGCGGGACGAGCGAGAAGAACGCGGCGAGCAGGGGCACCTCCGGCAGCGCGACCTGGAGCGCCAGCGTGCCGGCGACCACCCCGAGCAGCGGCCCGTTGCTGAACGACCCGACCTCCCAGTGGACCATTCCGGCGCTGCGCGCGGCGAAGGCCCGCAGCACCTGACAGAACACCAGCACGGTGAACGTCAGGGTGCGCGCCTCCTCCTGCGACATGCGTTCGAGCGCCCAGAGGAAGGTGCCCAGCGTGACACACGCATCCAGCAGGCCCGTGGCCAGCACCGACGCCCACTCCCGCCGGCCCAGCATGGGCTCCTCCGGCCTTCGGGGCGGACGCCGCATGACGTCCGGGGGCGCGGGGTCCATGACCAGCGCCAGGGCGGGCAGCCCGTCCGTGACGAGGTTCACCCAGAGCAGGTGCAGGGGCAGCAGCGGCAGGGGCAGTCCCAAGAGCGACGCGCAGAGCATCAGCACCAGCTCACCGCCGTTGCCGGCCAGCAGGTAGACGAGCGTCTTGCGGATGTTCTCGTAGATGCCGCGCCCCTCGCGCACGGCCGCGACGATGCTCGCGAAGTTGTCGTTCGTGAGGATGAGGTCGGACGCCTCGCGGGTGACCTCCGCGCCGGTGCGGCCCATGGCGATGCCGATGTGCGCCTCGCGCAGGGCCGGGGCGTCGTTCACGCCGTCGCCCGTCATGGCGACCACCTCTCCGCGCGCCTTCCACCCCCGGACGATTTGAAGCTTCTGTTCCGCCGTGGCCCGCGCGTGCACGATGCCCTCCGGGGATTCGCCCTCGCGCAGGAGGCCCAGCTCCTTCGCGATGGCCAGGGCCGTGGCGGGGTGGTCGCCGGTGATCATCACCGTGCGCACCCCGGCCTCGCGCGCCGCGCGCACGGCCTCCACGGCTTCGGGCCGGGGCGGATCCGCCAGGCCCACCAGCCCCACCAGCGTGAGGTCCCGCTCCTCGGGGCCCTTCCCCTCCGCCACCGCCAGCACGCGCAGGGCGCGCCCCGCCAGCGAGGCCAGGGCCTCCGTCACGCCCGGAGGCACCTGCTTGCACAGCGGCAGCAGCGCCTCCAGCGCGCCCTTCACGTAGAGCACGCCGTCCGAGCGCAGGATGCTCATGCGCCGCCGGTCCGAATCAAAGGGCTGCTCCGACACGCGGGGGCGCTCGCGCTCCACGTCCGCGCGCTCCACGCCCGTCGCCCGCGCGGCCACGAGCAGCGCCAGCTCCGTGGGGTCGCCCGCGCCGGGCCCCTCCTGGCCCCGCGCCGGCAGCTCCGCGTCACAGCACGCCGCGGCCACCTCCAGCACGCGGTGCGCGGACGCCGGGGGCCACACCTCGCGCACCTCCATGATGCCCAGGGTGAGCGTGCCCGTCTTGTCCGTGCAGATGACCGTGGCGGAGCCCAGCGTCTCCACCGCTTGCATCCGCCGCACCAGCACGTGGCCCTTCACCATGCGCTGCACACCCACCGCGAGCGCGAGCGTCACCACCGTGGGCAGCCCCTCCGGCACCGCCGCGACCGCGAGCGCCACCGCCGCGAGCAGCAGCGCCACGCCCGACTCGCCTCGCATCAGCCCCAGCCCCGCGACCAGGGCCCCCACCGCCACGCACAGCACCAGCAGCATGCGGGTGACGCCCTCCAGCCGCTGCTGCAGCGGGGTCTGCGACACCTGCGCCGTGCGCACCAGGTGCGCGATGCGGCCCAGCTCCGTCTCCATGCCGGTGGCCGTCACCTCCGCGACCGCCGTGCCCGCCGCCACGGACGTTCCCATGAAGACGCGGTCCCTGCGCTCCGCCAGCGGGGTGGAGTCCGGCAGCGCGCCCACCTGCTTGTCCACCGGCGTGCTCTCCCCGGTGAGCGCCGCCTCCAGGGTGAGCAGCGCGTGCGCGGTGAGCAGCCGCGCGTCCGCGGCCACCACGTCCCCGGCCTCCAGCACCAGCGCGTCCCCCGGCACCACCTGGGACGCCGGAATCACGGCGCTCACGCCGTCGCGCAGCACCCGTGCGCCAGGCGCGGTGAGCGCGCGCAGGGCCAGCACGGCGCGGTCCGCGCGGTACTCCTGGAGGAAACCCACCAGCGCGTTGAGCACCACGATGGTGGCGATGGCCACCGCGTCCGCGCCCTCCCCCAGCAGCGCCGCCACGCCGCACGCCCCCAGCAGCAGCCACACCATGCCGGAGCGGAACTGACGGGCCAGGAAGCGCCACGCGGAAGCGGGCTGCTCGCGCGTCAGCGTGTTGGGGCCATGCTGGCGGAGCCGCGCCTCCGCCTCCTGCTGGCCCAGCCCCATGCGCTGCTCCGGAGCCGCCGCCACCGCCACCGCCACCTCGCCATGTGCCGCGCTCACCGCGCCACCTTCCTTGGGGAGCGCCCGCCAGGGCATCGCGCGCGGAGGCCGCGCTCGGGGTCCAGCCAGCCAGGTAGGCTCATCTCGGGTCGCTCCGGCGCCAGGGGTTGTCCGGCCGGATTGCGAAGCCCGTGCCGCGAGGAGATGGCAGGCCCGGAGCAGCGGAGCGCGCAGCTTTTGCGCCCGCGCCCCCAGCCACCGCAAGCGTTGCGCGGGCGGGGGCCGGGCGCGCCGGGCCGGCGGACGGCACGCATCCTGAAAAGGCCTGGGGGCAGCAATGGGGCGTGCCCCCAGCGTTCGCCAACCCTCCATCCGGAGTCATTCCATGTCCATCGTCTGCGCAACCGACCTCTCCGAGGGTTCCCGTCAGGCCGCGGAGGTGGCCGCGCGCATCGCGGCCCGCCGGGGCCAGCCGCTCTGGCTCGTCCATCAAATCCATCCGGATCAGCTCCGGGTCGCGGCCGAGCCCGTGCGCGAGGGCCTGCGGGCGCTGCTGCGCGAGGAGACGCGGCGGCTGGAGCCCCTGGGCGCGCGGGTGGAGTCCACCCTGCTGGAGAGCGCCTCCGCGCGGGCCCTGGCCGTCTTCTGTGAAGCGCACGAGGCGCGGCTGCTGCTGGTGGGGACGCCGCGCGACGAGCCCGCCGCCCTGGGTTCGGGCGTCAGCCTGGAGCGCATCGCGCGCAACTGCGCGGTGCCGCTGCTGCGGGTGCGCGACGCCGCGCCCTTCGAGGCCTGGCTTGGAGGGACCCGGCCCCTGCGCGTGATGTTCGGCGTGGACCGCTCCCACGGCAGCGAGGCCGCCCGGCGCTGGCTGACGGAGCTGGCCGCGGATGGGCCCCTGGAGCTGCTGGCGGGGCACGTCTACTACGCCTTCGAGCAGTGCCGGCGCCTGGGGCTGCCCACGCCCATGAACCTGGATGAGGTGGCGCCCCGCATCGAGGAGGTGCTCCACCGGGAGATCTCGGCGCTGGCGGCCCCGGACACCGGCGCCGCGCCGCGCGTGCACCTGCGCATGGCGGTGGGGCGCGCCGCGGACCACCTGGTGGACCTGGCCCGCGAGGCGGAGGCGGACCTGCTGGTGGTGGGAACGCACCCGCACAACGTCCTGGGCAACCTGGCCTCGGTGGCGCACCACGCCCTGCGGCTCGCGCCCATGGCGGCGGCCGTGGTGCCGGTGACGCCCGCGGCCTCCCGTGGCGAGGCGCCGCTGCCCCAGGTGCGGCGGCTGCTGGTGGCCACGGACCTGTCGCCGCTCGCGGACGAGGCCATTCCGTTCGCCTTCGCGCTGGCCCCCACGGGCGCGGAGGTGCACCTGGTGACGGTGGTCCCCGAACGCGCCGGCGCGGACCTCCACCGCGACCTGAAGCAGCGCCTGATGGAGCGCGTGCCGCGGGGGCTGGACACCCGGAACGTCACCACGCGGCTGGAGGTCCTCCACGGCGAGGACGTCGCGCTCGCGCTCGTGCAGGCCGCGGAGCGGATGGACGCGGAGCTGGTCTGCCTGGGCTCGCGCGGCCACGGGGGCATGAAGGAGGCGCTGCTCGGGTCGGTGGCGCGCAAGGTGCTGGCCCAGAGCCGCCGGCCCGTGCTCGTGCTGCGTCCGCCCGTGCGCTGAGAAGCGCGGACATCCCCGGCGCTCGCGCTTCTTCAGCGGGCGCCGGTGACGACGACGGCCTCGGGGGTGCACGCCAGCAGCGCCGCCAGCTCCTGAACGCTCTGCTCGCGGCGCACCCGCAGGGCGAGCACCTCCAGCTCCAGCGCCTGGTTCGCGCGCAGGAGCGCGAGCACGTCCTCCAGCGGCACCCGGCCCTCCACCAGTCCCCCCCGGGCCCGGGCGAACGCCTCCGCCTGGACGGGCACGAGCGCCGCCAGCGTGGCGAGCCGCGCCTGGAGCCCCGCGTGCTCACGCACGTATGCGCGCACCAGCTCGCGCCTGGAGGCGTCGTGAACGCGCGCCAGGAGGGGGGCCGGGTCCAGGGTCACGTCCGCGAGCCACGGCTCGGGCGGGTCCCCCGGAAGCCGCCGGAGCGCGGGGTCCAGCTCCAGCCCCGCGGCCAGCAGCCACCGGGCACGCTGGTCGGCCCGGGCGGCCACCCGTGCATCGAGCGCCGCCAGCTCCCGCTCCAATCGCCGCCGGTCGCGCTCGGGCAGCGGCGCGACGTCCCGCTCTGTCTCCGGGCCCGGGTTCCGCGTGCCGCGCGACAGCAGCTCCGCGACGTCATCGCGCGCCGCCGCCTCGATGCGCGCCGCCTCCTCGTTCTCCCGCAGGCGCAGCCCGGCCTGGGCGGCCTGCCGGGCACGCTCCCCGGACGCCACGCCCATCCGCGCGAGCCCATCCTGCGCCAGCGCGCCAGGAGGCCCCAGACACAGACACAGGGAGAGCAGCAGCCGGTGCGGGAAGCGCATGAGGGAACCCGACCGCCGGGGCAGGCCGCGGGCGCTCACCGGCGGGGCGCGGCGCGCCCGTCCCGGTGCTCGTGGATCTCCTTGTTCAGCTCGCGCAGGTGCCGCAGCAGCTCATCCATCAGCCACTGCCCTTCCCGCGTCATCTCGTCGGCCCGCTGCTCGGCCTCCCGCACCTGCGGCTCCAGCATCTGCCAGCGCTCGCGGACCTCCATCCCCGCGAGGTGCATCTTCAACCGCAGTTCGTCGCGCAGCGTGCGAACCATCTCCAGCTTCGGCATCTGCTTCAGGGTGTTCTCAGCCATGGTGTGCCCCTTCCGGTCCGAAGACCGCGCCCCCTTCCATTGCATCAACGGCGCCAGCCCCACGGCGCCCTGGAGGGTTTCGCGTCCGCGCAATTCCTGCGGAGGCACGCGCAAGAAAGGCGCGCACCCCCTGGCAAACACAGACGCGCGTCGCCTCCCGCGGCGTCTGGATTCACAAGCGGCGCGGCGCGGATAGAGTCCTGGCCCATGCACGTCCTGCATCGCGGTCAGGCCCCTCAGCAGCCCCTCCTCCTGCGGCCCCTGTTCGGCGGGGTGCAGCGCATTGGCCTTCGCTCGGAGACCACCACCATGCTGCGCGACGCGGGCCGCAGCAGGCCCGGCGTCCCCATGCCGGGCGTGCAGATGGTGATGGCCGTGGAGGTGCTGCGCGTGCTCCCGGACGGCGCCGCGCGCTACCGCTTCACGCTGGAGGAGGTGGACCTGCTCGTCGCCGCGCGCACGCCCGTGCGCACCGTGGAGGCGGCGCGCGCGCAGCTGTCGCCCCTGCCCGGCCTGAAGGGCGAAGGCCAGGTGGATCCGCGCGGCCGCTCCAGCGGCTTCGAGTGGAAGCTGCCCGCGGACCTCGCCGCGCCCGTGCGCGGTCAGATGCAGCAGCTGGCGGGCCTTCTCAAGGACCTGGGCAGCTTCCTGCCCACCGAAGCCGTGGGCGTGGGGGCCCGCTGGGAACAGCAGGGCGCGGGGAGCGGAGCCCTCACCGGAGCCACCACGCGCGTGGAACTGCGCAGCCTGGAGGGCCTGTCCGTGGGGCTGCGCCTCCAGATGGAGACGCCGCGCACGCCCCAGCCCGTCCCCGCCTCGCTCCGCCCGCCCCCGGGTGAGAAGGGCGAGGCCACCATGCACACCGAGGCGAAGGGCCACGGCGGCTGCATGCTCTCCCTGGACCGGCTGTGGCCCGTCCGCCTGGAGCTGGACGTGGAGTCCCACGTCGCCGTCCGCGCCGGCACCGAGGACGCGCCCAAGCGCTTCGACGGGTTCACCACCTCCCGGCTCCAGGTCCGCGAGCTGTCCTTCACCCCGCCCCGTCTGCGTGCGGCTCGCACCGTGTAGGCGCATGCCCACCTGAAAATCCGGTCCGCCGGGTCATCCGGCAACCCGGGGCCGGGCTGGTGCGATAATAGGGAAAAGGATTGCACCCGGTGGCGGGGGACGCCGCGGTTCCAGGGCGCCAGCATTTTGGACCCACCGAGGGCAGAGCAGTCTTCGGAGACAGACGATGGCGATCGACGGACCTCGCAACAACGGCCTCCCGCGCACGCTCCCGCAGCAGCCGCCGGCGCCCAAGCCCGCTCCTCCCCCTCCACCCCCGCCGCCTCCGGCTCCCAAGCCCGCGCCCCGGGACAGCTCCAGCTTCGAGCCGCGCCCCCAGGCCCGGACCAGCGCGTCGCCGGGCGCGGCCGCCGCTGCCGCCGCCGCCGCCGCGAAGGCCGCCGCCGCAGCGAAGGCCGCCGCCGCAGCGACGACCGCGAACGCCGTCCCGCAGCGCAACACCGTCATCGGTCCGCCGGCCCCCGCTCAGCCTCAGGCGCCCGCCACCCCGCCGTACACCCAGGCCCAGGCGGACAAGGACGCCAGCGCCCTGCGTGAGGCCATGGACGGCGGCATGACCGGGTGGGGCACCGACGAGGACAAGATCTTCAAGACGCTGGAGGGCAAGACGCCGGATCAAATCGCGATGATCCGCCAGTCCTACCAGGACCACTACGGCAAGAACCTGGACGCCAAGATCCGCGACGAGCTGGGCGGCTCCGACCTGCAGCGCGCGGAAGGGCTGCTCCAGGGCAACGCGGCGAAGAGCGACGCGGTCAACCTCCAGTCGGAGATGGACAGCGTCTTCGGCTCCAACGAGGACATGCTCAAGGTGCTGGAGAAGCGCTCCCCCGCGGAGCGCCACGCCATCGCCCAGCAGTTCGCGGACCTGCACGGCGGCACGCCCGCGGGCCAGAAGCCCGAGGACGTGCTGCTCGCCCGCCTGAGCCGGGAGATGGACGGCGCGCAGCTGGCGCGCGCCCGGAGCATGCTCGGCGCGGGACAGGCCTCCACGCCCGCGGAGGCGAACGCGCTGGAGACGCAGGCGCTCAAGGCCGGCCTGGAAGAGGACATGGCCGGCTGGGGCACCGACGAGGGCCGCATCTTCGAGCGCCTGGAGCGGGCCACCCCGGAGCAGCGCGCCGTCCTCGCGCAGGACGCGGGGCTCAAGGCGAAGCTCAAGGACGAGCTGTCCACCGAGGAGTACGACCGCGCCATCGGCCTGATGCAGGGCAACCCGGCCCAGGCGGACGCGGCCCGGCTGCGCGAGGCCATGAACGGCTTCTTCGGCGCCGACGAGAGCGGCGTGCGCGACATCCTCCAGGGCAAGGAGAAGGACGAGCTCGCCGCCATCAAGGCCGAGTACCAGCGCCAGACGGGCAAGTCGCTGGAGAGCCAGATTCAAGGCTGGGACCGCGGCGACCGCGACGTCACGATGCGCCTGCTCAACCCGCCCGCCGCCAACGACAAGCAGGGCCAGGCGGAGGCCACCGCCGAGCGGCTGCACCTGGCCATGGACGGCCTGGGCACGGACGAGGACGCCATCCGCTCCGCGCTGGCCGGCAAGTCGAAGACGGACCTGGACGCCGTCGCCGCCGCCTACCAGCAGAAGTACGGCAAGGACCTGCGCGCGGAGCTGGACGGCGAGCTGGACGGCCGCGACGAGCTGGAGCTGCTCAAGCAGGACTACGACCTGGGCGCCATCGACCCCAACGACCCCAACGGCGCGCAGGAGCGCGTGCGGCGGCTGCGCGAGGTCCAGTCCAACGAGTCCGGCTTCGGCGTGAACCTGCTGGACGGCATCCAGCACCTCACCAAGGGCGAGTCCGACAACGACATCCTCAACCGCAACCTGGCCCGCGCCGACACGGCCATCCAGGCGGGTGACACCCAGCGCGCGAACACGCTGACGGGCTACGCCACGGACGACCTGACGGCGCTGCAGTCCGCCAAGGACTCGCTGGCGGAGACCACCGCCACCGTGGCCGTCGTCGCCGCCACCACCGTGGCCGTCGTCGCGACGGGCGGCGCGGCCACGCCCCTGGCCATCGCCGGGTACGCGACGGTGGGCGCCACCACGCGCGCGGCGACGTACGCCGCCATCCAGGGCGACGCGGCCGGGGCGCAGGACCTGAGCCGCCAGGCGCTCATCGGCGCCGTGGAGGGCGGCACGGCCGTGATTCCCATTGGCAAGGGCGCCAGCGCCGTCACGGGCGGCACGCGCGCCGCGGCCACCACCGCCACGGAGGCCGCGGCCCGCACGGCCGTGCGCGAGACGACGGAAGGCACGGTGCGCGCCGCCATCAAGCAGGGCGTGAAGGAGGGCGCCATCGGCGGCGCGGCGGGCGGCGCCACGGACGCGGCCACGCAGAGCGAGACGTGGAAGGACGGCGCCCTGACGGGCATGGGCCGCGTGGCCACCCGCGCGGTGACGGACGGCACCGTGGGCGCGGTGACGGGCGGCATCGTCAGCGGCGGCCTGGCCAAGGGCGGCGAGCTGCTCAAGCCGCGCGAAATCCCCGTGCTGCGCAACCCGGACCTGCCGGGCAACACCACCAAGGTGCGCTACGACAACGGCCAGGTGCGCATCGAGGCGGGGCCGCTCGCCACGCCCGCGGACATCGCCGCGCACCAGGACACGGCCCGCCTGCTCCAGAAGTACGAGGGGCCCACCGGGCAGATCCGCCAGCTCAAGGACCGCGTCCAGCAGGCCCTCACCAAGACGCCGGGCTACGGCACGCAGGGCTTCGAGTCCAAGCTGGAGGTGCAGAAGCTCAAGAACATCCTCGGCGGCCTGGAGGCGGCGCAGCAGCGCATCGACGACAGCATCGCCAGCATGAGCGGCAAGCCCTCCGCGGCCACCGTCGCCGAGCGCGCGGCGCTCCAGCGCGACATCGCCAACGTGGAGTTCCAGATTGAATTCCACGCGAAGCGGCTGGAGTCGCTGGCGCCGGGCACGGGCTCCGTGGCCATGCACGGCACGCCCACCGCGACGCCGGACTGGCCGGACGTGGGCAAGACGGTGAACACCGTGGGCCAGGTGCAGCCGCCCCCGACGGCCCCGATGAACGCGGCGGAGCAGGCCGCCATCAACGACCCGCGCCTGCCGACGGAGACGAAGCCCCAGTTCAAGGCCCGCCAGGCGGACGGGCACCGCGCGTACGCGGAGCGCACCTACGACCCGAAGACGCGCACCCAGGCGGAGCTCAACCGGGACATGGACCCGAGCCCCTTCACCCGGGTGGATCCGACGACCGGGCAGAAGGTGCCCGTGGAGACGCAGCAGTACGCCCGGGTCCGCGCGGAGAAGGCCCAGACGGAGATCCTGCGCCGCGGCGTCATCCGCGAGCAGCAGCTGGCGGACGCGTTCCCGAACGGCCCCACGCTCAACGTCAACGCCAACGACGCGGCCCACGGCGCCGCCCACAACGCGCACACCATCGACCGGCACGGCGCGGCGCTGCCCACGAACGTCGTGGACGCGCCTCCCGGAGCCCGCACCATCGAGAGCCGCGTCACCACGGGCGACGGCTGGGGGAGCATCGAGAACAACTCGTTCCAGTGGTCCAGCGACGCGACCATGGACGCGACCATCAACAAGTACGTCGCCGACAACTGGAGCACCATCAAGGACGAGCTCGCCCTGTACGGCTACAGCGACCGCCTGAACATCCCCGCGCCCCCTGGCGTGACGGTGGGCAAGGGCTTCACGGCCACGGTGGACACGGCGGGCAACCGGACGGTGTCCGCCGCCACCGCGGGCAGCTACAACATCCGGCTGCGCCTCATCGACGGCACCCCGCCGCAGGTGATGGTATTGACCGCCTTCCCTGGTCCCTGAGGCGAACCTCCCCATGAACGCCGATCCCAAGGCAAGCGCCCGCTTCGAAGAGCTCAAGGCACGCATGGAGGCCCTCCAGAAGGCGCCCGCGCTGGAGAAGGCGCGCACCTTCCTGGAGGCCTTCTGCGCCCCCAACGGGGCCCTGTCCGAAGTGGAGGACCAGATCCAGCACGCGCTGGGCTTCAACGCCATCCCGGTGCGGACGGGGCTCGAAGGGCTGGAGGCCGTGCTCGCGGACGCGAAGGTGCCGTCCGCGACGCTCGTGTCGCTGGCGCGTGAGGACGCGAAGCGCCAGGAGCTGCCCGCCACGCCCACCGCTGCCCGGGACTACCTGGGCCAGGTCGTGGCCGTGCTGCGCAAGCACCTGCCCAAGGAGCCCGAGGTCGAGGGCGTGGCCGGCTTCGGCATCGACGAGGTCTACAACCTGCGAGACCCAGCCGGGAAGCTGGAGCGGCTGCGCTGCATCGACGTGGTGGGCGTGGGCAAGGAGAGCTTCGCGGTGCTCGTGCCGGAGCACGCCAGCGAGGACAAGGGCCCCTTCACCGTCTACCGCTACCAGGCGGTGGTCGGGCAGCCCTTCAAGTACGACCGCGTGTCGGACGCGGCGCTCATCGCGAAGGTGCTCAAGGCGACCCAGGGCTGAGCCGAGGCCGCCGTGCCCCTGCCGCGCAACGACTACCTCCCGCAGCTCGCCGTCGTCGGAAACGCGCGGCTGCGGGGACACGACCTGCGGGCGCAGGTGATTGACGATCCCGGCGGCGCGGCGCTCGTGCGCGGGCCGGACGACTTCGGCGGCTTCGCCCTGCCGGACGGCGGCTTCGAGCCGTCGTTCTACGTCTGGCTGGACGTGATGAAGGCACGCGGGCTCGTCGCGCTCCGCGTGCTCACGGACAGCGACCCGGCGGACTGGATCCTCCAGGCGCCGCCCCCTCCCCTGCCCCGGTTGCCGGACTTCGTCCTCGTCTTCGGGGACCGGGAGACGGGCTACGCATTCCGCTTCGACGGCGACGCCACGGGCACGCGGGAGGTCTTCGTCCCGGTGGAGGTTCCCCGGAAGGTGGCGGTTCCAGCCGTGGACGCGGCGGAGCGCGAGCTGCTGGAGGCGACGCGCGACTCCGTGCGGTTCCTGGAGCTAAAGGTCCCGCGCGACGACCGCACCGCCGTCTTCCACGAGGCCATGGGGCGCGAGGCGCTGGAGCTGCTCACGGCCTCCGAGGCGCGCTTCGGGGAGCTGCTCGCGGCTCGGCGGCGGGCTCGGTTGAACCAGCTGCGCAAGGACTACAAGCCCCAGCCCGGCTACACGAAGGCGATGCGGCCGGCGGTGCTGGAGCAGGCGGACCGCGTCCAGCGGATGACCGACCTCGCGCGTGTCATGGAGGAGGCGGGGCTGTCCTGGCGCGCGCAGCGGCTGGCGCTGGTGACGTCAGGACTCCACCCGCTCAACATGCGCCACGAGCGCACGTCGGAGGACGTGCTCCCGGACTACGTGCGCCACCCCGGCTACATCGCGGTGGGCTCCAGGTTGGATCAGGCCGCGGCGGCCGCGCGCAACGCGGCGCTGAACGCCACGGCCTGACGCTCGCGTTCAGCGGCGCGCGTAGGAACCGGTGCGCAGCTCCTCGAGGAGGCTCGGTCCCTTGGGCGCCCAGCCAAGGAGCTTCTCCGCTTTCTGGGACGTGAACTGCTGATCCAGCGCCAGCGCGTCCGCGAAGGGGCCGAACTGCTTGCGCGCCTCCTCCAGCGGCCAGGCCTTCGTCTTGCCGGCCACGCCCGCTCCCTCGCTCGCCGCCTGGGCAATGTCCTTCACCTTCACGGGCTTGCCCTGCGTGGCCAGGAGCACCGTGCCCGAGGGGGCCTTCTCCACGGCGCGCACGTAGAGGTCCGCCAGGTCCTCCACGAACACCACCGGCCAGTGGTTCTCACCCGTGCCCACGTAGGTGACGGCGCCCGAGTCCTTCACGGACCCGGTGAGCATGGCGGGAATGCCGGTGCCCTGCCCGTAGACGACGCCCGGACGGATGACGATGCCGCGCACGCCCGGGGTGTTCAGCACGCGCTGCTCCACGCCGGGGCGCCACGCGACGAGCGGCGTGGCGTTCAGCGGCGAGTCCTCGTTGGCGACGCCCTGCGTGTGGCCGTGCACCCAGACACCGCTCGTGTAGAGGAACGTCTTGTTCGTGCCCTGGAGCGCGCCCAGCACCGCCGCCACGGCCGGCGTGTCCACGTCCTTGTCGTTGGCCGTCGCCGTCCAGAGGACCGCGTCCACGTCCTTCGCCACGGCCGCCAGCCCCGCCGGGTCCTTCAGGTCGCCCTGCGCCACCTGGACGCCCCTGGCGGCCAGCTTGCTCCGCGCGTCGTCCGACCGTGCCAGCCCCACCACCTGGTGGCCCGCGCGCTTGAGCGCGTCCACGACCGCCGCACCGATGTACCCCGTCGCGCCCGTCACAAGGATTCTCATGGTCCGCCCCTTCTTCCGATTCGGGTTCGCGCCCCCAGATGCGCTGCGGCCCTCCGGGTTTCACCCCGGCAGGAGGGAGGCATCCGGGGCGCGGATGGCCTACCCTGGGGCCCCATGAGCTTCGCCGACAAGCTGCGCGTCTGGATGCCCCTGCACGAGAACGGCGTCAGCCGCGCCGTGCACTTCGTGGGGGCCTACCTCTTCACCTTCGCCCTGCTGGTGCCCCTGTGCTGGGTGCGCGTGCCCGGCACGCCGCTGACCGCCGCGCACCTGCTGGTGGCCGCGGTGGCCCTGTACGCCGTGACGCTGGAGTGGACCGCCGGCCTGCTCATGGCCCTGCCGCTCATCCCCACGCTCCTCTCCGCCCAGGCCGTGGCCGGGCTGCCCACGGGGACGGCCGCGGGTATCGCCCTGGGCGTCATGGTCTTCCGTTTCGCGCTGGTGGTGGGCGCGCACGTCGTCTTCGAGAAGAAGACCCACGGCCTGTCCCTGGGCGGCCCGCTGCTCTTCTTCATCGAGCCCGTGTACCTGCTCACCCTGGTGCTCTTCTCCCTGGGCATGAAGCAGGACCTGCGCGCGCGCGTGGCCGCCAGCGCCTGAGGCGTCCAGGCCCTCAGGGCGCCCGGGCGTTCACCATGGCGATGCCCGCCAGGATGACGCCGATGGCCAGCAGCATGGGCAGCGTCAGGTGCTCGTTGAAGAAGAGCAGCCCGGACAGCACGCCCGTCGCGGAGACGACGTAGCCGAACTGGCTGAAGTACACCGGGTCCGCGACGCGCTGGAAGTGGAAGTACACGCGGTAGCCCAGGCTGGTGAAGACACACTGGGCCAGGATGACCGTCCAGCCCGCCATGCCCGGGCGGGTCAGCCCGCCGTTCGCCGCCAGCAGCGGCAGCAGCGCCAGCGCCCCGCCCAGCAGCATGCCGCCGGCCAGGAGGCTGGCGGACGCGCCCTTGGGCATGCGCAGCTTCCGGTACACGTTGCCGGCCGCGATGCTGATGGGCGTGCAGAGCGCCAGCGCCAGCCACCACGCGGAGCCCGAGCCGCCCGCCATGCCCCGCCCCAGCACCAGCAGGGCCGCGCCCCCCAGCCCCACCACGATGCCCGCCAGCCGCAGGGGCCGGTAGCGCTCGATGCCCAGGCCCCAGGCAAAGGCATACGTGAACAGCGGCGGCAGCGTGTACACCAGCGACGTCACGCTGGTGCCCACGCTCTGCATGACGATGAACGTGACGCTGTTGGGCACGGCGACGCTCAGCACCCCGGCGATGAGGCTGTAGGTCAGCACGGGCCGGGCCTCCGGCGCCGTGGCGGAGCCGCGCGCTCCCGCGAACGCCAGCGCGAGGCCGCTGCCCAGCGCCGGCCAGAAGGCGAAAGCCAGCGGCGACCAGCCCTCCGCGCGGGCCACGCGCGACATGGGGAGCATGCTGCCCAGCAGCACACCGGTGGCGACCAGCAGGAGCAGCGGCGCGTCTCCCAGCTGGCGCAGCCGGGTTCCGACAAGGGTGGGGCTGTTCATGGCAGGGCGTCCGTCAGAAGGTGGTGCCCAGCGCCAGCGCCGCGGCCCACAGGCCGTTGTCGGAGAAGGCGAAGCCCAGCGGCGCGTCCAGGTTCATCACCAGCCGCCCCTCCACGAAGCCCGCCGAGCCGTACACCCGGACATGCGGGATGAGCGCCAGGAAGGTGGGGTCCGCGCCCTCCGCCGCCGTGGAGACGAAGATGGCCTGGAAGGTGGAGCCCAGGAGGACGTGTGAGGTGAGGTCCACGCTCGCGGTGCCGGAGCCCTGGAAGACCGCGTCCACCCGCTGGCCGCGCTTCTCCGACAGCTGGGCGGACATGGGGACGCGCCCGTCCAGGCCGAAGCGCCACCGTCCCTGGCGCAGCGTCACGTCCGCCCAGGGCGTCAGGCCCAGCAGTCCCGGGGACACCAGGCTGAAGCCGCTGTTGCCGCGCAGCGTGGCCGCGCGCCGCAGCAGCGCCGTGCCGAAGTCGTCCGGGTCGGTGATGAGCGTGAAGGGCAGCACCAGGTTGCCACCCGCGCGGACCTTCAGCGCGCCGTCGTCGTGCAGCACGCCGCCCAGGCCCACGGACGGGTTGCCCGCCTGGAACGCGGTGGGGCCTCCCGCCCGCGACGGCGCGTAGGCGAACAGCCAGGCGGCGCTGAGGCTCAGGCGCTCCGACAGGGGAATGGAGCCGGAGATCGCGGGCGCGAACACCGTGGTGGGCTGCCCGTTGAGCGTCCCGGAGAAGGCATACGTCTCATAGAGCAGCGAGCTCGGAGGACGCGGCGCGGGCTCCACGGCCAGCGCCCGAGGGGCGGCGAAGAGCAGCGCGGCGGCGCTGAGACAGCGGATGAGAGGGTTCATGACGGAGGACTGCGTGAGAGAGGAAGGGAAAGACGAAGGTCACGGGACCGGGGACGCCCAGCTGGCGCCGAACTCGAGCAGCTCCCGGCCCAGGCCCAGGGCCATGCACAACGGAGCACTCAGCGTGCGCTCCGGAACCCCTGGTGCTTCTAAGGAAGCGGATGAACTCTCCGCGCCGGAGCGCGGCGCACAGTCAGGCTCCGGCTCGCTCGCGGCCCCGGCGGTGGACGGCGGACAGGCGGCATCGAACCGGCCATGCGGGGACCGAAGCTGGTGCGGCACGTCCGGCAGCGCCGCCGTCACCGCCCGGACGATGGGGTCTTGCCCATCGGAGACGACGCCGACGACGGGCACGTCCAGCGCGCGCACCAGCGTCTGGAGTTGCTCCACCAGGTCGCCGGCCCGCGCTTCCGGCAGGCTCCAGGCCGCCAGCACTTCTGAAGACAGACAGTCCCGCGCCACCCAGAGCACGGCGTTGCCCGCCTCCGGCACCAGGCCGCTCAGGGCCAGCACCACGCGGCCCAGCCTGCGCGTCACGGCCTGGAGGCGCGCGGGATCCAGTGAGCGTGGCGCCAGCAGGGCGTCATAGCGCTCCAGCAGGTTGGAGACGCTGCGCTCGGAGATGGGCACGTCCCGGGCGCGCAGGGCGGCGTGGATGGCGGGCACGCTGCGCTTCTCCTGGTGGCGCAGCGCCCCGATGAGGGCGATGACGTCCAGGCCGAACTCGTGCTCCGGCAGCACCCACAGCCCCTCCTCCTCCGCGCGGATGGCCTTCTGGCGCAGCGGACAGCCCTCGCGGTGACACACCCGCACCTGCACCTTGAGCGCGACGACGCCGTTGAGCGTCACCACGTTGCGGCGGGCCCGGTAGTCCGCGGGTGCTTGTCCGCCACAGGCGGCACACTGCCGCCGCCGATTGTCGAGCCCCACCCGCCGGCTGGCCGGGGGATGTCCGTTGGTCCGCGCCATGACGCCACTCCCTGGGAAGGCGGCACCGCCGCAGGCCGGTGCCAGACGTGGCTAGGGCGTGTTGCCCGCGGCCGACTTCACCGGCTGCGCCGGCTGCTTCTTCACGAGTTCGATCTCCAGCGTGATGGAGACCTCCTCCCCCACCGCCACGCCGCCCGTCTCCAGCGCCGCGTTCCACTTCAGGCCGAAGTCCTTGCGGGCAATCTTCGTGGTGGCCGTGCCGCCCCGCTTGACGTTGCCGTACGGGTCCTTCGACTCCACGTCGAAGCCGTCCAGCTGCAACACCACGGGCTTCTTCACGCCGCGGATGGTGAGGTCGCCCGTCAGCTTCAGGCCGTCGCCGGACTTCTCCACCTTCGTGGACTTGAACGTGAGCGTGGGGAACTTCTTCACGTCGAAGAAGTCCGGCCCGCGCAGGTGCTCGTCGCGCGAGGCGTCGTTGGTGGTGACGGTGGTCGCGTCGATGACCGCCTCCACCGACGACTTCGTCAGGTCCTTCTCGTCCAGTTGCACCGTGCCGGTCACCTTGGAGAAGGAGCCGCGCACGTTGGACACCATCATGTGCTTCACGGAGAAGAGCGCGGACGAGTTCGTCGGGTGGATGTCGTACGCGGTGGCGCCGGCCAGCGAGGGCACGGCGAGGGCGGCCACGAGGGCCAGGGACTTGAGGAACGACGTCATGGTGCGTGTCTCCAACGGGGGGGAAGAAGTGCGGTGGCTTCAGGTGGCGTAGATGCGCTTGTGGTCGCGCGTGCCCTGGTAGCGGAAGCCGGAGCCGGCGGCGTCCGCGGCGGGCCGCTCGTCCAGGTGCTCGCGCGCGCGCATCACGTCCTCGTACTCGGGGATGGACAGCGCGCGGCGGCGGGTGAGGCGGGCCTCCAGCCCCAGCGCCTTCACGCGCTCCTGCGCGCCGGCCTGCACCACGCCGCTGAAGAACTCCGCGCAGGACCCGCTGCCGTAGGAGAACAGGCCCACGCGCTGGCCGGTGAGGTCCTGGGACGCCGTGGACAGGAGGCTCGCCAGCGCCAGGTACATGGAGCCCGTGTAGATGTTGCCCACCTGCGACGGCAGCACCAGGCTGTTGCCCACCAGCCGGTCGAAGCTCGCGTCCGGCGCGGTGTCTCCGTCCAGCGTGCGCAGGTGCCGGTGCGCCTTGCGGGACATCTTCCCGTAGGGCACGTGGTAGACGAGCGCGGCGAAGCGGTCGCTGTACGCGCCCTCACCCGCGGGCTCCGCGGCGGACTCCTGGTAGGCCCGGTACGCGCCCTCCAGCGCGTCCAGGTAGCACTGCACGGAGTAGTGCCCGTCCACCAGCGCGTCCTTCGAGTACAGCGGACGCCAGAAATCCATCACGTCCTTGGAGTAGACGCCCGTCTTGCCCGCCTCCAGGGCCAGCAGCGCGGGCGTGTCCGAGACCAGCATCGCCACCGCGCCGGCGCCCTGCGTGGGCTCACCGGGCGTGCCCACGCCGTAGCGGGCGATGTCCGAGCACACGATGAGCGCCTTGCGGCCCTTCGCGCTGCCGGAGCGCACCCAGTCGAGCGCCATCTGGAGCGCCGCGGTGCCGCCGTAGCAGGCGTGCTTCGTCTCGAAGATGCGGCAGCGCGTGGGCAGCCCCAGGAGCCCCTGGACGTAGGAGGCCACCGGCTTGGAGTGGTCCACCGCCGTCTCCGTGCCCACCACCAGCAGGCCCACGTCCTCCGGCGAGCAGCCCGCGGACTCCAGCGCCATGCGCGCCGCGCGGGCCGCCAGCGTCACGGTGTCCTCGTTCACCAGGGGCACGCCCATGCGCGTCACCCCCAGGCCCTCCACGTACTTGCCGGGCGCCACGCCGCGCGCCATGGCCAGGTCCGCCAGCTCCACGTAGGTGTCCGGTACGGCGACCCCGATTGCTTCCAGTCCTGCCTGCATGATGTCCCCCTCGACTTGCTGCGAGATGTCTTCTTTTTCGCGCGCACGTCTCCCGTGCACCGCGGGCTGCGCGGTGTCCGGGGACGTGAGCGGAGGTGTCTGGGATTGCGGCCCGGCGCGAGACGGGCCCCTTCGCTTTGCGTCAGCCTCGCGCGTACGAGCCGCTGCGCAGCTCGTCGATGATGCCGGGGCCCTTGGGCGTCCAGCCCAGCAGCGACTGGGCCTTCTGGGCGGAGAAGCGCTGATCCAGCGCCAGCGCGTCCGCGAACGCGCCGAACTGCTTGCGCGCCTCCTCCAGCGGCCACGCCACCGTCTTGCCGCCCGCGCCCGCGCCCTCGCTGGCCGCCTGGGCAATGTCCTTGAGCTTCACGGCCGGGCCCTGCACGGCGACCAGCACGGTGCCCGCGGGGGCCTTCTCCACGGCGCGCACGTAGAGGTCCGCCAGGTCCTCCACGAACACCACCGGCCAGTGGTTCTCACCGGTGCCCACGAAGCGGGCCGCGCCGTCCTGCTTCGCGGAGGAGGTGAGCATGGAGGGGATGCCCACGGCGCGTCCGTAGACGATGCCCGGGCGGATGACGACGCCGCGCACGCCCGGCGTGTTCAGCGCGCGCTGCTCCACCGCCGGGCGCCAGGCCACCAGCGCCGCCGCGGCCAGCGGCGAGTCCTCCGTGACGACGGCGCCCTGCGTGTCGCCGTGCACCCAGACGCCGCTCGTGTAGACGAACGCCTTGTTCGTGCCCTTGAGCGCGTCCAGCACCGCCGCGACGGCGGGCGCGTCCACGGCCTCGCTGTTCGCCGTGGCCGTCCAGACGACCGCGTCCAGGTCCTTCACCAGCGCGGCCAGCCCCTTGGCGTCCGCCATGTCGCCCGCCACCGCCGGGATGCCGCGGGCGGTGAGCTTGTTGCGCGCGTCTTCGGAGCGCGCCAGCCCCAGGACCTGGTGGCCCGCCTGCTTGAGCGCGTCCACGACCGCCCCGCCGATGTAGCCCGTCGCGCCCGTCACAAGGATCTTCATGGTGTGCCTCTTCTCACGTTCAGGTTGCGTCATTCGACCGTCACACCCACGTCCTGGCCATCGTGGGCCCAGGCGTAGGAGCGCAGCAGCAGCTGCCACACGACTTCCAGCTCGGCCTCGTCGCGTGGACCAAAGAGCATGGGCGTCCCGGAGCGCGGATGCGGCATGCCCCAGCCCTGCTGGAACACCCGACGCGCCATCTCCGGAGGGAACGTCAGGTGCAGGCTGCCGTCCTCCGCCGGGTGGATGTGCGCGAACTCCGTCCCCACCTGGAACGCCGCGCGAGGCCCCCGCGACGCCTCCGGCCGCAGCCAGAAGGCACGCGCGCCCGGCACGGAGATGCCGCTCGGCGCCACGCGCACGTCCGGCAGCGCGGCGGCGCGGGTGAACAGGCGCTCCTGCAGGTCCGTGGGCGCAATCTGGCTCAGCTGCCGGTGCGCCAGCGGCGTCCCCGGCGGCGCGTCCGTCGTCTCCGGACGGGGCCCCTTGCGCACGGGCAGCCGGAAGGACGGCTCCGGCGTCGTGGACGCCAGCACCCTGGACGACAGGACCGCCGGCTCCGCGCGCTGCACGTCACCGGTCTGCGGCGTGCAGGACAGCGCGGTCAGCAGCAGCGCCGCCAGGCCCAGGAACACCGTGCGTGGGGAATCCATGACTTTCCTATAGAGCGCGTTGACGTCTGGACACTACGCGTCAATTGGAAAAGGATTGTTTCCTGGAGGTGACCAATCCCATGGAGCAGGTGGCGCCGTATTTCACGTTCGCGGAGGTGGTGCGCACCGGCAGCTTCACGGTGGCGGCGCGCTCGCTGGGGCTGTCCAAGGCGACCGTGAGCAAGCAGGTGATGGCGCTGGAGGAGGCGCTGGGCGTGCGGCTGTTGCAGCGCACCACGCGCAAGCTGTCGCCCACGGCGGAGGGCCGGGCGCTGGCGGCGCGGTGTCAGCGGATGACGCAGGAGCTGGAGGCGGCGAAGGCGGAGGTGCTGCTGTTGCGCCGCAAGCCTCGCGGCCCGCTGCGCGTGAGCATCCCCATGTCCTTCGGGCTGCTGCGGGTGCTGCCCGCCATGCCGGAGTTCCTGGAGCGCTACCCGGAGATTGAGTTGGACATCCAGCTGGATGACCGGGTGGTGGACCTGGTGGAGCAGGGCTTCGACGCGTGCATCCGCATCGCGCAGCTACCGGACTCGTCGCTGCTCGCGCGGAAGCTGGCGTCCAGCCGCCGCGTCATCTGCGCGACGCCCGCGTACCTGCACCGGCACGGCACGCCGCACCGGCCGGAGGACCTGCGCCAGCACCGCTGCCTCCAGTACACGTACCTGGCCTCCGGCGCCGCGTGGCGCCTGCGCGGCCCGGGCGACGTGGAGTCCCTGGTGGAGACCACCGGCACGCTGAAGGCCAACAGCAGCCTGGCCCTGAAGACGGCGGTGCTGGGCCACGCGGGCATCGCGCAGTTCCCGCTCTTCGCCGTGTGGGAGGAGCTGCGGGACGGACAGCTCGTGGAGGTGCTGGATGATTACACGCTCCCGGAGCTGTCCATCTGGGCCGTGCACGCGCAGGGGCGCACCGTCACGCCGAAGGTGGGCGCGTGGATGGACTTCCTGGCGCGGCGCTTCGCGGACGAGCCCGGGTGGAACCTGGGCGCCCAGGCGAAGCGCGGCGCCTGACTTCAGCCCTTGCGGGTGTTGCTCTGCCAGTCGTGGCGCATGCGCAGCTTGCTCAACTGCGCGGACGCCACCTGCGTGCGCGCGCCGTCCGGGGCCAGCTTCCAGGCGTGGCTCTGGGTGAAGATGACGTTGCGGCCGCCGCGCAGCACGGTGGCCTCGAACTCCACCACCGTGCCCAGCGGCGTGGCGGACAGCATCATCGCGTTGAAGTTGCTGGTGAGCGCGTACTCGTCCGGCCCCAGCATGGGCAGCGTGGCCAGCATGCTGACCACGTCCAGCATGGAGTAGATGACCCCGCCGTGCAGCGTGTGGCTGAGGTTGTCGATGGCCTCCGTGACGCGCAGGCGGCACTTGCAGAAGCCGGGGCGCTGCTCCAAGAGCTCCAGGCCGCAGTAGCGCTGGTAGGCGTGCTCCAGGAGGGCGCGGGAGTGCGCCAGGGCGTGCTCGCTCAGGTCCGTCGTCGTGTCGTTCGTCACAGGGTCCGTCCGATGATGTCCAGCATGACTTCCCGGGCGCCGCCGCCAATGCCCAGCAGGCGCGCGTCGCGGTAGATGCGCTCCACGCGCGAGGGTTCGACGCAGCCGTGCGCGCCGTGCAACTGCACCGCGTCGTGCGCGATGCGCTCCAGCACGTCCACGGCGGTGTTCTTCGCGATGGCGGCGCGTGCCGCCGTGAGCTGTCCTTCCGCCTGCCAGCGCACGGCCTGCTCCACGAAGACGCGCGCCACGGTCAATTCGGAGTGCCGCTCCGCCAGGCGCTGGCGCAGCACGGACTTGTCCAGGAGCGCTTCGGGCCCCACGCGCCGCTCGCGGCAGTGCTCCACGGTGTCGCGAAGGGCCAGCTCCGCGGAGGCGAGGGCCATCACCGCCAGGTTCAGCCGCTCCTGTTGCAGGCACTGCTGGAGGAGCCGTCCCGCCTCGCGGCCGTGGATGAGGAGGCGCGCGGGCGTGGACTCGAAGCGCAGGGCCGCGAGCGGCAGGCTGCGCCAGCCCAGGCACGCCAGCCGCGTGTGGCTCAGGCCCGGGGCGTTGCCCTCCACCAGGAACAGCGCCAGGGCCCCGTCCAGGAGCGCGCCCACCAGGAGCAGGTCCGCGCGGCCGCCGTTGCAGATGAAGCGCTTGTCGCCGGTGAGCCGGTGGCCGTCGCCGTGGGGTTCGGCGCGGCACTCGAAGGCGCGCAGGTCCGAGCCCGCCTGCGGCTCGGTCAGCGCGAGCACGATGCTCTTGTCGCCCCGGAGCACGGAGGGCACCACCCGGGCCGCCACCGCCGCGTCCGCGCCCTGCACCGCCTTGAGGCTGACGAAGTGGGAGCCGAGCCCCATGGTGATGCCCTGAGAGCCGCCCAGGGTCAGCTCCTCCACCAGCACCGCCAGCGCGCCCGGGTCGTCCGGGAGCCGCTCCGGGGAGTGCCCCAGCGACAGCAGGCCTGCCCTGCCCGCCTGCCGCCAGAGTGACAGCGGGTACGCGCCGTCGCGCTCCCACGCGTCCACGTGGGGCCGCACGTGGTCGTTGACGAAGGTGCGCACCCGTCCCCGGAAGTCTTCCGTCGTGGCGTCCATCTAGAACACCGTGCTCTGGGCCAGCTCCTGGAAGCGCTGGACGATGGGCGCGAGCCTCGCGGGGGACACCTCTCCCTCCGGCTCGAAGTAGTAGAGCCGGGTGAAGTCGTTCATCACCTGGAGCATCTCCCGCGAGCGCCGCGCGGCGCGGATTTCATAGCGCTGGAGCGCCGCCTCCAGGCTTTCGTCGCAGTGCCCCACCAGGGCCTGCGCCAGCATGAAGCCGTTCTCCAGGCCCAGCGTCAGCCCGTAGCCCAGGGTGGGCAGCATCGCGTGGATGCTGTCCCCCAGGAGCACCACCCGGCCCCGGAACCACTGCCCCTCGCCCGTCAGCGCCTTGAGCTTGTGGGTGAGGATGTCCTCCTCGGGCGTCTGGCCCATCATCCGCAACAGGTCCTGGGGCAGCGGCGCGAACAGCTCCAGCAGCCCCTGCCGGTCCAGCAGCGGCTGGTTGCGGTGCTGGTAGGCCGCGAACCAGTAGCGCAGCGACGTGGCCTTGTTCAGCGGGTACGTCACCACGCGCGAGTGCCGCGACGTGAAGATCTGACACCGGTCCGAATGCAGCAGCGGCGAGTCGAAGTTCACCACGCCCCGGCTGGCGACGAGGCCCGTGTCATGGGGCACGAGCCCCGGGTTGACGAAGGAGCGCGTCGTGGACGACACGCCGTCCGCGCCCACCGCGAGGTCGAAGTCGAAGCGGTGGCCGTTGGTGAAGGTGAGGCGCACCTGGTCGCCCACGTTTTCCAGCGACTCGCAGCCCATGCCGTAGTGGATGTCGTCCTCGTCCAGGCGGTCCGCGAGCAGGCGGAAGAGCTCCGTGCGCAGGAACATCATCGCGGGCGCGGGCAGCCCCAGCCCGGCCGGGCGCACCGGCTGGCTGTGGACCAGCCGCCCGTGCTTGTCGTGCGTGTCCAGGAACTCGATGGGCTGCCCCCGGGAGAGGAAGGCGCGGTCCTTGAGCACGAAGCGCAGCACCTGCATGGCCTGGGGCCAGACGTAGATGCCCGTCCCGGAGTCCCGGGGCCCCGTGCCGCGCTCGAAGACGACGCAGTCCACGCCCAGCCGCTTGAGCATGACGGCGCAGGCCAGCCCGTTGAGGCCCGCGCCGATGATGGCGACCCTCATGCCGCCTCCTCGCGGGCACTCCACAGGGGCTGGCTGGTGGACGCGCGCAGCGAGTACCGGTTCTGCAACAGGCACAGGCTGGTCAGCTCCATCAGCATGGGGTCCAGCAGGCCCTGCTCATGCGCGCTCAGCGTGGGCAGCTTCTCCAGCAGGCCGCGCACGCGCGCCGGGTCGAAGAAGGGCAGCGCGTCCAGCTCCGAGCCGTTCAGCACGTCGCGCACCAGCTGGTACAGCCGGCCCTTCTGCTGGAGCGTGGCGGGCGGTGCGCGGAAGTAGTGCTTCTTGCGCTTGTAGAGGGCGTCCGGCAGGTACGGCCGCATGGCCTCGCGGAAGACGTACTTCTCCGTGGAGCCGCGCACCTTCATCCAGACGGGCATCTGGCACGCCAGCTCCACCACGTGGTGGTCCAGCAGCGGCACGCGGCCCTCGATGCTGTGGGCCATCTCCATGCGGTCGCCCAGCGTGGTGAGCACGAAGTTGGGCAGGTACGACTTGGCCCACAGGTACATGGACTTGTGGACGGGGTCGCGCCCCTCCAGGTTGCGGTGATCCAACCGGTCGTAGAACTGGCGGTAGGGGTCGCTGCCCGCGAACTGCTCGCGGAAGTCCGGGCGGTAGAGCGCCTCCAGCGCCTTGAACCAGCCGGCCTGGTTGTCCAGCCAGGACACGCCGTGGGACAGCTGCTGGACCATCCAGTGGATGTCCTGGGGCATGTCCGGCTGGACATAGCCGTTCTCGCTCTCCTGGATGCGCTGGCGCAGCTTGGTGACGAGCGCCGGGTCCTGCCGCTCCGGGTTGTACAGCAGCATGTCGCGGCGGAAGTGCGGGTAGCCGGCGAACACCTCGTCGGCGCCCTCGCCGGTGAGGACGACCTTCATGCCCGCGTCGCGCACCGTCTCACTGAGGATGTACTTGGCCACGCCGTGCGCGTTGAAGAACGGCGTCTCGTTGTGCCAGAGCGCCTGCTCGAAGTGGTCCGCCAGGTCGTCCTGGGACACAGCCACGGTGTGGAAGCGCGCGCCGTTGTGCTCCGCGGCCAGCCGCGCGAACTTGTTCTCGTCGTAGTCATCCATGTCCGTGAAGGACAGGTTGAACGCGTCCAGCGGCTGGCCGGACAGCTGCGTGGCCACGCCCAGCATGGCGGAGGAGTCGATGCCGCCGCTCAGGTAGACGCCCATGGGCACGTCCGCGCGCAGGCGCAGGCGCACGGACTGCTCCACCGCGGCGCGGATGGCCTCCACCATGCCCTGCTCGTCCGCGGGGTCCGGCGCGTCCTGGCGGGCGAACTCCATGTCCCAGTAGCGGCCGTGGTGCAGGCCGCCGCTGTCCGCCATCACCCAGCACCCGGGCTGCACGCTCTTCACGCCCTTGAAGAGCGTGTGATCGCGCAGGTAGAAGGCGCGGCTCGCGTACGCGTGCTCGTCCCACTCCGCCGGGACGCCCGCGGCCAGGAGCGCCTTCACCTCCGAGGCGAAGTACCAGGCGCCCCGGTGCTGCGCGTAGAACATGGGCTTGATGCCCATGCGGTCGCGCACGGCGAGCATCAGGCGGCGCTGCCGGTCGAAGAGCAGGATGGCGAACTCGCCGCGCAGCTGCTTCAGGCCCGCCAGGCCCGAGCGGCGATACAGGTGCAGGGCAATCTCGCTGTCGGAGTCCGTCTTGAACTGGCACCCGAGCGCCTGGAGCTCGCGGCGGATCCGCTCGTGGTCGTACAGCTCGCCGTTGACCACCAGCGCGATGTCGCCCTCGTCCGCGACGATGGGCTGCCGGCCGTTGTCCAGACCGATGATGCTCAGCCGGACGTGGCCCAGCACCGCGCGGCCGGCCGGGTCATGCCACAGGCTGCGCTCGTCGGGGCCACGGTGGTGGAGGGTGGTCAGCGCGGTGAGGAGGCTCCGCTCGTCGAAGCCGGAGGGGGAACGCTGGTAGACGCCAATGAATCCGCACATAGCAGGGCCGCTTCCTTCAAATGGATATGTGTGTCCGTCAGCGCGCGAGACCCCGGGAAAGGCCTTCGACGGCTGGTCTGGCAATGGATTGCGAAACGGCTGGAGGAGCTGGCGCGTTCTCAGCCATGCCCCGGTCCAGCGAAGCTGTTCAGGCGGTCATCGAGTGCTTCCGGTACCGCGACAGTCTCTACCCATGATTCCCCCTCTGAAGCCCGGCCCACGGCGATCCATCGGCGGATGGTCTCACCGCGACCGACGGCCATTGGACATAACATCATCAAAAACAAATCGATAGCAGAAATCTCGTAACAACCCTCTTAACGAGGCAGCAGAAATCACCTGATGCAGATAACGCCTGTCTTGGTTCTACAGCTCATACACAGACATGCATTCACACGAGGATTGAGCCCGGGGCCCGGGCGGGGTTTGGTACGTCCTCCATGGAAGGCCCCGGCACCCTTGTCCGACATCCCGCTACGCGGTGGGCGCTGCTCGCCCTGCTGTCGCTGCTCCTGCTGTCCGCCGTTCCCCTGTCCGGGGTGACGTCGCGGGGGACGCTGAAGGAGGGCTACACCGATCACGTCCGCCACCCGTACGTGGTCTGGGTGGGGCTGCATCGCGGGCTCCAGGCCCTCTACACCGCGCCGCTGGGCGAGCTGCGCGAGGGCATCCCCTACCGGCAGGCCCTCGACGAATGGCTGGACGTGCCCTACGTGTATCCGCCCGGGGCGCTGGTGCTCTTCCTGCCCCTGGCGCTCGTGGGCGAGTGGGTGCCCATGTCGCCCCTGGCCTTCGGGCAGCTGTGCCTGCTGTACCTGCTCGTGTTCGCGCACGGGGCGCTCTACGCGGCGCTGCGGCTGCTGGACGGGCTCCCGGCGGGAGGCCGCTGGGCGGTGGGGTTCCTCTGCTGGCTGGAGCTGATGCGGCTGGCGCTCTACGGCCAGTATGACGGCGCGTGGCTCGTCTGCGGGGTGCTGGCGCTGGCGGCGCTCGCGAAGGACCGCCCGGTGGTGGCGCTCCGCTGGCTGGCGGTGGCGGCGCTGCTGCACTACCGGGCGCTCGTCCTCATCGCCGTGGGCGTGGTGGCGCTGTGGCGCGTGGTGCGCGGGCGGCCGGCGCGCCAGTGGCCGTGGGGCACGCTCTTCGGAGTCGCGGCGGCCGGGGTCCTCTGCGTGCGCACGTTCCTATGGATGGCGCCGCTGGCCGCCCGGACGGACGCGGCCACGCCCTCCATCCTGGGCGAGCCCGGCACGGTGGCCCTGGTGATGGGCCTGAGCGTGGCGGTGCTGGCGCTGTCCTGGCGCGGGGCGGATGGCCTGGTGACGGCATCGGTGGGGCTGGGCGTCGTGCTCGCGGTCATCGACACGCGCCACTGGTGGCATGCCTCCGCGCTGATGCTGGTGCCGCTGACCGTGGGCGTGCTGCGAGTGCCACGCTGGCCCACGGCGGTGCGCCTGGGGCTCGTCGTCTGGGCGGGGGTGCTGGAGATGGCCGTGTGGTACGGCAATCCCCTCTGGCTGTTCCGGGACCTCAACCGCTTCCTGCGGCTGGTGTGACGCCGTCAGCGGTGCTGGAGGAGGAAGCGGGCCTCGTCCCACACGAGCCCGTAGCGGCGCAGGAGGTCCTCGAGGCCCGCGCCCGCCGGGGGCGGATGGGCGATGGACTGGAAGCGGATCAACTGAAGCGTCCGGTCCGAGGCCGCGGAGACGAGGAGCGCTCCGTCCGGGGAGAACGCCAGGGCCGACAGGAAGCCCTGCTGCCCCGTGACGGTCCCCAGCGGCTCTCCGGAGGGCAGGCCCCAGACCTTCACCACCTCCTCCACGCCGGACGACGCCAGGAAGCGCCCGTCCGGTGACACGGCCAGGGCCAGCACGCCCACGGTGTGCGCATCCAGCGTCCGCAACAGCCGGCCCTCCTCCACGTCCCAGACGCGGATGGGCTGCCGCATGCCCGCCGTCACCAGGTGGGGCTCGGAGGGCGTGAAGGCCACGGCGCGCACGGGCTCGCCCATGTCGAGCCGCAGCAGGGCCTGACGGCGCTCCACGTCCCAGGTGCGCACCGTCTTGTCCGCGCCGCCGGACGCGAGCCTGCGCCCCGTGCTGTCGAAGGCCAGGGTCCAGACCTTGGCCGTATGTCCCTGGAGCAGCCCCACGGGCCGGCCGTCGGCCACGGACCAGAGCTGGATGTCCGGGTCCCCCGCCACCGCGACGAGCGTCCCATCCGGACTGAAGGCCACCGCGCGCACGGAGCCCTTCACCCCGGGCAGCTCCAGCAGCACGCGTCCCGAACGCGCCTCCAGCACCAACGCCTTGCCCTTCAGCGTGCCCACCACCAGGCGCTCGCGGTCCGGGCTCACCGCCAGGGACACCGCGGCCTCCGTGGCGCCAGACTCGGAGGCAGGCGTGCTCGTGTCCGCGAGGTGCCACCGCCGCCAGCCGTCCTCACCGCCTGAGATGAGCTCACGGTCCTGGGTGAACGCGACCGCCTCCACCCAGACGGAGTGCCCGCGCAGCAGCGCCTCCGCGGGGACCTCCGGCCGGCGCCACACGTCGAGGACTCCGTCCATCCCGCCCGAAGCGAACGTGCGTCCGTCCGGAGCCAGGGCCACGCTCATCACGGCGGCGGGGTGCGCATCCAGCCGCTCCAGCAGCGCGCCCCCGGGCCCCTCACTGAGCCGCACGCTCCCGTCCCACCCTCCCTGGACCAGGAGCTGGAACGCGCCGTCGATGGCGGCGACGGAGACGTTGCCGGAGTCGCGCAGCACGTCCACGAGCTGCCCCGACCGCGCATCCCAGAAGCGCACGGCGCGGTCGCCCGCCGCCGTCATGATGCGCTGTCCGTCCGAGGAGAACGCGCCCGCCTCCACCTTCTCCCCATGGCCCACGAGGCGGTGGACCTCCTTGCGCGACGTCAGGTCCCAGACCCGGGCGCTCCGGTCCGCGCTCGTCGACAGGAGCCGTCCGCCCTCCGGAGAGAAGGCGACGGCGATGACGTTGTCGTCATGTTCGAAGCGCAGCGTTTCAGCACCGGTCGCGACGTCCCAGACGCGGACCGCATTGTCCAGGCCACCGGAGGCCAGCCGCCCTCCGTCAGGAGAGAAGGCCAGCCCGAGCACCACGTCGGTGTGCCCCGGAATCACCGCGTGCTGCCGGCCCCGGCGCCAATCCCAGACACGGATCTCCCCGGGTCTGCCCGCGGAAGCCAGCCAGCGTCCGTCCGGGGAGAAGGCGACGGCGTGGACCTCGGCCGTGTGTCCCCGGAGCTCCGCCAGCAGCTCGCCGCGCTCCACGGCCCAGAGCCGCACGACGGAGTCGTAGTGCCCGGAGGCCAGCACCCGGCCATCCGGCGTGAACGCGAGGGCCAGCACCGAGCCCGTGATCCGCTGCGACCAGCGCAGCGTGGAGGCATGGTCCACCGCCCGGCCCAATCCCCACTGCGCCGCGAGCGAGTCCCGCGATGCGCGGGCCAGCGCGAACGACGCCGCCGCCACGCCCCACTGCCGTGACTCGGTGGCCGCCTTCCCCTGCGCCTCGTGGACGCGGGCGCGCAGGTCCCGCTCCGTCGCGGTGTCCGGCGCGTCGCCACCAGAGGGCCGGTGCGCCGAACAGGAAGCAAGCAACAGCGCGAGACACCACCACCGCATGGGGCTCCTCCCTCGGGCGTAGAGCCTCCGCGCCCTGGGCCCGGGACCGTACCCCGGAGCCGGGAGGAAGCCATGCCCGCGCCTACAGGCCCGTCGGATAGGTCTCCGGCGCTTCGCCGCGCTCCCAGCCGGCGGTGCGCTCCAGCGGTTCGAGCGCACGCGTCTCATCGATGTGCAACATCGCGTCGAACTGCTCGGGCAGCCGGGTGTGGAAGTAGTGGCTCATGCGCTCCGATTGGGGCCGGTAGATGACGCCGATGGCCCGCTGCAGGCGCCGCTCCCGGAGCGCTCCGGCGGCCTCGCCCAGCTCGCGGAGGTCCAGCAGGAAGCCCGGCATCCCGACCTGGTGGAAGAGGGACTCGTAGCTGCCCGGCAGCCCGTGGCGGACCTTCTTGCGCTCGGCGGATCCGCCCCAGTTGGAGGCCGCGGTGACGGTGCCCCGGTACGTGCTGAAGCCGATGAGCCGCGTCGCGCCCGGGTGCCGCTGGCGCGTCAGCTGTCCCAGGTTCACCTCGCCCGCGCCCCCCATCTCCGTCGCGCGGGCATCCCCGACATGGGAGTTGTGAGCCCAGACCACGACCCGCGCGTCGCCGGAGCGCCGCGACAGGAACGCCCGCAGCGTGTCCAGCGTGTCCGCCATGTGCGTGTCGCGCAGGTTCCAGGACGAGACGCGCCCATGGAACATGGACCGGTAGTACTCCTCCGCGTTCTGGACGACGCGCGCGTTCTGCTCCGCCTCGAACTGCGCGTCCTCCGCCGCGTGCCCGTCCCGGTGCAGCAGGGACTCGCGCTCCCGCTGAAGTTCTCGCAGTTGAGCAATGACCTGCCGCTCGCAGTCCGGTGACAGCCCCAGCGTGGTCGCGTGGCCGTAGTCCTGCGGATCCTCCCCGAAGTGCTCGAAGCACGCGTAGCGGTGCCGGGCGCGCCTGGCGGCCTCGGGATCCGCCCGGTCCAGGTACGTCAGCACCGCGCCCATGGAGGCATGGAGGCTGTAGAGGTCCAGCCCGTAGAACCCGACCTTCTCCCGCACCGGGAGCCGGTCGTTGTGCGTCCGCAGCCAGCCCGCGAAGTCCAGCACGTCCGCGTTGCGCCACATCCACGAGGGGAAGCGCTGGAAGTCGGCGAGCGACTCCACCGCGTCCACGTCCGTGCCCACCGCGCGCACGTAGCGGTTGATGCGGTACGCGTCCGGCCAGTCCGCCTCCACCGCGACGGCGCTGAAGCCCTTCTCCTCGATGAGCCGCCGCGTCAGCAGCGCGCGCAGCCGGTAGAACTCGTGCGTGCCGTGGGTCGCCTCCCCAATCAGCACGCACCGCGCGTCGCCCACCAGGTCCATCAGCGGATCCAGGTCTTCCCGCGTCCCCTGGAGCGGCCGCACGGTCTCCGCGATGGCTCGCACCAGCAGTGCGTCCTCTCGGGTCGCCATGGTGTCTCCTCCCCTTCTCTTCAAGGGTTGGGACGCGTCCGTGCGGATGGGAGTCAGCAGGCGGCCAGGCGGCGCGCAAGTCCCTGGGACTCCACGGGGACTCTCACCTTCAGAGAATCAAGCAACTCCGGGCCCCGAGGAGGCGATAACCCCTCACAAAGGACTCCCATGACCCAGATCAAATCCCCCACGGGCTTCGTGTCGTCGCTGAAGACCGCTCTGAAGACGGCCAGCACGGACGGCAAGGCAGTGGGCGCTCCGGCCCTGAAGAAGGCGCTCCAGGGTGCCGACGCCGGCAAGCTGAGCCCCCAGCAGAAGAACCAGGTGCGTGACGCCTTCGAGCAGGTGAAGTTGACCCCGAAGGCCCGCGAGATCGCGGACAGCTTCGTGAAGGCCAAGGACGCCAGCATCCTGAACCCGAACGACGACGTCATCGTGAAGATCATCGCGGACGACCCGGTCCGTGGCGGCGGCACCACGGAGGGCGGCCCCGGCCTCCAGTTCCCGGACGACGGCGTCATCGTGAAGATCGTCGCGGACGACCCCCTGCGTGGCGGCAACACGGAAGGCTCCAGCGTCAAGCCGCAGCACGGTGGCGGCATGGTGAAGGTCATGATGGATGACCCCACCCGTGGCTCGAAGCTGCCGGACTTCAAGCTGCCGGACGGGGGCCGCGTGAAGATCCGGATGGACGACCCCACCGGCGGGCTGAAGGTGCCGGACTTCAAGCCGCTGGATGGCGGCATCGTGAAGGTCAAGATGGACAGCCCGGTCTGAGCGACCGGCGGACGAAGTCACGGTCCCCATGACGTCCCGCAAGAAGGTCGTGGTCATCGGCTCGCGTTCGGATGACGCCACCCGCTTCGTCGCTGAAGCGGTGGAGCGTCGCCGCGCGCGAGCCGTCGTCCTGGAGACGGACCGGGTCCCGGACTCCGCCGCGTTGAGCTGGGAGGACGGCGACGTGCACTGGGACGGTGAATGTCTCAGCGACCTGCGCTCGTTCTACCTGAAGAACGTGCGGCTCTCGCTCCCGGTCCCCGAGGCCGAGGCCCTGTCCAGCCGCAACTTCCCGCGCTGGCAGGAGCAGTACCTGGCGGAGCGCGAGCGCCAGTCGTTCCTCCACTCCGTGCTGCGCTCGCTCCACCGGCGCGGCGGCTCGTTCGTCAACCCGCTGGAGGCGGTGGAGCTGCACTACCTGAAGCTGCAGCAGCTGGCCCTGCTGCGCCGTCACCGCATCCCCGTGCCCAGCAGCCTGGCCACCGCGTCGCCGGACGCGGTGCGCGAGTTCGTCGCGCGCCACGGCTCCGTCATCTACAAGCCGCTGGGCGGCGGCGCGATGGTGCGCAAGGTGGAGGAGTCGGACCTCACCGACGAACGGCTCCAACTGCTCGCCAACTGCCCCGTGCTGTTCCAGGAGCAGATCCCCGGCGACGAGTTCCGCGCCTACGTGCTCGACGGAGAGCCCGTGGCCGCCTTCCACATCCCCACGGACGGCGTGGTGGACGCGCGGCAGAACCTGCACCGGGTGAAGCCCGCCCGTCTGCCGAAGGAAGCCTGGGCGATGTGCCTCAAGGGAGCCAGGGCGCTGGGCATGGTCTTCACGGCGGTGGACCTGCGGCGCACGCCCGAGGGAGCCTTCGTGGCGCTTGAGTTCAACCCCACCCCCGCCATTTCCTTTTTCGATGATCCGCGCGACGGCAAAGTCATCACCCGGCTCGCCAGCTACCTCGTCTCCAAGGCCTGAGCGCCCGAGCGGGTTCTTCATCGCGGACTTCGCCGACAGCATCTTCGGCCCCGTCCGCCCTCCCAAACCGGAGGTGTTCCCGCCGTCCGCGGCCGCCTGGACGAGGCTCGCGTCCGCGTCAGAGTCCCTCCACGCCGCCATCCGCCACGAGTTCGCCGCAGGGGGCCGGGTGCTGCACGTCTGCCTCCGAGACGTCCTCTTCCCCGAGCGCGCCGAGGCAATGCACCAGGCCCTGCGCGACGCGAGCTTCGTGCGCCATCACCACGGCGCCTATGCCCTGCACATCGCGCCGTTGGATCAACAGGCGCCCTCCGCCCTGACGGACTTCTGCGCGTGGCTCAAGAGCGAGGACGGCGCGGCCTTCCACGCCGCGCTTGTGGGCTGGCCCGAGCCCCTGGAGACCCGCCAGGTGCAGGTGTCGCGCATGGAGGCAGGCGAGCACTTCCCGGAGCACCGGGACACGGACGAGGAAGGGCTCGCGGTCGTCTACAACTTCACGCGCCCCTGGGAGGACGGCTTCGGAGGCGTCCTGACCTTCCGGCATCCGGAAGCGGACGCGGACCTGATGCGCGTCCCCCCGCTCTTCAACTCGGTGTTCATCTTCCGAGCGAGGGGCGCCCCCCATCGGGTCACGGAGTGGACATCCGCGGCCCAGGGACACCAGCGCTACTCGGTCACGGCCTTCATCCTCGCGAAGCGTTGAGCGCGAGGGTCTACACTCGAGCGCATGTCCAACCATGACCTGGCGCTTCGCGGTCTTTCCCAGCCACGGCTCGCGGACCTGACGTCCGCCCTGAGAGGCCACGTCGAGCGAGGAGACCTGCCGGGCCTCGTCGCGCTGGTGGCGCGAGGGGACACCGTGCACGTGGACGCGCTGGGAACGCAGGGCCTCACCGAGGGTCCCCCCATGCGGCGGGACAGCCTCTTCCGCCTCGCGTCCATGGGCAAGCCCATCACGGCGGTGGCCACGCTGCTGCTCGTGGAGGAAGGAAAGCTGTCGCTCGATGCAGCCGTGGACCCATGGCTGCCGGAGCTGGCGAACCGCCGCGTCCTGCGCAGGCCCGACGGCCCGCTGGACGACACCGTTCCCGCGAAGCGAGCCATCACCGTGCGAGACCTGCTCACGCTGCGCTGGGGCCTGGGCGCGGTGATGGCGCCGCCCGGCACGCATCCCATCCAGCGGGCCATGGCCGAGGCCCGGGTGACGCCCGGCTTCAACGCCATCACGGATCCGCCCGACGAGTACCTGCGCCGGCTGGGCACGCTGCCGCTCCTGCATCAACCCGGAGAGCGGTGGGCCTATCACACGGGCTACGAGGTCCTGGGCGTGCTGGTCGCGCGAGCGTCGGGCATGCGCTTCGACGACTTCCTGCGCGAGCGGCTCTTCCTGCCGCTGGGCATGAGCGACACGGCGTTCGTCGTGCCCGAGGAGAAGCTCGACCGGCTCACGACGGCCTACGCGCGGGACCCGGCCACGGGCAGGCTGGAGGCCTGGGACACGCCCACGAACAGCCACTGGTCGCGGCCGCCCGCCTTCCTCTCGGGAGGGGGCCAGGGCGGGCTGGTGTCCACGGCGGATGACCTCCTGGCCTTCTGCCGGATGCTGCTGGGCGGCGGTCCCCGGGTGCTCTCCCGAGCAAGCCTCCAGCAAATGCTGACGGATCAGATTCCGGAGGCGCAGAAGGCCGCCTCCCCCTTCTACCCCGGCTTCTGGGATGCATCCGGGTGGGGCTTCGGAGGGTCGGTCACCACGAAGCCGGACGGCGTCTCCCCCACCGCCGGTCGCTACGGCTGGGCCGGCGGTTACGGCCCGATGTTCTTCATTGATCCCCAGCAGGGCCTGACAGCCCTTCTCCTGCTCCAGCGGAGGATGCAGGGCCCGGACGACGAGGCCCTGGCCATGGAGTTCTCCAGGGCAGCGTACCGGACGCTGGAGGACTGAGGCACGCGCCTCAGAGCGCCGGAGCGGGGGTCGCGCCGGGCTGGGCACTCGCGGTGGTGGACGGGGCACCGCTGCGCGCGGCGGCGTCCAGGTTCGCGAGTCCCCGCTCGAAGTCCTTGCCGATCATCGTGTCCATGTTCACGACGAGCGACATCACCTTGCCCATCAGGGTGTTCTCGCCCTCCATGCTCCAGCTCACGCGGGTGCCGCCGTTCTCGGGCGTGAGGGTGAAGACGGCCTGGTTGGTGGCTTCGAACGGCTTGAAGAACTCCAGCTTGAGGACGACGCGAGCATCGGGCTGGCTCTCCACGATGGTCATGCGGCCATCCCCGGACTTGCCGCCGCCGTAGGTGAAGCTGGCGCCGGGTCCTTCATCGGGCCCAGCGAAGGACTGGGTCACGCCGGGAGCGGGCTCGGAGCGGTACGGGTTCCACGTGTCGAACCGGCGCAGGTCGTTGATCAGCGCGAAGACAGTGGCCGGGGGCGCGGCCACGAGCGCGTTGCGCTCGATGCGGAAGCGGTCAGGCCGGGTGGCGACGAAGGCGCCCAGCGCGACGACGAGGATGAGGGCTGCGATAGCGAGCTTGATGGCCATGGAGGGCTCCCTGTTCGTGAGAAGGCAGCTCCCGGGGTGAGCGGGAGGGTTCATCTCCACGTCGAACGAGGCCCCCCGAAATCGACACGGCATTTCCGCCCCTATTTCCGGAGGCGGAGGTACCTCCCCGGAAAGGAGGTCACTTCCCTACGGGCCGGAGCACCTGGAGCCGGGCCTTGTCCAGCTTCGCGGCGACGCCCACGCTGCGCCCCGCGAGGTTCGCGACGACGTACTGCACGGAGCTGCCCAGCACCTGCGCGCTCTCCGAGAGCGTAAGCCCGTAATCCTGCTCCAGCCACTGCGTCAGTCCCTGCGTCGCGGAGCGCAGGGCGTCATCCAGCGAACCGCCCTGCCCCAGCGTCATGAGGTGCGTGGGTGACTCCACCCGGGGCGTCGAAGGTGGCGGCTTGCCGTGGAGAACATCCACGGAGAACTCGACGTCCATGGAGGTCTCCAGCGCGTACTGAGACGTCTCACCATCGCCCTGCGCGGCGTGTGCGTCCCCCAGGTACAGGAGTGCGCCGGGCTGCGCCACGGGCAGGTAGACGGTGTTGCCCTCCACGACCTCGTTGAAGTCCATGTTGCCGCCATAGCGGCCCGTGTCACCGGTGGACAGGGGCGCGGAGCCGAACCCAGGCGCCACCGCCAGGCCGCCGAGCATGGGCCGCAGCGGCACGGTGAAGGTCTTCAGCCGTTCCGTAGGAGTCTCCGGCGCCGCCACGCCTCGCTCCGGGTCGAGCTTCCACCGAACGGGCTTGCCCAGCTCCGTCGCCTTCGCGGCGAGGCCCGTCGTGAGCGCGCGGCCCACGATGCTGTCCAGGCTGTCCGCGAACGAGCGGTTCAGATTGAGGCGGCGGATGCGAACGGCCAGTGTGTCGCCCGGGTTCGCGGTGGCGATGAAGAACGGACCGGTCTGCGGGTTGCCGAAGAGAGCGCGGGTCACGCCCTTCGAGTCCATGCCACCAGAATCAAGCGTGGAGGTCCGCACCGTATCGCCCGGCCAGACCGTGAGCACCGGCGCGCGGTGCGCGGTGAACTCGTTGGACCACGAGGTGGGCGTGAAGTCGTGCACGCGAGGAGCCCCAGCGGGACGCAAAGGAAGCAAGCGAGCCGAGAAGGCATGCGGCACCCGCGCCTTTGGGTTGTTGCTGTCTGGGTAGTCCGCAGTGCCGCGAAGCGACTCGCCGTTCACCTTGCCATCGAAGACGTAGGTCTGTTGCCGCGAGTCCGTGACAACGAAGTGGACAGCGTTGCCCGTGCGCTCCCCTTTCAGGGCATCTCCATCCAGTTCCCCAGAAAGCCGCTTCCCGTCGCGCTCCAGTGTGAGCAGTTGATACGCGGGGTTGCCCCACAGGTCAGTCGTCACGAGCCACGACTCAGAGGCCGCAAGCGCACTGACCGGAAGACAGCAGCAGAGGAGAACGGAGAGGGAACGGAGCATGGGCCGAAGCAGTGTAGAGGAAGGCCCCCGTCACGCGAGGACCCGAAGCACCAGGCGCTGCCACATGAAGCACCAAAGATTCAAAGACGTAGACCCCTCAAGCTCAGGAGCAAGTCGCCAGTCCCCCCTCAATAGTCTCCGCGACCCAAGAATCTCCCCGAGAACACGCGCCGCATGGAGTCGGGAACGCGCCGGAACGGGAGCCGGAGAGGACGGTGAGTCCGCGGGCTCCTCAACCCTACCGGACTGTTGAACAGGTCTTGCCGCGCGGCCCCCGAGCCGAACTGTCTCAGTAGATGACGAGGGCAGTGGGCCCGCGCGTCCATGTCAGGCCCGCGTGGCCGGGAGCGCTTTGCGCAAACCTGTCCGACTGTCGGACAGGTTTTGGCCGCATGGTCCCCGGGGCCCAGTCGGCCTGGAAGGTGACGAGGACCGCAGGCCCGCGAGTCCATGTCAGACCCCGGTGGTTGGATGCGCGTGGCGTGGGTGAGGAGGAGGACGGTGATGGAACGGGTGGGACGCGTGGCGTACGTGGAGGAGCAGCTCGAGCGCTACATTTCGCTGGGGATGCTGCCGCGGGGGCAGTTCGCCTCGGAAGAGAAGCTGGCGGGTGAATTCAACTGCTGCCGGGGCACCGTGCGCGAGGCGTTCCGGCGACTGGCGGCGCGAGGCCTGGTGGTGCAGCACCCCGGGCGCAAGACGCGCGCGGTGGCGCTGGATGAATCGCTGACGCTGGAGAACCTGGGCCTTGCGCTGCATCACCGGCACACCGAGGAGGGCCGGCGGCTTTTTGAGGGCTTCTTCAGCCTCAAGCGGCAGGTGCTGGTGGAGCTGCTGGCCGACTGCTGCACGAAGGCCTCCGCGTCGCAGGTGGACCAGTTGGAGTCCGTCTGTTACGCGCTCTCGGACGCGGCGCGCTGGCACCCCGGAGAGCGCTGCGCGGAGCTGGAATTCGAATTGCTGCGGCTGGCGGCCCATGCGGCTGCGCGTCCCGGGCATCTGCTCCTCATCCAGTCACTGCAACGGGCCCTGCGAGGCAACGCGGCCCGGCTGCTGTCCTTCATGGGCGGAGAGTCGCTGCGCGAGTGGGCCCGCTGCGCGATGCACGCCCTCGGCGAGCGCGATGTGCGAACGCTCCAGCACCAGTTGCCGGCGCTGCTGAAGGCTTGCGATGAGGGCGTGCTGGACGCTTTTGCTCCTGCACCTCGGGAGGCTGCTCTGCCTGAGGAGCCCGATGCATCTTCGTCAGTCCCCTCTCAGGATGAAGCTTTGGAGGTGCTTGGCATCAATGCCTCCGTTTCAGTGACTGAGCAGGACAATGCATTGGATGTACGACGGGGTGTTGCGGCCTGTGACCTCGATGTCTCCGCGTCAGCCCCTCAGCAGGACAAAGCACTGGCGGAGCGTGGCGTCAGCCTTTGCCGCTGCGTGGGGGACGACGGCCTCGACCACCTCGCGGCAGTTGCTGAGGTCGCCAAGGAACTCAGGGTGGAGATTGACAACGAGGTGCTGCTCTCCTGCGAGGAGGACGTGACGGGAGAGATCTTGGGCAACCTCTCCGCGGACGAACCTGATTGACGGAGTGAATGCAGGGCGGACCGGTTTGGGCCCGGTGGGCTCCTCATTCCTACGATTGAAGCTGTGGCTTCTCCTTTAGCGCAGCCGCTGGCCGAAGGCCTTCAGGCGGTCTCGGGCCTTCAACAGCTTCTCTCGGGGAATGGAGAACACTGCGCGTACGCGCTCCGGGTCTCCGCACCATGCGCCTCCGTTGAGCACGACGTGGGTGTGCTCGTAGACGACGCGCGGCAGGTTCTCCGGCGTGAGCTTCACGCCATCCATTGAGCGTCCCAGCCACGCCGTCATCGGCGGCGCGAGGAAGAGGCCTCCCGCTTCGGTGGCCTCCGCTCGGCCGTCGTCGGGCAGCGCCTCCGCCAGCAGTGCTCGCTTCTCCGCGAGGTCGCGCCGCATCCGGGCCAGGTAGTTCCTCAGTGCCTTGTGCCTCGCGGCGTAGAGCAGCTGTCCATCCGGTCCCCGTGCGTGCGCTGCGTACAGGTATGCCGCCGCTCGCGCGGTGGGCGTGTGCAGCACGCCTGGAGCGCTGTCGCGCAGCGCCGCCACCAGCGCCCGGTCTTTCGTGGCCACCCAGCCCACTCGCAGGCCTCCGGCCGCGAACTCCTTGGACAGTCCTCCCAGGAGCACCGTCCTCGCGCCGATGCCTGGCACCGCGCCCTCCAACGTCACCGGGCTGTGCACCGTCTCCGCCGTGGGATTGGTGAGGTTCACCAGACCGAAAATTTCATCCGAGATCCAGAGGCAGCGCTGCTCCACCACGAACGTCGCCAGCGCCATCAACTCCTCATGCGACAGGTAGTGGCCCGTGGGGTTCGCTGGCTGGGACAGCACCACCGCGTCAGGCGTGCCGCCTCGCGCCCGGCGGGACAGCAGCGTGCCCAGCGGTCCGGACTCCACCTCGCACCCCGCGGCGAGGAACGTAGGCGCGAGCACTCCGTAGCAGGGCGTCACCAGGAACACTCTCGGTCCCCGGCCCAGCCGATGGCGCAGCGCCACTCCCAGGTGGTGCATCAGTGGCCAGACTCCCGGGGCCACGACGACGTCCTCGGGGGCATAACGGGCCCCTCGCGTCTCCAGAAGGAAGGCCGCCACGGCCTCCGCCAGCCCCGTCTGCGTTCCGTCCGCTCGCGGCGCGACTCCCGCCGCGATGAGCCCTTCCACCAGCGGCAGTGGCAGCGGACCCTCGTTCTCGCCGTAGTCCAGGCGCACGAGCTGAGGGTCGTCATCGCGGAAGAACTTCGGCGCGAACGCGGGCAGCTCCCCCAACTGCTTGATGCGCCTGGAGCGGGGCAGCGGTACTTCCGGCACCCGGTGCGGCGAGGGCGGCTCCGGCTCCGCGAAGGCCATGCGGAAGGCGAGCAGCTCCGAGAAGGTGCGCTCGTAGAACCACTCCGCCAGGACGCTGATGCGCGAGTACGTCACCTCCGCGGCCACCTCCAGGTCCGCTCGCAGCGGCTCCGGCACGGGGAGCAGCAGCGTCAGCTCCAGGTCCGGCCATACCGCGTTCTTGATGAGGCCGTACAGGATGACCAGGTTGGGCGCGTGCTGCGTGCGCGCGAGGAACTCGAAGAGGGTGCGCGGCTCCACCTCGCCGGTGATGTTGAAGAAGGCGCTCTCGTCCAGCACCACCCAGATGCCCCGCCGCGCGGCTTCGGCAACGATGTCTCTCAGCACCGCCAGGTTGGTGCGCTCGCCCGGCTCCACCGTCAGGAGCACCGCCTTCACGTCGAAGGCGGTGAGCAGGCGGCGGATCTCCCCCAGTGTGTTGTGCGTCACGGTGGCGCGCACGCCTGCCTTGTCCAGCGCTCGCGCATAGAGCGGGTGCAGGCTGCGCGACACCAGCACCGTGTCCCCGGGGTCACACGTGGCGAGCAGCAGCGAATAGACGGCCTGCTCCCGCTCCGGCGCGACGAACAGCGAGTCCTCCGACAACCTCAGGCCGAAGTGCCGGTCCAGGTAGCGGGCCACCAGCCGCCGGAAGGACGCGTCCCCGGCCTCGTGCGCGTAGGGCAGGAAGGGCGCCTGTGACAGGCGCTCCGCGAGCGCCGTGACGAAGCCCAGCTGCTCCGCGGACGCCGCCCCCAGGTCCAGCTCCTCCTGGAGCGGCGCGATGCCCAGGGAGCGCAGCGCGGCGCGCAGGGCCAGCGTCTCCCGGGGCAGCGACAGGTGGGCCTCCCACACCGCCACCTCGTGCCAGATGGGATGGCCCGCCTGGAGCCAGCCCAGCGCCGTCGCCGCGCGCAGGGGCTCCGGGCTGTGGGCCTCCATGAAGAACTCGAACTCCCGCCCGGTGCGCTGCTCCAGCGACACCAGGGGCCGGATGTCCGTGTCCGCCGCCTGCATCACCCGCCGCGCCACGCGCACCCGGGTGGTGAAGCCGCGCCGGGTGAACATGCGCGCGATGATGGCCCGCCCCGGACGGCCCGCCAGGTTCAGGAGCAGCCGGCCTCCGGCCAGGAGCCGCTCGGGGGCCTCGTCCAGCAGCCTCGCGATGAGCCCCAGGCCGAAGTGGTCCTCGTAGACGTTCTGCAGCGAGGTGTAGTTGGACAGGTCCAGCAACGCCTGCTCATCCGCCTGCGCCAGCTCCGCGGGCAGCTCGTCACCGCGCAGCACCTGGGGGATGCACCCCACGATGAAGTCCCACGCGGGCGCCTGCGGCAGGCCTCGCAGCAGGTCGCTCTCCCCGAAGGACAGCCGCGACACCAGCTGTTCATCTCCGTTGAGCCACGCGTTGCACAGCCCCACCGCCGGAGCCTGTGGGTTCAGGTCCAGCCCCTGGATGCGCTTGAGCCCCGTGAACTTCGCCAGCGCGATGCAGATCCACCCGGAGCCGGAGCCCACCTCCACCAGCTGCTTGCCGGCGTACTCGTCCAGCGGAACCTTCAGCAGGCCCTCCAGGAACGTGAACGCCCACGCCTCCGGCGCGAAGATGGATGGCGGAATCAGCAGCTCCAGCCGCTCCTGGGACGCGCCCACCGCCACCACCACCGACGCCAGCCTCAGCGGCGCGCCCTCCGGCTTGTCCCTCGCCAGCTCCGCCAGCTCGCGCAGCTCCGCCAGCGCCCGAGGACGCTCGTCCGGCCGGGCCAGCGCCTCGGAAAGCGTACGCAACTGGACAAAGGCTTCACGGGGAGACGCGGGGTAGGTGGCCATGGCGCGCCCGACTGTCCGGGCCCGCCCCTCCCCTGTCAACGACAGCCTTTCACCTCAGCCTGACGCATCGCAGTACGGATTTACAGATTGTCATTCCCAGTTTACATGGGAAATCTTGAGTCAAACGTCAGTATGCAGCGTGCCCACCGGGCGTCCCCTCTCGTCCGGTGAGGACGCCCCATGAAAAGACAGTCGCAGCTGGCCTTGTTCGCGGTGTTCGCTGTCATCCTGATACACACGCGTCCGGCCCAGGCGCAGATTGCCGCCGCGCACGTGTATCACAATCACATGCCCAACTTCTGGGCGTACTACGACCTGACCCAATACAACGCGACGCCGGTGGGCGGCCCGATCCGCTACGCGTATGACGGGCAGGTCATCCAGATAAAGCAGTCACCGCCGGCCAATTACACCTACTTCCTGCCGTCGGGCGCGCCCATGCCGCACGACGACCTGGTGACGTACTACTCGCACCACGCGAAGGTGGGCGCGTATCAGTTCTGGCCGCCGGACGTCGCCGCGGACATGAAGGCCAATGCCTCCACGGGACAGATTCACGTCACCATGTCCGGCGCGGTGGTGAACAACGTCAACGACCTGGTCACCCGCAAGAACGTGTCCGGCTACGACAATGCCAACTGGGGCGCGACCTGGAGGGACCGCTACGCCAACCTGCGCACGCCCGCGGGCAACCGCTCGCTGGACCTCATCCACTTCACGGGCCACCACTCCATGGGCCCGCTGGTGGGGCCGGACTACTTCCTCAAGGACCTCATCTACCAGAGCGCCACGCTGTCCCAGTCGTACTTCCTGGGCAGCGGCTTCACGGCCTCCAAGGGCTTCTTCCCCACGGAGCTGGGCTTCTCCGAGCGGCTCATCCCCACGCTGGCGAAGCTGGGCGTGAAGTGGGCCGTCATCGGTGACAACCACTTCTCCCGCACGCTGAAGGACTACCCGTTCCTCAACGACCCGGGCTCCGACACGCTGGTGTCCCCGCCCAACCGCGCGGACCTCCAGAACACCAGCACCGTGGGCGCCTGGGTGAGCGAGTCCATGGCGCACGAGCAGCAGGTCATCCGCAACAAGTACCCCTTCGCCTCCACGCCGCACTGGGTGCGCTACGTGGACCCCGCCACGGGCGCCGAGTCGCGCGTCGTGGGCATCCCCGTCAACCAGAACGGCTCCTGGCTGGAGGGCTGGGAGGGCCAGGCCACGGTGGACGTGGTGGGCCTGCGCAACTTCGAGGGGCTGACGCCCCAGAAGCAGTTCTTCGTGCTCGCGCATGACGGCGACAACTCGGGCGGACGGGCGGGTTCGCTCGACACGTGGCTCAACGGCCGCTCCGTCACCTGCACCGGCGGCGTGCAGTGCCTGGGCATCGACGAGTACCTGGTCAACAACACGCCGGCCGCCTCGGACGTGGTGCACGTGCAGGACGGCTCGTGGGTGGACACGCGCGACTCCTCGTCGGACCCGCAGTGGCACCACTGGCGGCTGCCCTTCGGCATCTGGAAGGGACAGTTCCCGGCGTTCAACTCCGCCACCGGCCTCAACCTGGCGCCCAAGACGAACCTGAGCGGCATCCAGGAAGGCATGACGGTGTCGCTGGAGCACGGCTGGCACTACCTGGAGCGCAACTTCGCGCTGCTCCAGGCCGCGATGAACTACGCGAAGACGGCCGAGCAGGTCTGGCTGGATGCGCACCCCAACTACTGGAAGCCCACCACGGCGCTGGATTCGCAGGTCACGCACGCGGGCAACCAGCTCAACCCGTGGATGCTGTCCTTCCCGGTGAAGGGCGACGCGGCGAACGACTGGGCGGGCGGCGCGAACCCCGCGGAGCTGGCCTGGTACTTCCTCCTGCCCGCCATGGACTCCGGCTTCGGCTACTACGACGAGAACGTGGACGACAACGTGAAGCCCACGCTGTCCTTCAACCAGTCGCTCTACTTCTCCAAGCCGTACGTGCAGGACCGGCTGGCGCAGGACCGCACGGGCCCGTCCGTCTGGTGGCCGCAGCGCTGGCCGTACAACCCGGGCAGCGCCAACACGGACAAGTCCGAGGGGTGGACGCTGCACCACTTCGACAACAACTTCGCGCTGTATACCTACGCCTTCGACGTCAGCGGCATCACCAGCATCAAGGCGCGCGTGCGCGTGCACGCCTCGAAGAGCATCGACCCGCTGGACAACACGCCTCGCGTCCATGACCCGGCGGCGCTGAAGGCGGCGGGCGTGCCCAACATCGACCCGGCCCGCGTGGGCGCGTGGGTGGACTACCCGCTCCAGCGGCGCGAGCTGCGGCCCGTGATGAACGGCGTGGCCTGGCAGCCGGCGCACCTGCCGGTGATGCAGAAGGTGGCCGCGCAGGAGATTGGCGACCTGTACTACGCCTACCTGAGCGCGTACCGCGACCAGGTGCTCGACTACTACATCGAGGCCACCGACTCGCGCGGCAACGTGACCCGCAGCGAGATCCAGTCCGTCTACGTGGGCGCGGGCCGGTACCGGCTGGAGGGCGGCAAGTACATCGAGGACCTCAACGGCACCGTGACGGGCACCTACCCGTTCCTCCGCGTGGACACCACCGCGCCGTCCGTCCCCACGGGGCTCGCGGCGACGCGCACGGACCGCTCGGTGACGCTTGGCTGGACGGCCTCCACGGACAACGTGGGCGTGACGGGCTACCTCGTGTTCCGCAATGGCACGCAGGTCGGCACGCCTGCGACGACGAGCTACACCGACAGCGGGCTCACGGCGGGGACCGCATACAGCTACACGGTGAGGGCGCGCGACGCGGCGGGCAACACGTCCGCGGCGAGCAGCGCGCTGTCCGTCACCACCCTGCCCCCGGACACCACGGCGCCGTCGGCGCCCTCGGGGTTGAGTGCTTCGGGCGTCACCAGCTCGTCGGTGGTGCTCGGCTGGACGGCCGCCACGGACAACTACGGCGTAAGCGATTACCTCGTGTTCCGCAATGGCACCCAGGTGGCCGCGCCCACGGCGACGACGTACACGGACACGGGGCTGTCCTCGAGCACGGCGTACAGCTACACCGTGAAGGCTCGCGACGCGGCGGGGAACACCTCGGTCGCCAGCGCGGCGCTCTCCGTCACCACCGGCCTGGGGTACACGACGACGGTCTATTACAAGAAGGGCTTCACGACGCCGTACCTCCACTACCGCCCCGCGGGCGGCACGTGGACCACCGCTCCCGGCGTGCTCATGCCGGACGCGGAGGTGGCGGGCTACGCGAAGTACACGGTGAACCTGGGCTCCGTGCAGCAGTTGGAGGCTGTCTTCAACAACGGCAGCGGGACGTGGGACAACAACAACGGGAGCAACTACCTGTTCCCTGCGGGCACCTCCACGTTCAACGCCGGAGTCATCACGGCGGGCGGCCCGGTGAATGACACGACCGCGCCCACGGTGCCTTCAGGGCTCACGTCCCCGTCGAAGTCCGCGACGACGGTGTCGCTGAGCTGGACCGTGTCCACGGACAACGTGGGCGTGACGGGCTACCTCGTGTTCCGCAATGGCACACAGGTCGGTACGCCCACGGCGACGACGTACACGGACAGCGGGCTGTCCTCGAACACGGCCTACAGCTACACGGTGAAGGCTCGCGACGCGGCGGGCAACACGTCCGCGGCGAGCACCGCGCTCTCCGTCACGACGAGCACGGGCAATACCGCGACCGTCTATTACAAGAAGGGCTACGCCACGCCGTACCTCCACTATCGCCCCGCGGGCGGCACGTGGACGACGTCGCCGGGCGTGGCCATGGCCACGGCGGAGGTCGCGGGCTACGCGAAGTACACGGTGAGCCTGGGCTCGGCCACGCAGCTGGAGGCGGTCTTCAACAACGGCAGCGGGACGTGGGACAACAACGGCGGGCTCAACTACTTCTTCCCCGCCGGCACCTCCACGTTCAACGCGGGGAGCATCACCTCGGGGGCTCCGTCGCTGGACACCACCGCGCCGTCGGTGCCTACGGGCCTGGCGGCACCTTCGAAGACGGCGACCACCGTGTCGCTGACGTGGACGGCGTCCACCGACGCCAGCGGCATCGCGGGCTATGACGTGTATCGCAATGGTTCGCTGGTGGGCTCGCCCACGACGGCGGGCTACACGGACACGGGGCTGACGGTGGGCACGGCGTACAGCTACACCGTGCGGGCCCGGGACACGGCGGGCAACGCGTCCGCGCTGTCCTCGGCGCTCTCCGTCACCACGTCCACCAGCGGCGCCACGGTGACGTTCAACGTCACGGCGAGCACCGTGATGGGACAGAGCGTGTACGTGGTGGGCAGCGTCGCCGCGCTGGGGAGCTGGAGCCCCGCGAGCGCCATCCTGCTGTCCGCGGACAACTACCCCACGTGGGGCGCGGCCGTCGGGCTGCCGGGCTCCACGGCCATTGAGTACAAGTTCATCAAGAAGGACGCCGCCAACAACGTCACCTGGGAGAGCGGCGCCAACCGCACCCTGACGACGCCGGCCACGGGCAGCACGACCGTGAACGACACCTGGCGCTGAGCGGCTGACACCTTGCGGCGGGCCTGTCGCATGGGGCCCGCCGTAAAATGAGCGGATGGAACGACTGCCGGAGCAGGTCATGCAGGCCCTGCGGGAGCTGCTGGCGGAGGCGCCGGAGTACCGCGTGGGGCAGGCGCTCGCCATCGCCACGGCCCGGACGACGGGCTTCTTCGATCCCTTCTCCGTGGAGGACGCGGCGCTGCTCAAGGCGCTCCAGCAGCTGACCGCGGAGGCTCGCGCGCGCAAGGGTCTCCTCTTCCCCAAGGAGGGCAGCCTGGAGGCCTACGTCGCCGAGCCGCACGATGGCCTCCTGTTCGGGTGGATTTTCAACCTGGCGCAGTGGGGCCACCGTCCCCTGGCCCTCGCCGCCTTCGCCGTGGCCGAGCCCTGCCTGGGCATCTGGCAGTACGGCGTGCCCGAGGATGCACCCTGGCAGCACCACTTCGCCAACGCCGCCGAACCTGCCGCCGCGATGAAGGCGCTGCGGCAATGGCTTGCGGATCCGGCGACGCCCCTCGAACCGCACCTGAAACCCTTGAACCGGCTCATCGTGAAATCGAACCTCATCGCGAGCGATCCCGCTCAAAGCGACGAGCGCATCGGGAAGCGCCAGCGGTGCGTCGCCGCCGGCCAGGTGCTGCTGCATGCACTCAATGCAGCGGCATGGACGCCGGAGCAGCCCACCCAAGGTGCTCCGGGCGAAGCCGAGCGGCAGGAGGAGGCGGCGACGAGGCCGCACTGGGAAGCCTGGGAAGCCGTGCGCTCCTTCCTGGCCGCTCATCCAGAGGCCAGCGAGCAGAGCGTGAGGGAGCATGTGCGGCGCGTGGTGCTGGCGCCGTGAACCCGGCGTCCGCTGAAGCGCTTGCGATTGACCGTTGAAGACGCGTGCCCGTGACGTGGACGGACTCCACCGACACTGCCTGCATCGCTGGCCATGACGTGTGTTCCCGTGGCGGCCTGGACCGCCGCGAGGTGTAGTGTCAGGCCGTGGAGGGCATTGGGTGAAACCACGGATCGCCGTGACGGCGGATGACACGGATTGGCGGATGCCGGTGGGGGGCCCCGGGCTGCTCTTGAACGTCCCGTCCCAGGGCGCGTGGCTCACGCGGCCCCTGCTTCATGTCGAAGCCACGCGGCCGTACCTGCTGCGGGTCATCCTCGGCGGGCAGCCGCTGTTGTGGATGCGCGTGGATGACTGGTGGAACGGGTGTGCCTGGTTGCGTGGCCCGGCGCAGCTCGCGGACGCGTTTCCTCGCATCCTGGCGGAGGAGGCCCGGCGTCCCCCCGACCCGGGCTCACCGGGATGGTGGGCCGCGTGGACCCGCTGGTGGATCCACCACTTCGAGACGTCCGAGCCGTCCCTGCTCCACGCGGGACGCTGGTGTCTGCGGCCCCTCCAGACGGTTCCCCTCCCGCAGGCGCAGGGCTACCCCACCGTGCCCATGGCCGGGCCGGGCGCGTTCCCCGCGGCGCCCTGCGGGCTCGACGCGGCGCTGCGCTTCCTGCCCTTCCGTTCGGAGGACTGGTCCTGGGCGGAAGACGGCCAGCTTCCAGAGCGCCGCGGCGGAGTGATGCCATTGCGCGCACCGTCAGCGCAGGACGATGGGCGCATCAAGGCGTGGCGCAAGCACGCCCGGGACGGAACGCTGCCGCCGGTACTGCTGATGTACTTCGCCCTGGTGGAGCGCTGGCTCGTGGTGGATGGCCACGACCGGCTGCACGCGGCGCTGCTGGAGGGACGCGAGCCACCGCTGCTCGGCCTCTGGTCGTTCCAGGAAGTGCCGGTGGTCGAGGACCTGTCCACGCTGTTCCGCCAGGAGGGGTCCATGAAGGCGGCGGAGCTGCGGCTGCGCGCGAAACCCGGCGACGTCGACGCGGTCAATCGCAGCCTCCTGCGCGACCACGCCCCGGTTCAACGGCTCGCGGTCACGCGTGCGTTCCCCCTGCGCGGAGGCGCCGCGACGTGGAATGCGGAAGCGACGGCCTGGCGGAAGTGGGCAGACCTCACGGTGCAGCCGGATGACTGGGCGGGATTTCTCACCGGATGAGCGGCGGCGGCGCGCACCGCCGACACGCGCGTCTGTCTTCACTGCCCGAGGAAAAACAGGGCTCGGAAGCGCTCAAAAAATGTCAGACCGACCCGGTATGAATCTCCCTGCGCGACGCCATTCCGGGCGTCGCCGAAAGGGTCGCTTCCACAATGAACAGGTCATTGATTTCCCTCGGGCTTCTGGTCGGCATGACGGGGGTCGGCTGCGCGGGTCTCGACGAGGCCGAGGCCGTGGAGTCCTCCGTGTCGACGGACGCGACCTCCGAGGTTGCCCAGGGGGTGACCACCCAGGTCACCGGCACCAGCGTGGTCACCTTCGTCGCCACGTCGGGCAACGAGACAAAGCCATACGACCAGTCCTTCACGTCGGTGGTGGCCTACACGCGGGATTCGACGACCGGGGCGTTCACGGCCTATCCGGGCACGGGCGCCGCGGACGGCAGCATCTCCGTGCCGAACGTCCCCTCCGGCCGCATCTACCTGAAGCTGGGCTCGCGCTACCTGGTGAGCACCAGCCGCACGTTCGACCTGGGCTCCACGGAGTGGGGCCGCGATGGCACCTTCGTCTCGTCGTTCACCCCCGTGACGGTGTCCGCCACCGGCCTGTCTCCCTGGCAGCCGGGGGACTACCTGGAAGTGTATTCGTTGAACCCGGGCGCGTTCGGCTACGTCAACACCGGCGTCACGGGGTTCCCCCAGGCGGGCGCCACGTCGCTCTCCGGGCTGACCTTCAATTACGCCAACATGGCGAACCCGGTGCGGATCGACAGCAGCCTCGGGGACGTGTTCTCGCTGGCGCAGATGCGGTTGCAGACGAGCGCGAATGGCGTGTCCTACCGCGCGATGCACAAGGTGCTCGACACGAGCTTGACGCTGGTGGAGGGACAGCCCGCCACCTTCAGCGGGACCTTCACCCAGCCCACCGCGACCGGCACGTTCTCGGTGGACTGGAGACGGTCGGCCTTCGAAGCCCTTCGCACCCAGGTGAACCCGGACGCGGTCAGCACGTACAGCGAGATCTGGATGTCCGCCCGGCCGGCCGCGCTGAGCTCGGCGGGCGCGTCCATCAGCGGTCAGCCCCTGCTGGTGAAGCTCAATCCTGACACGCAGCGGACCGACCTCGTCACGGGGAGCATGACGTACAACAACCCGCTCCCGGCGACGTGGCAGAAGGTGGCGCTCGCCGCCGCGGGCTTCACGAAGAGCTACGCGCTGGGAAGCGCGACGCCCTACACCATGAGCGTGGACATCCGCGTGGACCAGGAGGCGAGCGCGTTCACCGCCGCGCCCGTGCAGCCGCTCATCGGGCCGGTGCAGGCGCCCCTGGTGAACACGCGCGGCGCGTTCCAGAACCTCACGGGCGTGGGGACTGACGCCTCGCTGCGCTGGTCGAAGCCGCTGGTGGGCACGGCCACGAACTACGTGGTGAACATCTACCGGCTGGGCACGAGCAACGGCTCCACCACCGTGACGCGCGTGACGTCACTGCACACGGACCTCCAGAGCGTGTACCTGCCCCCGGGCGTGCTGCAGGCGGGCCAGACGTACTTCGCGGAAATCCAGAGCTGGTACCAGCCCGGCTCGGACCTCGCCACGAGCCCGTTCAAGCGCGCGCTGCCCCGGGCCCGCGCCAGCGTGCTCACCGGCACGTTCAGCCCGTAGCCACTGAAGTCCCGGGGAAGGGAGGGAGTCCGCTCCCTCTCTTCCCCACGCCGGGGGAACGTCGGCGCGGAGGTCGACAGCATGCAGGCTCCGGGGGACGCGAGGACGAAGCCGCGTCCCCCCCGGAAGCGGCTACCCCCGCGGCGCGGCGGGCGTCAGCAGCAGGTCGGACAGGCCGGGCCTGGAGCGGCGCAGCAGGTCCTCCAGCGAGTACTTGTCCAGCGTGGCGAGGAACGCGTCGCGCGCCTCCGCGAGGACGCCCTTGAGGCCGCACGCGGGCGCGATGGGACAGGTGTTGCGCTCGCGGTCGAAGCACTCCACCAGGTGGAAGTCCGGCTCGGCCGCGCGCACCACCCGGCCCAGCCGGATGTCCCCCGGGGCCTTCGCCAGCAGCACGCCGCCCGCGCGCCCCGGCCTCACCTCCACGTCGCCCTGCTGCGCCAGGGTCTGCACCACGCGCACCAGGTGGTGCTTGGAGATGCCGTAGGCGTCCGCCATCTCCTGCGTGGACGACGGCCGGCCCGGTCGCGCCGCCAGGTACATGAGGACGCGCAGCGAGTAGTCGGCGTGAAGGGTCAGGTGCAAGGTCAGGCGGCTCCGGCGACGGGCCCTGCTCGCGGGGTGCTGGGCAGGAAGGCATCCGCGTGGATGTCCTTCAGGGAGAACCCCGTGAGGAAGAGCTTCTTGCGCAGGGATAGCACCGCTTCGGGATTGCCGCAGAGGAACGCCCGCCAGCCCACCGGACGCTTGGGGAGGCTGGCCAGGATGCGCGCCTCCAGGGGCCCCTCCTCCACGTCCCCACCGCCTCCGGACAGCACGAGGGGCCGGTAGTGGAGGTTCGGGTGGCGCGAGGCCAGCGCCCGGAGCGCATCCACGAGGTACAGCCCGCGCGGCTCCAGGGCCCCGTGGAACAGGTGGATGGGCCCGGTGTGCCCCGCCTCCAGCGCGTCCCGCACGATTCCGTACAGCGGCGCGAGCCCCGTGCCCGTCCCCGCGAGCAAGAGCGGCGCCTCCGGCTGCCCGGGCACGTAGAAGCAGTCCCCGGCCGGGCCCTGCAGGTGCATGCGCTCCCCGGGCCGCACGTCCCGCGCGAACCAGCCGCTCATGGCGCCCCCGGGCACGAGCCGCACGTGGAGCTCCAGCCGGCCCTCGCGAGGCAGGCTCGCCAGCGAGTAGCTGCGCGCGAGCCCGTCCGCGCGCACCACCGTGACGTACTGCCCGGCGCGGTAGTCGAGCGGCGCCTCCACCTCCAGCCGCACCGCGAGCACGTCGCCGCTGAGCGACTCCAGGTCCACCACGCGCGCGGGGACGCGCAGCTCCGCGGCCCCCGCGACCTCCAGCGCCGTGCCCTCCCGCGGGCGGCAGGCGCACGCGAGGAAGTAGCCGCGCGCCTTGAGCGTGTCCTTGAGCCCCACCTGCGCCGCTTCAGGCACCGCGCCCGAAGTGGCCCGCATCAGGCAGGACTGGCAGGCCCCCGCCCTGCACGCGTGCGGCACCTGCACGCCCTGGCGCAGCAGGCCGTCCAGCACCGTCTCTCCGGGCTCCAGCGGGTACCACGCGGACTCATGCCGTACCTTCGCCATGACGTGCCTCCTGTCCTGCTTCAGCGGTTCAACACGTCCGCGCGCGCCCCTTCCGCGACCGCCATCACCTGGCCCACCAGCTCCGCCGGCACGCCCAGCTCCTCCAGCGTCTCCTTCAGGTGCCCCACCACCGCGTCGAAGTGCATCGCGTTCAGCCCGCGCGCCACCAGGTGCTTGTGACCCGCGCGCATGTCCTTGCCCGAGTAGTTCGACGGCCCCCCGCACACCATCGTCAGGAACGCCTTCTGCTTCGCGGCCTGGCGCTCCATGTCCACGTCCTCGAAGAAGTGGTTGATGCGGTCGTCGCCCAGCACCTTCCGGTAGAAGACCTCCACCGCCGCCGCCATCGCCGGCTCCCCGCCAATCCGCTCGTACACGCTCGCCATGACTTCGCTCCCTTCCGGGCCCCGGGCCCTCAAAGATGCATACTGAATGCATCTTTTAGGGCACGGCCGTCAAATCACGCGCATCGGGCTGGCTTCACCCACCTGCGCGTTCGCCTTATGTCCACGGTTCTCAGGCGGGCAGCAGGCCCCGCGCCCGGCGCACCACGCGCTCCATGCCGCTCTTCACGTGGTCCAGCGGCAGGAAGCGGTTCACCGGCACGGGCTGGTAGCCCAGCGGCCCCAGGCGCCTGCGCAGCGCATGGTTGGCGCGCAGCGCGCGCAGGTGCCGCGCCGTCTCGCGGGTGTTGAAGATGATGGACAGCGACACGGAGACGTCGTCCGGGCCGTTCTTCACGTAGTGCGGCGCCACGAAGGGGATGTGCAGCGCGTCCCCCGGGCCGAACGTGTAGCGCGTGGCTGTCTGATCAAACGTCTCCCGGTAGCTCACCTTGGAGCCGGAGCGCGCGACGAAGGCCTCCAGGTCCGCGGCGGGGACCACCGCCTCGTCCCACGCCTTCGAGATGTGCACCGCCTTGGTGCCCCGGAACTGCATCAGCAGCGTGGAGTAGCGGTCCAGGTGGAAGGGCGTGACGCTGTTGGGGGACGCGATGAAGAGATACAGCATCGGATCCACGGCGCGCGTGCCCACGCCCTGCGCGCGCATCAGGTCCTCCACCTCCGACAGGAGCGCGCGGTACAGCTCGTGGAAGCTGGGGTCCTGCTCCGGCGCGCGGAGCATGATGTACGAGTTGCTCGTCATCATGTTCTCCACCGTGTCCTTCAGCGACAGGCCGGTGCGGTAGTCCACGTGCGCGCGGTCGAAGTCCGCGTCCTTGGGCAACAGCCCCGAGCTGAAGAACACGTTGTCCGAAGGCAGCCGCTGCACCACGCCCGCCAGGTTCTCCAGCTCCAGCGCGGGGTGCCCCAGGAGCGAGTGACGGCACCGGAAGGACTCACGGTCGAACTGCAACGGCGACCCGACGGCTTCGAAGATGCGCTTCACGGAAGTGGGCTCCTCGCCGCTGTCAGCGGCAGGTGTTCACTCGATGCCACCAGAGCGCGGGCACGGATTCAAATTGGGGCGTTTTGCCCCATCCCTCCCTGGGCTTCCGCCCCGCGCGCCCCTGCGGCCAGGCTGCCTGCCCGCCCTGCCGCCGCCCTGGGGGGAGGGGCGAGCGCATCCGGGAATCATGCCCATGTTTCCTTCATCACCTCTACTGGGAGGAAATGACATGGCGCTGGAGGCAATCCTGTTGTGGGCGGTGATCGGCCTCATCGCTGGTTGGCTCGCGTCCGCGGTGGTTGGCGGTGGCTACGGCCTCATCGGAGACATCGTCGTGGGCGTGGTGGGCGCGTTCCTGGGAGGCTTCATCCTTCGGGCGCTCGGCACGGGGGCTCCGTTCGGCGGCCTCGCGGGCACCATCTTCGTGGCGTTCATCGGAGCGGTGGTCTTGCTCCTCATCCTCCGGGTCATCCATTCGAGCACGGTCCGAAGGGTCTGACCCGAAGGTCCAAGCCAGCAGTGACTTCTCGCGCGGGCGCGCAGGCGCTTCCGCGCGAGAGGTGTTTTTGGGGGCTGATGACTGGGGACACCAGGGCCTGACGGCAGTCATCAGGCCCATGGCCCTCCGGCCCCGCGGCCTGTGAGCAATTCCAGGAGCTTGTCTCTTCGAGATGCGTGTGGGGCGCGTGGCATGCGCCGTGCTCTAGCCCCCCACATCGCTGAACCGGCCGGCGCCGCACGCTGGCCCCTTCAATCTCGAGGAACCCCGCCATGGCGCTCTCTCCCCTGTCGAAGCCGTCCGTTGCCAGCTCCTCCTTCTCGCCCCGCACGTCCGCCCCGGAGCTCTCCAGCCCGATGATGCGCCCCGCGCCGGTGACGGCGGATGCGGTGAAGGGCCAGGGCGGCGCGGGTTCGCTCCAGCGGATGTTCCAGGCGGATGGGTTCGACGGGCCGGTGGGCGTGGGCAAGAAGGGCGGAGACCCGCTGTCCCAGCTGCGCGAGCTGGTCCAGATGGTGACCCAGCTGGCGCAGATGCTCGGCGCGCAGGGTGCCGCCGGTGCGGCGCAGGGTGGCGCGCAGGCCGGCGGCGTGCCGGACCTGGGCGGCGAGGGCGTCACGCCTCCCGCCGCGGAGGGTGCCCGGACCGCGGTGGCCCCCCAGCAGGAGGCGCCCGTCTCCAAGCCCCAGTCCGTGGGCGGCCCGGGCGCGCCGAAGGGCAAGAACACCCTCACCCTCAACAACGACGGCGACAAGCCGATGACGGTGAACTTCACCCCCAACGCGGGCGAGAAGGCCATCGACTCCGTGACGCTCAAGCCCGGTGAGAGCAGGACGGTGCAGTTCCCGGACAACTGGTCCGGCAACTTCCGCAGCGACAACGGCGACGGCAAGAACGCGACGCTCGGTGAAGTGAAGTTCGACGGCGGGTTCGGTCAGACGTACTACGACGTCAGCTACATCGAGGGCCACAACGCGGCCATGACGATGCAGCCGGAGGGCGGCGGCCGCCTGTCGGGCACGATGGAGAACCTGCTCGCCTCCGCGCCTGACTCCGTGAAGGCCAAGGGAGCGGACGGCGCGGCGTACGGCATCAAGAAGAGCACCACGTCCAACGTGCAGGATCCGGAGGTGGTAGACTTCTTCCGCAAGCACGTCGGCGCGGATCAGGGCTACGTCATCCCCACGGATGACGCGAGCACGCTGGGCAGCAACAACAGCAACCTCGTCGTCCACATGAAGAACCTGGCCTGATTCCCCCCTCGCGAGGCCCCCGTCCATGAGCGTCCGCCTTCCGTCTGGTCTCCCCCGCCCGGGCCTCCCCCTTCAGGGCCCCGCGCAGGAGAAGGGTGAGAAGGCGCAGTCCGGCGAGGGCAAGACGCCGGGCAAGGCCACCGGCAAGGGCGTCCCGGCCAAGGGCGGCCTCTCCGTCAAGGGTGGCGCCGCGCAGGGCGCCTCCGGCAAGGCCAGCGCGGAGCAGGCCGGCGCCCAGGACGGCATGGACTCCGCCGTCCGCTCGGGCGAGGCGGAGCGCAACGAAGGCGGCGGCGCCCGGGCCGCGCCGCAGCAGGACGGGATGGCGGCCGGCACGTCGCGCGGCGCCGCCGGGCTGGCCGCCCTGGAACAGCCCCCTCCTCCCGCCCAGACGCTCCAGGCGCCCGCGCAGCCCCAGCCTCCGCCGGTGGTCCCGCAGGTGGAGGTGGCGCCCCTCCTCGCGCGCCAGGCCGGCACCTCCGAGTCCGCCAATGAGCGCACCGCCTCCGACGGCCGTTCCCAGGACGCCGCGCGGCAGGCGCTGGAGGGACGCGCGAAGCTGCGCGTGGCCATCCTCAACCGCCTCCACCGGGGCCTCACGGAGGTGGAGAAGAAGCTGGGCGCGTTCCTCGCCAACCCCGGGCGCCAGGGCGTCGTCACGCTGCCCGTGGTGCTGAGCGAGAGCTCCGTCACCCACGAGTGGTGGAAGTCCGCGAACGCGGTCCCCGAGGACCGGGCCTACCTGGCCCAGGCCCTGGGCGAGCCCGGCTCGGTGGATGACGCCACGCTCTTGGGCACGCTGCGCGAGGAGGTGCGTCAGGCCTTCGCGGAGTTCCCCCGCACGCCCGCGGGCGTGGAGGCGCGCAAGCTGTACGACGCCGTCCTCCAGAAGTACGAAGCCGCCCGCATCCAGCCCGTCATCTCCGGCCACGACACCGGCCCGCTGGTGGAGGAGTGCGCGCGGCTGGGCCTGACGTACGGCAAGGACTTCACCCGCTCCCTGCTCCTGTCCCCGTGGATGCTGGCCATCAGCCAGAGCCCGGACGAGGGCTCGAAGACGCAGGTGATGGTGGCGGGCCTCACGCTGCCCCAACTGGGCGCGCTGGTGGGCCACCTGCGCCAGTTGAACCCCCTGCTCAGCAACGCGCAGCTGCGCGCGCTGCTCGTGCGCGCCTCCACGGACATGAAGCTGTCCCTGCGCAAGGTGCTGGGCCAGCAGGAGGTGGAGCAGGTGCAGGCCCTGGCGAGGCAGCTGCTCCGGCTCCAGGCCGTGCAGCGCCTCACCGTCTGACAGCGCCTTATGAGGACTCGCGGCCGAAGTTGGCCATGGCGCGCGAGCCGCCGCCGTCGGTGTTGCCGAGCGCGACGGCCTTGAGCCCGCCCTCCGCCGCGGCCTGGGCCTCGGAGGTGCCATTGGCGCCCTCCACGAGCATCATCCCGCCGCCCTGGTGCTGGTTCCAGCTGATCTCCATGGAGTCCGCCAGCCGCTGCGCGTCCGCCGGAATCTTGGTGCCGGTGCTGGGGTCCTTGAGCAGGTAGCGGCCCTGGTCGTCCTTGCCCTCCACGGAGACCCAGTGCGCGCGGCCCGTCTCACCGGGCTTCGTCGTGGGGTCCACGAGGCAGGAGTCCACCTGCACCGCGGCCTTGCCGCCGCGGGCCAGGGCCTCGTCCAGGGCCTTCGTGTCCAGCTTGGACGACGTCTGCGTCACCTTCACGCCCTGGTTGGCCAGCATGTTGGACAGCTCGTGCGGCGAGGTGCCCTGGCCCTGCGTGAAGCGCGACTCCAGCGCGTCCATCTTCTGCGCGTCCGTGCCGGGCTGCGTCTTGCTGGTGCCCAGGTCGTTGCCCAGCATCACCGCCACGGCGGCGCCGCAGTTGTTCTGCTTCGTCTGCTTGAGGACGGCGGGGTCCGTGCCCACCGCGTCCCAGCCCCCCAGCTCCGGGGCCTGGGGCGCGGCCGCGAGCGTCCCCGGGATGCCCAGCTCCTGCGCGGTGGCGCCCGCGTTCACCTGGAAACGGTTGGCCCACGCCGGGTCGGCGGCCAGCGCCGCGGCGAAGGCGTCCGTGGCCTGCTCCAGTTGCACGGGGGTGGGCGCTCCCTCCACCTGGGAGACGACCTTCTCCTCCGGCAAACCGACCTGCTGCGCGGTCTGCTGGGGCTGGGCGGACGGCTTGACCTCCGCCAGCTGCTGGAAGGTACGGAGGAGGTTGGTAGAGAGGTTCACGCTCACGGTGGGGGCTCCGGAGGGGGATGGGGGATGCCATCCTACCCGGGATGCCGCCCCGTGTTAAGGGTCCCCGGACGGATCCAACCCGTGCTTGCGCAGGAGTTTCCGAAGGTAGACACGGTCGATGTCCGCCTCGCGGGAGGCCCGGGAGATGTTGCCCTCGCAGCGCTCGATGAGGTTCTTGAGGTAGTCGCGCTCGAAAACTTCGATGAGGTGCTCCTTGGCCTCCTTGAAGGGCAGGTCCAGGTCCGGGCCCTTGCGGCCGTCCGCGCCAGAGGAGGCTTCCAGGTCCGGCAGGGCCTCCTCGCCCAGGTTGACCACCTGCTCCACCACGTTGCGCAGCTCGCGCACGTTGCCGGGCCAGGGGTACTGCATGAGCAGGGCGCGCGTCTGGTCCGACAGCGCGCCGGGCGGCCGGCCCATCTGCTTGAGCATGTGGTCGATGAGGAACGGGATGTCCTCCGGGCGCTCGCGCAGCGCGGGCAGCGTGACGCGCAGCACGGCGAGCCGGTGGAAGAGGTCTCGGCGGAACTTCCCCTGGTTGACGGCCTGCTCCAGGTTCACGTGCGAGGCGGCCACCACGCGCACGTTCACCGTGAAGTAGTCGTTGCCGCCCACGCGCTTGACCTGCCGGCGCTCCAGCACGCGAAGCAGGCGCGGCTGCAGGTCCAGGGGCAGCTCGCCAATCTCGTCCAGGAAGACGGTGCCGTTCTGCGCGCGCTCGAAGGCGCCCGCGCGGTCGGCCTGGGCGCCGGTGAAGGAGCCCTTCACGTGGCCGAAGAGCTCGGACTCGATGAGGGTGGAGGGCACGCCCGCCAGGTCCACGATGACGAAGGGGCCCTTGGCGCGCGGGCTCTGCTGGTGGATGGCCTCCGCGCACAGGTCCTTGCCGGTGCCCGTCTCGCCGTGGATGAGCACGTCCGCGCCGCCGGGCGCCAGGCGCTCCAGCACGGTGAAGGCCTCGCGCATCTTGCGGCTGTGGCCCACGAGCGCGCCGAAGCTCTCGCGCGAGGACAGGGGCAGCGAGCGCTCGCGCGTGTCCTCCGGCACCAGCTTCAGCTCGGTGGTGCCCAGGGTGATGACGCTGCCGGGGCGCAGCTCCATGGCGGTGAAGCGCAGGCCCTCCACGAACGAGCCGTTGTGCGAGCCCAGGTCCGTGGCGAGGACGTGCTCGTCGTGCACCTCCAGCTTCAGGTGCTGGCGGGAGACGGCCTTGTCGGAGAGGACGATGTCACACGTGGGGGCCTTGCCCACCATGTACGTCCCCTGCTTGAGCGGGTGGGCCTTGCCGGCCTCCGCCCCGGAAAGCACCCGGAGCACCATCCGCACCTGTCCGGCACGGCCCCGGTTCAGGGTGGCCGTGGCATCCAGGAGCGCCTCGTCCTCGTCTGGCGGCAGCGACACGGCGCGGGACGCTAGCACGCCGCGCCACGGCCGCCAGCAGCCGCGCGTGACTGTCTACCGGCGCCGGCCCCGGGGCGGCTTGCGGGCAGGCGGACGCGGGGACTCCGGGGGCAGGGTCTGGAGCCACGAGTCCACCTCCCCCACCCGCGCGTCCAACCCGGACTCGGTGAAGCGCTCCCGGGCGCGGGTGGCCTCGCCGCGGGCCTCCGCCCGGACCTCGGGAGTCTGGCCCGTCTGGTACAGCGCCCGCGCCAGCGCGAAGCCGGACTCCGCCAGCGCGTCCGGGGGAGCGGAGGCGAAGGACACCGCCTGCCGCAGCGGCGCCACCGAGTCACGCGCCCGCCCCAGTCCCAGCAGCGCCTGGCCCACGCCGTCGTAGGAGGGCTGGAGCCCCTCGTCGTCCGCGGGCAGCACCTCGCGCTTGAGGGCCACGGCCTGCTCGTAGGTCTTCAGCGCGTCCTCGTAGCGCTTCATCCCGAGCTGGCACATGCCCAGCTCGTCCAGCGCCTCGCCCATCTGCGGGCTCTTGTCTCCGTGGAAGGCCCTGTAGAGGTCCACCACCGCCTGGGCGTGCGGCAGGGCGCGCGCGGGTTCGCCGGCCTCGCGCAGGGCCAGGGACAAGAGGCCGTGCCTGCGGGCCATGTCCGGGTGCACCGGCCCCACCGCCGCCTCTGTCCGGGCGAGCGAGGCCTCCAGCAGCGGCACCGCGCCCTTCGCGTCGCCGGTGCCCAGCACCAGCCGCCCCAGGAGGAACAGGGCCCGTGCGCGCTTGGGGTGCTCGGGCGGCAGCGCCTTGTCGTAGAGGGCGCTCGCCTCCTCCAGGCGCTTGCGGCCCTCCTCCATGTGGCCCTGGGACATGGCGAGGTTGGCCTGGTTCACCTTCACGTCGGCCTCCAGCACGGGCTCGCCGCCCAGCCGCTGGAGGGTGGCCTCCGCCAGGGCGCCCCAGTTCGCCGCCGGGTCGAAGTGCCGCTGGCCGTCCTCCACGTAGAGCAGCTTGTTGAGGATGGCGACCTTCAGCCGGTCCGCCCGCCCCGCCTCCGCGTCGAAGACGGCGCGCGACAGCAGGCGGGACGCCTCCGGGGACTGGCCCGTCTGTTCCTGGAGCCAGCCCAGATGGAAGCGCATCTCCGCCTGGAGCGGCAGGTAGCCCGTCTTCTCCACGGGCGCCTCCAGCGCCTTCACCGCCGCGAGCGCCGCCGGGTAGCGCCCCGCGTCCACCTGCGCGCGCACCTCCGCCAGCCGGTCCTCCAGCGCCTCAATCGCGTCGCGCAGGGCGGGGTCGGAGGGGCGGCGCTGCTGGTCGGCCAGGGACTCCACGTCCTCGCACTCGTGCAGCGCAGGCAGCGCGTGCACCATGTCCACGGACTTCTCCACCAGGGCGGCGTCCGCGTTGGCGAGCAGGTCCACCGTCGCGCGCAGGTCCTTGCGCCGGCGCTCCAGGCACACCACCTGCCGGTCCAGCTGCTCCTCCGGCTTCACGCCGCTCACGCGCGTGTCCTCGCAGGCCTGGACGCGCTGGTGCTTCCACGCGTCCGCGTAGTGCGTCAGCACCTGCGTGGCGCGCGCGGCCATGCCTTCCGCGAAGGGCTTGCCGGTGGCGCGGAAGGAGGCCTCCAGCCGCGCCCGTGCGTCGCCGGTCCAGACGGTGTCCATCAGCGCGCCCGCGTCCGCGCACACCTGGGACTGCTGCCACGCCACGCCGCCCGCCACCGCCAGCGCGGTGGTCATCGCGCCCGCCGCCCCCGCCCAGCGCCGGCGCCGCCCCAGGCGCTGCTCCTGGGAGAGCGCGTCCAGCAGCGCCTGCATCGAGGGGAAGCGCGCATCCGCGTCCAGCGCCAGTCCGCGCAGCACCGCCTGCCGCACCCAGCCGGGCACCTTCGCGTCGCGCGGAGGCTCGCGGATCAGCGCGGGCGGCGGCGCGACGGCGGCCTTCGCCGGGGCCGCGTTCAGCGACTGCGTGCCGCCCAGCGACTGCGTGCCGTCGGCTTCCAGCTCCGCGCTGCGGCTGGCGGACACGTAGGCCTTGATGCTGCCCGGGTCGAAGGGGCGCGTGCCGTAGAGCGCGCCGTAGAGCGCCGCGCAGAAGCTGAACTGGTCCGTGCGCGCGTCCAGCCGCGAGCCCCGGAACTGCTCCGGGGACATGTAGTTGGGCGTGCCCACCAGCAGGCCCGCCTCCGTGAGCGTGGTGTCCAGCATCCGCCGGTCGGACGACTCCAGCAGCCGGGCCTCCTCCGGCGAGGAGGCGACCTCCGGCCCGTCGCCCACCTGCCGCGCCAGCCCGAAGTCCGTCACGTACGCGCGGCCCGCGCGGCTCACCAGCACGTTGGCGGGCTTGAAGTCGCGGTGCACCAGCCCCGCTTCGTGCGCGGCCTGGAGCCCCCGGCCCGCCTGGAGGTAGCGCTCCAGCACCTCGCGCCAGGACGGCTTCGCCTCCTTCAGCCACGAGCCCAGCGTGCCGCCGTCCACCAGCTCCATGGCGACGAAGACCTGGTCGCCCCACATGCCCACGTCGAAGACGGGGATGACGTTGGGATGGGAGACGCGCGCCATGGCCTGCGCCTCGCGCAGCAGCCGGGACCGCGCCTCCTCGTTGTCGTGGTTGGCGTTGGGGTGCAGGAGCTTCAGCGCGACCTTGCGGTCCAGGTCCGGATCATAGGCGGCGTACACCACGCCCATGCCGCCCTGTCCCAGCTTGCGCAGGAGCAGGTAGCGGCCCACCTGGGGAACGGGCGGGACGTCCTCCGCACGGCGGGGCCCGGAGCCGCCGGTGCCGCGACCCGTGCCGGCACCCGAGCGCGCCGAGTCCAACGGGCCCGTCCCTGCGCTTCCCCTGCCGGTGTCTCGTCTGGTCATGGTCGGTGCACCTGATCCGCGACTCTACCGCCGGCCCTCGTCCGCTCCGAACATCCTTCCGCGATGCGTCAACCACGGCCGCCTGCCTGGTGACGGGGGTCACCAGCGCCCGACGGCAGTCATCAGCACCTGCACGCGGGGTGGAGGACAAACGCCTGGAAACAGGAATGGGACGAGCCCTTCCGGGCTGGCACGCCAGCCGCAATGAGGGCCCGCATCGCCGTCCTCGCAGCCCGCCCCCTCCTGGAGTCCTCCCCCATGGCGCTCGCCCCCATCGCCCGGAAGCCGCTGGCTCCCGTCATTCAGCCCGCCGTCACCGAGAAGCCGCGCGCGGCCGTTCCCCAGGCCGCGCCCGTGCAGGTGAGGAAGCCCGCGGTCGTCGCGGATGGCTTCGACGTGAAGAAGCCCACGACGGGCCCGGAGCTCAGCGGCATGGGCCAGGCCGTGAAGCCCGCCGTCCCCCAACTGCGCGTGGGCCTGGGCGCGACGGGCGCGGCGCCGGTGGAGCGCCAGACGGTGTCCGGCGAGGACAAGGCAAAGCAGGCGGTGGACATGAAGACGGTGGGCGAGCGCCGCGCCGAGACGGTGGATGCGCAGAAGGCCCTGCGGGAGAAGACCACGCAGGAGGCCGACAGGCTCTTCGCCATGGCGGACGGCAAGGCGCCCGTGCCCGAGGGCGCCAGCGTCAAGCGCCTGTCCGACACCCAGGTGGAGCTCACCCGCGTCAACGGCCAGAAGGAGGTCGTGGAGCGCTCCGTCGCGACGAAGCAGGACGGCGCGGTGGTGATGGACACGGCCGCCTACGCGGATGGCGTCAACACGCGCGACCGGCTGGAGCTGAAGGACGACGGCAGCTCGCTGGTGGAGCGCGCCGAGTGGAAGGGCGACCGGAACGAGACCGCGGACCTCAAGTCCTTCGGGGACATCTCCACGGCGAAGGACCCGGGGCTCACGTACACGCGCAACGCGGTCCACATCGAGCCGGACAAGGACGGCGACCGGCTCATCACCGACGCGTACTCGCAGGCGGACGGCGGCGCGCAGACGAGCCGCACGGCCTACTACCAGCAGAAGGGAGGGGGCTCCATCGACAACAAGCTCAAGGGCCCGTTCGACTTCGGCAAGCCGGTGGATCGCGCGGACACGTACACCTATACGATTCCGCCGCGCGGCGAGGACGGCAAGCAGGGCGACGTGCAGTACAGCCGCGTGCAGGACTTCTCCCAGGAGAACGTGAAGGCGACGTCCTACGTGGACCGCACGCTGGACGGCCACACGCACCTGGCGGGTGAAGGGCCCCACACGATGGAGGGCCTGCACAAGGTCCGCGACGCGTACGGCAAGGAAGGCGGCGAGAACTACGACGCGGACAAGACCGGCGACGGCCGCCCGCCGAAGCGCTGGACGGTGGACATTCAAAAGGGCGCGGACCGGCTGGACTCGCAGACCTTCATCGAGGGCTACCCGGACGCGACCATCAAGACGCAGCGGACACGCGAGGGCAGCACGGTGAAGGAGACGTTCGAGGGCAAGACCTTCGAGAAGGCGGACTCCTCCAAGCGCGTGCCCGTGAGCGGCGAGTCCTCCACCACGTACGGCCAGGACGGCTCCATCGAGAAGCTGGACGCGAAGAGCCGCGAGCCGGACGGCTCCGACCTGGAGCAGCACTACACCAGCAGCCGCAAGGCCACCGGCCAGGGCCTGGAGCTCCAGGAGTCACTGGAGACGAAGCGCACGAAGGACGACAAGACGGAGAGCGCGCTCAAGGAGGACACGTCGCTGCTCTCCGGCCGGGGCGCGCAGTTGGTGAGCTCACGCACCACGGTGACGGACGCGGACGGCCGCAAGGGCCTCCACGAGGTGGGCCCGGACGGCGAGCGGCTACAACTGTCCGGCAAGGGTGGCGCCGACATGCGCGACGTCACCGACGCGGAGGCCTTCAAGGACGACGCCTTCGGCAAGGTGCTGCTGGAGCAGGCGTCCATCTACACCGCGAACACGGTGAACCAGTACGCCAACAGCGGCGGCGCGCAGGCGCTGAACATCCTCAAGGGCCTGAGCCAGGACGCGGGCCGGCTGCCGGCGAGGGCGACGGAGGTCCTGGGCCGGGACAGCCTCTCCAAGGGCCTGAACGCGGCACAGGGTGGCGCGAGCGCGCTGGGCGGCGTGGCGGGCGTGGTGGCCGGCGGCATGTCGCTGGCGCGGGGCATCCGCGAGAACAACATGCCGGACATCGTGAAGGGTGTGTCGGACACGGCCAACGGCGCGCTGAACATGTACTCGGGCGGCAAGGCGTTCACGGAGGCCATCAAGGACTTCAAGAACGCGGGCGCGCTCACTGCCACCACGCCCCCCACCGCGGCGAAGAGCATGCCCTGGGCGAAGTCGCTGGCGAACCCGAAGGTGGGCAACGCCCTCACGAGCACGGTGCTGGACTCGGTGAAGGGCATGGGCGGCATCGGCAAGGTGGCCGGGGTGACGGCGAGCGCCGGCAGCAAGGCGCTCTCCGCGCTCAAGGCGGCGGGCGGCGCGGCCAACGTGCTGGGCGCGGTGGGCGGCGCGGCCGGCGGCGTGATGGACATCGTCAACGGCGCGAAGGTGAACGACGGCGCGCAGATCGCCAAGGGCGCCGTCGGCATCGCGGGCAGCCTGGGCGGCGCGGTGGCGGTGGGCGCGATTGGCGGACCGCTGGGCATGGCGGTGGGCGCCGGCATCGGCCTGCTGGCCTTCGGCTTCGGGAAGCTGATGGACCTCATCAGCGACAAGCCGCACAAGATCTCCGAGCTGCAGATCGACTGAAGGCGCGGCTCGGATGGAGGCGGCGGTGGACGGAGCCACCGCCGCCTTCTGGCGCCTGATGCGGCCGCTCGCCAGCGGCCTGACACCGGGTACGCTCCGGTGTCATGGGAATGTACGGAGAGGTCCTGGGCATCGGCCCGTTCCGCCGCGAGCTGGTGCCGTTCCTCCAGCAGCCGGAGACGTGGCATCAGGGCACCCGCGACGGGGCCATCATCGTCGTCCCCGTGTTCCTGGCGACGGAGGGCAGCTCCCGCAGCCGCGAACTGGCCCGTTGCATGGGCGCGGAAGCCTGGGACTTCAACACCCATGCGCTCGACCCATGGCGTGCGGACGTGGACGCGCTCCGGCGGTTCCTGTCCCCCGGGGAGGAGCACAAGTTGGAGTGCTTCCTGAAGCTGCGGGACGCGAGCTTTGACTTCTTCTTCCAGCCGAACGGATAGGCCATGACACCGCCGGCTCTCCCTTCCGTGGTCGCGGGGGTCGTCGCCACGGGCCCCTTCCGACGGACCCTGGTGCCGTTCCTCGATTACGGCGCGAGCTTCTACGAGCACACGCGCGAGGGCACGCGGATCCTCGTGACGTTGATGTTCGACCTCCACGACCCGGTGCAACTGCGCGACGCGGGCCAGTGCCTGGGGGTGGATCCCTGGGACTTCAACACGCACGTCATCGACCCCGCGCGGGTCGACCTGGAAGGCCTGGGCATCGTCTGGGAGGACGACGGCCTGCCGGACAGGTTCACCGCGCTGAAGGACGCGGGGTTCCAGTTCCTCTTCCGGATGGAACCCTCGCGCCTCGCGCCCACTTCACCGTGAGGACGCCCATGCGGAGCACCTCCCGCCCGGCGCGGCCCAACTGGTCCGACTGTCGGACCAGTTCGGAGGGTGCGCCGCGGCCGGGAGGCCCCACGGGGTTCTCACCTTCTCAGCCGCAGCGACAGGCAGGCGTCACGCGTGGACGGAAGCGGAAATCCCCGTGACGTGCGGGTTGACGCGCGTCCCTGGCGCCCCTCTTATCTGTCCCTCCCCTTGATCAGGAGTCCCCGTTGGCAGGTGTGCCGGTTGAATTGACCCCGGAGGATTACGAGGCAGTCACCCAGCGGCCCGGTATGTGCATCGTGGACTTCTGGGCCCCGTGGTGTGACCCCTGCCACGCCTTCGCCCCCATCTTCACGGAGGCGGCCGCGCGGTTCCCGGACATCACCTTCGCCCGGCTGGACGCGGAGGCCCATGAGGCGGTGGCCGAGCCGCTGGGCATCGACTCCTTCCCCACCCTCGTCGCGTTCAAGGACGGCCTGGAGGTCCACCGCGTCTCCGAGGCGCTGTCCCCCGAGTCGCTGGACCGGCTGCTCGGCGCGCTGCGGGCCGTGGACGTCGCGGAGGAGCAGCGCCGCACCGCGAACCGAGAGCGGACCGAAGCCGGCGAGCGCCCCTCCGGCGTCCCTGACGGCGCCACCTGGGACGAGGGCGACAAGGAGTGGTCCTTCGGCCCCAAGGACGTCACCGGCCGGCCCCACGGCACGTGGCGGTACTGGCGCGCGGACGGCACGCTCTGCAACGAATGCATCCTGAAGCACGGCGCGCCGCACGGCCCCTTCAAGCGCTTCCACGAGGACGGCTCGGTGTCCCAGGAGGGCGCCTTCGAGAAGGGCCAGCTCCACGGCCCTCGCACCTGGTTCGCGTCCGAGCACTTCACCACCGAGCGCATGCACGAAGGCGGCGTGAACCCACGCGTGCGCAAGACGGTGATGCACTACGAGCACGGCACCGTGCGGCAGGTGCAGCACTTCGACGGCAAGGGCCAGCGCGTGGTGCCCTCCACCGGCGAGCCCTACCCCACCCGCCCCGCCCACCTGCCGGAGGACGCGGAGCTGCGCGAGGACCTGAAGCAGTGGGCCCGGGTGACGCTCAACGCGGACGCCGAGCGCCACGGCCTCACCCGCTTCTGGGACCTGCAGGGCCAGCTCCTCTGGGAGGCCGAGTACCAGAACGACCTGCGCCACGGCCGCTACTGGTCGCGCGCGGAGAACACCTACGCGGACTTCCGCGTCCACTTCGAGGAGGGCCGGGCGGAAGGCAACCTCGCGTGTGACACGTGGTCCCTGCTGGACGCGCAGCGGGCGGTGGTGCTCACGCGCGACCTGGGCCGGGCGATGGATGAGCGGACGCTGGCGCGCTCGCCGGTGTTCTCCAACCTGGCCCGGAGCGCGGAGGGCTGGCGCGAGCTGGCGAAGGAAGCCCGCGCGGACCGGCGCTACCGGGAGGCCCTGCTGGCCACCGCGCGCGCGTGCGCCACGTCGCTGGACGTCCAGCCGCTGAAGCAGGGCCTGGAGGAGCTGACGCTGCCGCGCACGAAGGACTCCGCGAGCGGGATCGCGGACGGCGTGGTGGAGGAAGCGGGCCAGCAGTGGGCCCCCTTGGCGGACGCGCTCATGCGCGGGGGTGACGCCGCCACGCTGCTGCGGGCCTACGCCGTGCTGCTGGACCAGACGGACCGGCCTCGCGCGGCGCTGGACTTCCTGCACGCGGCGATGCTGCTGGCGCCGGACCGCAAGGAGTACCTGTTCACGCGCGGCCTCATCCTGCTGAACCTGGGCGTGGCGGAGCAGGTGCGCAAGGACGCGCAGGGGCTCGCGGCGGTGGAGCCGGACACGGCCGCGTTCCTGGACACGTACGCGCGGGTCTTGTTCCCCCGCTTCGACTTCTGGGCGGGACAGGAGCCTCCACGCTGCACCTACGACGGCCTGCCGGAGAAGCCCCGTCAGTCCCTGGAGGCCATCCAGCAACTGGTGCGCAAGTACGCCACGCGGCTCCAGGCGATGCGCGGCGCGCTGCTCCAGCGGTTCAAGCCCGGCGCCGCGGTGTCGTGGCTGCCGCCGGACCTGTCGAGCCTGCTGGGCGCGGGACCGGTGGAGTTGAAGCAGTACGAAGTCGAGCAGGAAGACGAACAGGTGGAGGTCGACGAGACGCTCCACCTGGAGATGGGGCTCGCGGACCTGGCGCTGATGATGCGGGGGGACTGGAGCGCGCTGTCGTGGCTGTTGTGGTCATGCGGGGAGACGACGTTCCGGATGCCCACGCGCATCGCGCCGCCGGCGGACTTCGGTCAGGCGGCGGGGCAGGCCTCGCAGCGGCTGTGGCAGAGCCGGGACCGCAAGTTCCGGGGGGATGCCAGCACGACGAAGCCCGGCCAGGGTTTCCTGTTCGAGGGCGTGGCGCTGGGCGACCTGCATCCGAACCTGGTGTCCATCGCGGAGCGGCAGTACGCGGAGACGCAAGCGATGTTCTATTGGCTCAATGACCCGGATCACGTCTCTCCGTGGCAGAGCAACCTGAGGGGGAGCTAGGCATGAAGCGGATTCGTGAAACCATCGAGGTCGCGGAGCCCCTGTGGCGCGCGCTGGAGCAGATGAGCCACGACCTGGGCGTGGACCGCGATGCCCTGGTGGCCCAGGCGCTGTTCCTGCTCGCGAAGCAGAACGGCTACGTGTCGCCCACCCCCGTGGCGCTGGGTACACCGGTCGAGGCAGAGCCCGTGAGACCACCGGCGGCCTGGCCCCCCGAGCCCGTGGTGCGTCCTGCGGAGACTCCCACCGCTGCGCCCCCCGTGAAGGCAACAGCGCCAGTCGCGGCGCCCGTGGACGACGCCGCCCAGGCACGCGCCCGCATGCAGGAGGTCCTCGCCGCCGTGGACGCGGTCGTTCAGCCCCACGACGTGCCGGTGGCGTCCGATGACGATGAGTCGGAGGAAGACTCCGACGCCAATGCGGACGAAGAGGAGGACGCGTCCTCGGACGAAGACGAAGCCGAGGCCGACGCTGACGAGGCATCGGACGATGAAGAGGCCGACGCGGACGAGTCGTCGGACGAAGACGAAGCCGAGGCCGACGCTGACGAGGCATCGGACGAGGAGGCAGACGCTGAAGAGTCGTCGGACGAAGCCGAGGCCGACGCTCACGAAGCGGCCTCTGCGTCGTCGGACGACGAGGCATCGGACGACGAGTCCAGCGCCGACGAAGAGTCCACGGACGAGACATCGGACGAAGAGACGTCCGGTACGGACGAAGCGGCGGCTGCGTCGTCGGACGAAGGCGATGCATCCGACGAAGACGAAGCGGCCGACGAGAGTGCATCCGAGGCTGCCGTAGGCACGGAGGCGAAGGCCGAGGAGGAGGAGGACGAGGACGCCGCCGACATCGCAGCGGCGATTGGATCCGAAGAATCCCCGGGCGCCAGCCAGTCCGCTGACTCGGAGCCCGAAGAGTCCAAGACGGGTGAGGAGGCCACGGGCTCCGACGAAGACGACGCGCCAGATGCTCGGGCGGCAGCACCGGACGAGGAGGAGTCCCCGCCGGAACCCGAGGAGCAGAACCTTCCCTTCGTGGCACCTCCGGCCCCGAAGGGCCCCGTGCTCCGGAAGCAGGGCCGCGTGCTCCGTCAGTCCACTCCCGAGGACGAAGCGCCTCCAGAGGCCAACAAGGCCCGGAAGCCCGCTCCCAAGGCGTCCGCTCGCAAGGACCTGTTCGTCCGCCTGCGCCCGGACGGCCCCGCCACCCGCGTGGACGTGGAGCGCTTCACGCTGGGCCGTGGCCCGCAGTGCAGCCTCGTCGTGGCGTCCGGCAGGGTCTCCCGTGAACACGCCGCCGTCGTGCGCGAGGGCAACGACTACTTCATCGAGGACCTGGGCTCGTCCAACGGCACCTGGATCAACCACCAGCGCATCAAGCGCCAGAAGATCGCGGACGGCGACACCTTCAACCTGGGAACCGAAGCCGTGTACTTCTCCCTGGTCCCCAGCGACGACTGACGCGCTCAGGCCTTCCGCGGCGGATCGCGGATGCCCAGGGCGGAGATGACTCCGCCCAGCACGAGCAGCACCGTGGCCACGAGCATCACCCGGTGGAAGCCCGCGACGTCCAGTCGCGGGCCCACGATGAGCCCCGTGAACGCGATGGCGATGAGCCCCGCCACCCGCGCGATGGCGTTGTTGATGGCCGAGCCGATCCCCGCCTGCTCCTTGCTGACGGACCCGAGCACCGCCGACGTCAACGGCGCCACCGTCGTCGTCAGCCCCAACCCGAACACCCCCACGCCCGGCAGCATCTGCGTCCAGAAGTCCAGCGGCGTGCCGGCGCGCAGCATGAGCAGGAACCCGGCGCCCGCGATGCACGGCCCCACCGCCATGAACAGGCGCGGCCCGAACCGTCCGGCCAGCCCACCGGACACCGACGACAGCAGCAGCATGATGACCGTCGTCGGCATCAGCGCCAGCCCCGCCGTCGTCGCGCGAAAGCCCGCCACCTGCTGGAGGAACAGCGTGATGACGAACTCGCCCAGCGCCAGGGCCCCGTAGATGGACGTGGTGGCCAGGTTGCCCACCCAGAAGTTCCGCTCCCGGAAGAGCCCCAGCGGCATCATCGGGTGCGCCGAGCGCCGCTCCTGGAACACGAACGCGATGAACGCCGGCACGCCCACGCCCAGCGACACCCGCACCGTGGGATGCGTCCAGCCCACCGTCCCCTGTTCAATCAGCGCGTAGACCGGACCGCCCAGGCCCACGCACGCCAGCACGGCCCCCAGCACGTCGATGCGCACGCCCTCCGGCCGCGCGGGCTCCTCCATGCGCGCGAGCAGCGCCAGCGTCAGCGCGATGGGCAGCACGTTGATGGCGAAGATCCACCGCCAGCCCACCGTGTCCACCAGCAGCCCGCCCACCAGCGGCCCCGCGATGAACGCCGCGCCCGTCCAGCCGGTCCACGTGCCAATGGCCTTTGCCTGCTCGGGGCCGGAGAAGAAGGACAGGATGAGCGCCAGCGAGCCCGGCACCAGGAGCGCGCCCGTGGCTCCCTGAAGCCCTCGCGCGAGGATGAGCACCGCGCCCGTCGGCGCAAGCGCGCACAAGAGCGACGTGGCCCCGAAGCCCAGCAGCCCCAGCCGCAGGATGCGCTTGCGCCCGAACGCGTCCGACAGCGAGCCCGCCACCAGCATCAGCGAGCCCAGCGTGATGAGGTACGCGTCCACCACCCACTGCTGGAGCTTGAGTCCACCGCCCAGGTCCTGGACCATCGCGGGCAACGCGACGTTGATGATCGCCCCGTCCAGGAACGTGACGAGCGAGGCGAGCACGGCGATTCGCAGGACCAGCCGTTGTGGAGGAGTCACGGTGACGTGACTTTCCCGGAGGTGGCCTCCACTCGCATCCCGGGGAACGCACGGGACGTCAGGCAGCCAACTGCGCCGGGGAACAACCGGCGAGGAGCAGCGCGCTCCCCGCCGGAAGAAGACTCACGGACCCGGAGGGCCGTGAGGTCCGTCAGAGCTCACACCGCGGACCCTCGGTGCAGAACGGACTGGTCAGGTCCTTGCGACCGGGCATCTCCGCGTCCGAGTTGGACAGGAGGCGGACGGTCTCACGCTTCAGACTCAGCTTCTTGGGCTTCTGCATGTCCTGTTTGTCCATGGCATCGTCCTTTCGTTGCAGTCTTTGCGTATGTTGACAACCCCGCTGCATTCACGGGCAGGGATGCCCGTGACGCGGCTCAGAGGTCACACTTCGTGCCGTAATCCGTGCAGATGGGCGAGGTGAGCTCCTTGCGGGCCTGCTGCTCCGCTCCCGCTCCGGAGAGCAGGCGAACGGTCTCGCGCTTCAGACTCAACTTCTTGGGCTTCTGGGTCTCCTGCTTGTCCATGATGTTGCCCTTTCGTTGTTGTCGTCGACGGCGTTTACTGCAACAGCAAGTCAAACACCTGTTTCCCGAGCAAACAAGCGCTCCCCGCCAGAACCGCCATGCGTTGAATTTCATTTCCAGACTGGATGGAGCCCGACATGCGACCCAACCTCCCATGGAAACCGTTGCTGCAAGGCGTCGAGCGCGACACGGCGCTGCAAGTGCTCGCAATGCTTGTCGATGCGCTGTCGCATCCTCCCGGGCAGGTTTCATCCCTTCCATCGCTCGCGCGAGGTGACGCAGGGCGCGCGATTTTTTTTGACGCGCTCGCGCGGGCTCACGGTGACGCGAAGCATCGCGAGTCTTCGGAGGCGTGGCTGGAGCTCGCCACGGGTGCGCTCGGCGCGCAGACGCTGGGGCCGGACCTCTATGACGGCTTCACGGGCATCGCGTGGGCCGTGCAGCACGTGCAGCGCCCTTCTGAAGCCCCGGAGGAGGATCCGCTCACGGACATCGACGCCGCGCTCGAGGACTTCCTCCAGACGCGCCCGTGGACGCACCGCTACGACCTGGTGAGCGGGCTGGTGGGCATGGGCGCGTACGCGCTGGAGCGCCTTCCACGGGAGGGCGCGCGGCGCTGCCTGGAGGCCGTGGTCGCGCGGCTCGGAGAGCTGGCGGAGCGCACGCCGGAGGGGTTGCGCTGGAGGACACAGGCCGGCCATGTCGAAGCACGGATGCGCGACGAACATCCCGAGGGCAGCTTCAACCTGGGCGTCGCGCACGGCATTGCGGGGCTGCTCATCGTGCTGGGCGGCGCGGTGGCCGCGGGGGTCGAGTCCGCGCGCGAGCTGCTCCAGGGAGGGTGGACGTGGTTCATGGCCCGGCGCGCGGCGGACGCCGACCCTGCCCGCTTCCCCACGCGCGTGGGGATGCGGAATGAACCCCTCACGTGGCCGCGCCGTCCGGCGTGGTGCTACGGCGATCCCGGCGTGGCGCTGGGACTGCACACACTGGCGCGCGCGGTGCGCAATCCGGAGTGGGAGGCCCAGGCGCTCGCGCTCTGCCTGGAGGCCGCGGGGCGCTGGAAGGACGTCGCTTCCGTGAGGGACGGAGGGCTCTGCCATGGCTCCGCGGGGCTCGCGCACCTCTACAACCGCCTGTACCAGACCACGGGCGAGCCAGCATTCGAGGCAGCCTCCCGCTTCTGGTTCCAGCAGCTGTTCTCCGTGCACCGGCAGCCGGGCCTGGGCGTGGCCGGCTTCCGCACGCGGGAGTACTCCGACGACGGCTCGGGTGACTGGACCGACGACACGGGCCTGCTCGGAGGAGCCACCGGCATCGCGCTGGCGCTCCTCGCTGCGACCTCCTCCGCGGAGCCCTCCTGGGACCGGATGCTGCTCATGTCCCTGCCCCGCTCTCCCTTGGACTCTCCATGACGCCGCCGGGCTTCGCTCCTTCGGGATTCTTCGTCCTCCGTACCCCGCTGCTACCCTTCGATGAGCTGCTCGCCTGGGGCCGGGGGCTCTCCGCATCCGCCGCGCTGACGTCATCCACCGTGGACCTGGAAGCGGCCATCGAGCGGGACCAGGCGCTGTTGCGTGACCGGCTCTCCGCGGTGATTGCCCGGCCGGAGGTGCGGGAGGCGCTGTTCCTCGCGTCGCCGTCGCTGGAGGAGCACCTGCCCACGTGGACTTCCGCGCCCGGCGGTCCGCACGGCGAGAAGCTGGAGCGGACGCTGGTGCGCTACTGGCAGCGCATGGCGGCGCGGTCGACGCCCTTCGGCCTCTTCGCGGGCAACAGCCTGGGCCTGCTCACCGACACCACCCGGCTACGGCTGCCCGCGCGGGAGACGTACCGGCGCCACACGCGGCTGGACACGGACTACGTCGACGCGCTGATGGAGAAGCTCGCAGGACTGCCCGCGCTGCGTGAGGCCCTGCGCTACCACCCCAACTCCAGCCTGTACCGCGTCGCGGGCCGGCTGCGCTACGCCGAGTCCCGGCGCGATGGCGGCTCACGCACCTACCGGCTCGTGGGCGTGGAGCCCACGCCGTACCTGGAGGCGACGCTGGAGCGGGCCCGCGCGGGCGCGTCGCTCGCCACGCTCGCGCAGGCGCTGGTGGACGCCGACCCCGACGTGTCCCGCGAAGAGGCCGCGGAGTACGTGGACATGCTCGTCGAGAACCAGCTCCTGGTGCCGGACCTGGCGCCGCCCGTCACGGGTGCGGAGCCACTGCGCGAGCTGCTCACGCGCCTGGAGCCCGTGCCCGTGATGGCCGAGCCCCACCGCGTCCTCCAGGACGTGCAGCACGCGTTGACGACGCTGGATGGCTCGCCGCCGGGCGCGGAGCCTTCACGCTACCGTGCGCTGGCTCGGGGACTGGAGGCCCTGCCCGCTCCCGTCGACGTGAGCCGCCTGTTCCAGGTGGACCTGCGCAAGCCCGCGGAAGCGCTGACGCTGGGCAAGGCCGTGGTGGACGCGATGCTCCAGGGCGTCACCCTGCTGCACCGGATCAATCCGTCCTCCGAGTCCGCGACGCTGCGGCGCTTCCGCGAGTCCTTCGTGCAGCGCTACGAGACGCGCGAAGTGCCCCTGCTGGAGGCGCTGGACGAGGACGTGGGCATCGGCTTCGAGCTCACCAGCGCGGAGGCCGCGGAGGACGCGCCGCTCCTGCGCGACCTGTTCCTTCCCCCTCCGCGCGCCGAGGAGCGCGTCGCATGGGGCAAGGCACAGGCGCACCTGCACCACCGGCTGTCGGAGGCGCTGCTCCAGGGAACCTCGCTGGAGCTGACCACGCACGACGTGGAGGCGCTCGCCCATCCACGTCCGGGCCCCTTGCCGGATGCCTTCTCCGTCATGGGCACGGTGCTCGCGGCCTCCCAGGAGGACGTGAACTCGGGAGACTTCCAGTTCGTCTTCGAGTCGATGATCGGCCCATCCGGCGCGGCGCTCCTGGGCCGCTTCTGCCACGGAGACCCGGAGCTCTTGCGCCACGTGACGGAACACCTGCGCGCGGAGGAGGCCCTGCGCCCGGAGGCCACCTTCGCGGAGGTCGTGCACCTTCCCGAGGGCCGCAACGGGAACATCCTCTGCCGACCCGTGCTGCGCGCGCACGAGCTGGTGTACCTGGGACGCTCGGGCGTGCCGCCGGAGCAGCAGCTTCCGCTCACGGACCTGTTCCTCTCCGTGCAGGGCTCCCGCATCGTCCTGCGCTCCGCGAGCCTGGGACGTGAGGTGCTTCCGCGCGTCACCCACGTCCACAACTTCGGCCGCGCGCACCTGCGGCCGTACACCTTCCTGGGCACGCTCCAGCAGCAGGGCGTCACCCCCGGCCTGCGCTGGCAATGGGGACCGCTCTCCAGCAGCGCGCACCTCCCGCGCGTGACGATGGGCCGGCTCATCCTCCACCGCGCCCGCTGGCGGCTCCGGGCGTCCATGCTCCGCTCGCTCGGGCTCCATGAAGGCGCGGAGCGCTTCCGTGAAGCCCAGCGGCTGCGCGAGCGGTTCCAGCTCCCGCGCTTCGTGGGCCTGGAGGACCGCGACAACGTGCTGCCAGTGGACCTGGAGAACGTGCTCAGCGTGGACACGTTCGTCCACCTGGTGCGCCAGCGCGCGGACGACGTGGTGCTGGTGGAGCTGCTGGACAACGAGCGCCTGTGCGTCCAGGGCCCCGAAGGCCGCTTCACCCACGAGGTGGTGGTGCCCTTCGTGCGCACCGCGCCAGTGGCACCCGCGCCCGCCGTGCACCTGCCGAAGCCCTCGCGCATCGAGCGCTCCTTCCCACCGGGCTCCGAGTGGCTGTACGTCAAGCTCTACACCGGCACGGCGCTCGCGGAGCGCGTGCTGGCGGAGGCCGTATCGCCGTGGGTCCATCAGGCGCTGGCCTCCGGAGCCGCGAGCCAGTGGTTCTTCCTGCGCTACGGCGACCCGGACTGGCACCTGCGCGTGCGCCTGCGCGGCGATCCGCGACGGCTGCACGGCGAGGTGCTGGAGCACCTGCACACGCTGCTGGGTCCCCTCCGGAAGGACGGGCTCGTCCACCGCGTGCAGGTGGACACGTACGAGCGCGAGGTCGAACGCTACGGCGGAGACGCGGGCATTCCACTCGCGGAGGCGTGGTTCCACGCGGACAGCGACGCGGCGCTGGAGCTGCTCGGTACCGTCGCGGAAGAAGGCGGTGAGGACGCGCGCTGGCGGCTGGTGCTGTGCGGCGTCGACACGGTGCTGACGGACCTGGGCCTGGACCTGGAGGGCCGCTGCCGGCTGCTCGAGGGACTGCGCCAGGGCTACGGCCAGGAGTTCTCCGTGGACGGCGCCGTCGAGCGCAGGCTGGGCGAGCGCTTCCGGAAGCACCGCCAGGAGCTGGAGTCCCTGCTGTGGCGGCCGTGGCCCTCCGAAGGACTGCTCGCGCCGGGACTCGCGGCGCTGCGCCGCCGAAGTGAACGGCAGGCGCCGGTGCTGGCACGGCTGCGCGCGTGCGCGGACACAGGGCAGCTCACCCAGCCCCTGGACCGCGTGGCCGGGAGCCTCGTCCACATGCACACCAACCGGATGCTGCGCACCGCCGCCCGCGCACAGGAGCTGGTGCTCTACGACCTCCTCCACCGCCTCTACGCGTCCCGCCTGGCCCGGGAGCGGAAGCAGACCTGAGGGGCACGACCCGTCCGGCGCCCTGCCTTCGTATCCAAAGGCAGGAGACACACGACATGGCACAGCCGATGTACACCGGACAGGTCCGCACCGTGGGTGAGAGCATGGCCCGCAGCACCACGGAGGCGCAGGCGTTCAAGATCTTCATGGACGAGCCCGTGGAGCTGGGCGGCCAGAACGGCGCGCCCAGCCCGCTCGACTTCATCCTCGCCGCGCACGCGGGCTGCCTGAACTACATGACGTTCTTCATCGCCCGCGAACTGGGCATCCCCGTCACCGGCACCGAAATCACCGTGAAGGGCTCGCTGGACCCCGCGAAGTTCGCCGGCACCAACCGGGAAGTCCGCGCCGGCTACCAGTCCCTCACCGCCACCATCCACGTGAAGGGCGACGTCACCCAGGAACAGCTCGCCCACCTGCTGCGCGAGGTGGAGACGCGCTGCCCTGTCAGCGACAACCTGGCCCACGCCACCCCCGTCCACCTCTCCATGGTGCCCGCCCGGTAGGTCCGCTTTCCCACGCTCCATCCCCACGACGGGCCCGGCGCCAGCACAGGCACCGGGCCCGTCGCGCGTTCCCACCCCAGGTCACCTTGACTTCGAAATTACGCGGGTAATATTACGGTCGAAATCAAAGGAGCCGCACATGACCGCCAGCTACATCGTCGACGCCGTCCGCACCCCGCGCGGACGCGGGAAGATGGGCAAGGGAGCCCTCACGGGGCTGCACCCGCAGGAGCTGCTCGCGCAGACGCTCAACGCGCTCCAGCGGCGCGGCGGCTGGGACGCGCGTGAGGTGGGCGACGTCATCGCGGGGTGCGTGTCACAGGTGAACGAGCAGGGCGCGAACATCGCGCGCAACGCGGTGCTGGCGGCGGGGTGGCCGCAGGACGTGTCCGCCGTGTCGCTCAACCGCTTCTGCGGCTCCGGGCTCCAGGCGGTGAACTTCGGCGCCATGGGCGTGGCCTCCGGCGCCATGGACTTCGTGGTGACGGGCGGCGTGGAGAGCATGTCGCATCTGTCGCTGGGCGCGGACGGCGGCGGCCAGGACGGCGGCAACGTGCGGCTGCGCGAGCGCGTCTACCAGGTGCCCCAGGGCATCAGCGCGGACCTCATCGCGACGCTGGAGGGCATCACCCGCGAGGACGTGGACGCGTGGGCCCTGCGCTCTCAGCGGCAGGCGGCGCGCGCCATCGAGGAGAACCGGTTCGCCAAATCCCTCTTCGCGGTGAAGGACCCGGCCACCGGCGCCATGCTGCTGGAGCGCGACGAGTACCCGCGTCCGGACACCACCGCGCAGGGCCTGGCCGCCCTCAAGCCCGCGTTCGTCGCCATGGGTGAGACCGCCGTGGGCCCGAACGGCGAGACGCTGGACGGCATCGCGCTGGCCGCCTACCCGCAAGCGAAGCGCATCCAGCACGTGCACACGGCGGGCAACTCCAGCGGCATCGTGGACGGGGCGGCCGTGGTGGCGCTGGCGTCCGAGCGCTACGTGAAGACCCAGGGGCTCAAGCCCCGCGCCCGCATCCGCGCCATGGCGACGGTGGGCACCGAGCCGCTCATCATGCTCACCGCCCCCGCGCCCGCGAGCGAGAAGGCCCTGCGCATGGCCGGCATGAAGGCCCGCGACATCGACCTGTGGGAGATCAACGAGGCGTTCGCCGCCGTGGTCCTCCAGACGACGCGCGCGCTGGACATCGACCCGGAGCGGGTGAACGTCAACGGCGGCTCCATCGCGCTGGGCCACCCGCTGGGCGCCACCGGCGCGATGCTGCTGGGCACCGCCCTGGACGAGCTGGAGCGCACGGGCAAGGGGACGGCGCTCATCACCATGTGCATAGGCGGCGGCCAGGGCATCGCCACCATCATCGAGCGCGTGTAGCGCCGCGCCCCGGAGGACACCGCCGGCTCCACTTCAGCGGTGTCCTCCCGTGATGCCGAGGCTCAGGGCGTGGGCGTGACCTGGTAGGGCACCACGCGGTAGCCGGCGTTGCCGGTGCCCAGCTGCCCCAGGCCGTTGTCGCCCCAGGCCCACACCGCGCCAGAGCCACGGCGCGCGAGCGAGTGGTAGCCGCCCGCCGCCAGGGCCGTGGCGTCGATGATGTTGGGGACCTGCACGGGCGCGAGCTGATCACCGGTGAAGCCATCCCCCAGTTGGCCGTTGCCGTTGTAGCCCCACGCCCACACGGTGCCATCCGACTGGAGCGCCAGCGTGTGTGAGTTCCCCGCCGCGATGGCCGTGCCGCCCGTGAAGCCCAGGGCCTGCACCGGCGAGCGGCCGGTGGAGCCGCTGCCGTCCCCCAGCTGCCCCCGGTAGTTGTCGCCCCAGGCCCACACGGTGCCATCCGTCTTCAGCACCACCGCGTGGGAGTCACCGGCGGCCACGGAAGAGCCGTCCGCGAGCCCGGGAACCACGCCCGGCGTGGTCCGGGGCGGCCAGTTCGAGGTCGAGCCGTCACCCAGCTGCCCATAGCTATTGCTGCCCCAGGTCCATCCGGTGCCATCCGTCTTGAGCGCCACCGCGAAGGTGCTCCCCGCCGCCACGGCCTTCACGTCCGTGAGGCCGGGAACGGCCTGGGCCGTCGCGCGGCTCGTGGTGGTGCCGTCCCCCAGCGTCCCCGAGCTGTTGCTCCCCCACGCCCACACCGTGCCGTCCGACTTGAGCGCCAGCACGAAGCCATTGCCCGCGGCCAGCGCGGTCACGTCCGTCAGTCCCGGCACCACGGCGGGCGAAGCGCGGGACACCGTCGTTCCGTCACCCAGTTGGCCGCTCGCGTTGTCACCCCAGGCCCACACCGTGCCGTCCGTCTTCAAGGCCAGCGCGTACGAGTCCCGCGCGGCGACGGCCGCCACGGAAGTGAGCCCCGGCACCTGCGCGGGCGCCCAGTGGTCCTGCGTCGTGCCGTCGCCCAGCTGGCCCTGCTCGTTCCGGCCCCAGGCCCACACCGTGCCGTCCAGCTTCAGGCCCACGGAGAAGAAGTCCCCCGCCGCCACGCTCTTCGCTCCGGTGAAGAGCGACGCGGTCCGGCTCACGTACTGCTCCGGGAAGCCATCTCCCAGCTGCCCCGTGAGGTTGCCGCCCCACGCCCACAGCGAGCCGTTCCCCTTCACCGCGAGCGCATGCTCCTGCCCGCTGGACAGGGACACGGCCCCGGTGAGCGCCAGCACCGGCGCGGGCGTCATGTGGGACGTCTGGGTGCCGTCACCCAGCTCGCCGCGGCTGTTGCCGCCCCAGCTCCAGACCGTGCCGTCCGCGGTGGCCACCAGCCTGGCGCCCACGCCCGTCCCCAGCGCGACGGCGCTCGTGAAGGCGGGCAACTGCACGGGGGTCAGCCGGTGGAGGGTGGTGCCATCTCCCAGCTCTCCTCCGAAGTTCAACCCCCACGCCCAGACCGTGCCGTCCGACTTGAGCGCGTAGGAGTTGACGCTGCGCGCGGACAGCGCCACCACGCCCGTGAGGCCCGACGTCTGGACCGGCGTGAGCCGTTCATAGGTGTTCGTCCCGTCGCCCAGCTGGCCACTGCTGTTGTAGCCCCAACCCCAGACGGTGCCGTCCGTCTTGAAGGCCAGCGAGTGGCTGTACCCGGCGGCCAGCCCCGCCACGTTCGTCAGGCCCGCCACCTGCACCGGCTTGAGCTTGCGCACGCGGGTGCCGTCCCCCAGCTTGCCGTTGGCGTTCTCACCCCAGGCCCACACCGTGCCGTCGTTCTTCAGCGCCAGCGAATACAGTTGGCCGGCGGCCACCGCCTTCACGTCCGTCAGCCCCATCACCTTCACCGGCTTGAGGCGCTGGGTGGTGGTGTTGTCCCCCAGTTGCCCCTGGTCGTTGAGCCCCCAGGCCCACACCGTGCCGTCCGCCTTCACCGCGAGCGAGTGCTCATTGCCCGCGGCGATGTCCACCACCACGCCGGTGAGCCCCGTCACCTTCACGGGCACCAGGCGGTTCGTGGTCGTGTTGTTCCCCAGCTGGCCATACTTGTTGTACCCCCAGGCCCACACCGTGCCGTCCGCCTGGAGCCCCAGCGAGTGGAGCCGCCCGGCCCGCACCACCGTCCACGTGGGCGCCGTCACGGCGGCCTGAGCCACGCCCGGGTCCGACGCCTCTTCCGCCGGAGCTTCTGGCGGAGCCGCGCAGCCCGACAGCCAACCCAGACACAACACCAGACCCAAGATGAGACGGCTTCGACTGCCACCGCGCACGGTCGACATGTCACTCCCCCTGCAAGGGATTGGAACGGGACAGGCTCGCCATAACAGGGAAGTCTGTCCCATTCCAAACACAAGGGTTTGCAGCGTCCCCCAATGCCTTACGGCAGGTACTTCCACGCCGCCGTCACCGCCGGCTGGAAGCAGTGCACATGGGCCTTGGTGGCGGCGGGAATCTCCTGCACCACGCCGGCCCCGTAGCCCTGCTTGCGGCACCACTGGCTCACCTCCAGGCGGGAGCCCGGGGCGGTGTAGTCGCCCGTGCTGGACACTGGCCCCAGCACGGACCGCTCCACGTCCGTCTGGAGCCCGGAGTTGAAGCAGCCCACCCAGGGCCGGGACGTCACCTCGAACACCTGCCCCGTCGTCCATCCCTGGCGGTTGCAGAAGCGGTGCGCCGCGGCGGTGCAGTGGGTGCTCGTCACGCCGCGCTCGTCGGTGCAGCCCGCGTGGATGCGGGAGAGCTCCTCGAACGTCACCGCCACGCTCTCATGCTGGATGGGCGCGCAGGCCACCGTCAGGTCCGTGGCCGTGGAAGACACCGGCACGCCCGCCAGCGAGATGGGCGGACGGTTGCTGACCAGTTGCTGAATCGTGTCCCAGGTGTTGGTGGCGCTCGCCAGCGCGTCGCTCGCGCCCCGCTGCGCGCAGACCCGGTGCATCGCGGACAGGCACGCGGCCGAGTTCAGGGCGCTGGTGCCAGTGCACGCGGGGGCCTGGGCGCTCATCGCGAACTGGCCCGCGGAGGGCGTGTGCTGGATGGCCTCCTCGCGGCAGTTGGCGCCGTGCGCGGTCATGCAGATGCTCCGGTTGGAGCGCGCGTGCGTGAAGATGCGCACCTCGTCGATGGCGCCCCGGAACGAGCCCTCGCCGTTGACCGGGCAGCGCTGCGTGTCCAGGTTCGAACCCGCGCCGATGTAGAGCGTCCCCGTGCCCAGCCGGGCCGTCCCCGGCGCGACGGGCAGCGCGCGGTTGGTGGGCACGCCGTTGAGGTACTCGTTGAAGACGCCGGTGGTGCCGTCCCACGTATAGGCCAGGTGGCTCCACTGCCCCACCGGCAGCACCGGGCCGCCGCCCAGGCGCACGCGCTGGCCGTTGACGACCAGGGAGAACTGCACCTGATTGCTGGCTTCGTAGATGATGTCCAGCCCGCCCGCCTTCTGCATCAGGTAGCGATAGGGATTGCCGGTGGTGCACCCCTGCTGGATGTCCGCGTCCGGCCGCACCGCGAACTCCACGGACAGCGCGCGCACGGCCGCGCCCACGCCGGGCACCGTGCCGGAAGGGTCCGTCAGGCTCACCGCGAGCGCGCCGCCGCCAGGCACCACCAGCGCCTTGCCCTTGCCGTGCGGCTGCCACAGCGAGTCCGGCGAGGAGCGCGTCAGCGCGTTGCCCGGGGAGATGGAGGCGGTCCCCACCAGCGTGCCGGTGAAGAAGCGGCCGGACAGGTCCGGAGTGCGCGTCAGGTCATACGCACCCGCGCGGGTGACGAGCTCGTTCATGGGCAGGAAGAGCAGGTGGAAGGGGTCCATCAGCTCGCCCAGGTCCACCTCGTTGTAGTCGGCCGTGTTGCTGCCGAAGAGGGCCAGCACGTCGTGCGTCTTGGTGACGGGCAGGTAGTGCGCCGCGTTGCTCTGGCCGGGCGGGAAGTTCTGCGCCGGCAGGCGCTCCTGCTCGAAGTTCCACATGGGCCCCGAGTAGAAGAGGTGCGCGATGTCCATGCGGTCCGTGTTGAGGGCTCCGTCGATGTGGTACGCGGTCCAGTTCGTGTCCGCGCCCACCAGGCTCACCGCCTTGCGCCGCGCGCCGTCCGTGTACGTGACGGCGATGTAGAGGAGGTTGCGGCCCTCGTGGTCCACCCACGCGTAGGCGCCGCGAACCAGCGCGCCGGAGGCCGTGTCGCCAAAGTCCTCGCCCGTCGCGGCCTTCAGCCGCTTCCAGGAGAGCGGGTAGCGCTTCACGCCGGGGTCCGGGTCGTTGAACATCATCGACAGCGGGCGCGGGTTGCTCCAGCCCGTGGCCGCGCACGGCGTGGGGTTGTACGCGTACATCATGTGGTCGATGCCGCCCGTGTTCGCGGGCGCGCCTTGATAGATGATCAGCCGCCCGTCGGACGTCATCGTCGGCTCGATGCCGCGCAGCGTGGCACCGGTGACGGTGCGCAGCGTCTCCAGCGCGCCGGTGCTGAAGGACGCGATGTCCGCCGCCGTCGTGAACGGCTGGGACACCCGCAGGTCCGACGTGCGCCTCCGGAAGACGTTGTCCCCGTTGAACATCATCGAGTCGAAGATGTACGGCTGGTACACCGCGACGCCGCCCGACAGCACGTAGGGCTGCGCGGGGTTGGTGAAGCAGAACGCCAGCGCGTTCTCGCCGTTGCGCACGGTCACCGTCTTGCCTGGAGAGAAGGCCCCCGCGAACGACGGCTTGCCCGCGGCGTCGTACGTCACCGCCTCCGGACGGAACACCCGGGCAATCCACGTCGTGGTCGTCGTCGCGTGGTCCTCACCGATGTTGCCCACGAAGATGCGCCCGTCCACCGTCGACGAGTGCCCGTTCGACCCGAAGGGCGTCGGGATGCGCGTGTTCACCAGCGACGGGCGCCCTTGCGCGAACACCGCACCGGGCATGCCCGCGAGCAGCACGGCCAGACTCCAGATAAGTGAGTTTTTCATGGAAATTATCTTAAACTCATTTCCATGCCCGGCCCAACCCGGCCGGGTTCCCGCTCCCTGTCGGAGCCGGACATACCTTCGAGGTTGTTGATGATGGCGTTGAACGCCGGGAAGACGCTGTGGGCGCTGGCGGCGGTACTGGGACTGACGGCGTGTGGAGAATCCCCTGCTCCGGCTTCGGACGCGGCGCTGACCACGCCGGTGGTGGCGGAGCTTGAGCAGTCCGCGACGGCGGCGCCGCTGGGCCAGACGGTGTGGCTGAAGGCGTGCACGACGCAGAAGTTCGTGTCGGCGGACAAGAACCTGGGCGCCACGGCGCCGCTCGTGGCCAACCGCGACAGCGCGCAGGGGTGGGAGCAGTTCCAGGTGGGCGACGCGGGCAATGACTTCATCTCGCTGCGCGTGGTGGAGACGGGCCTGTACGTGTCCGCGGATCCGAACGCGGGCGGACAGGTGACGGGCTTCCGCACGGCGGTGGGTGACTGGGAGCGCTTCACCTGGGTGCCCTTCCCCGACGGCACGGTGGGCCTCAGGGCGAAGAGCACGGGCCAGTACGTGTCCGCGGACTCGAACCTGGGCGCCAGCGCGCCGCTGTACGCCAACCGCGCCACGGCCGGCTGCTGGGAGTCCTTCTCCTTCGGCGTCGTGGGCGGCGGCGAGGACCGCTGGGTGCAGATCTGGAGCGACGAGTTCGACGGCACCAGCGTCAACAGCGCCAACTGGACGCCCAACACGTCCGTGCACGTGAACAACGAGCAGCAGCAGTACACGACGTCCGGCGACAACATCTCCGTGAGCAACGGCACGCTGAAGCTCACCGCGCGCCTGCAGTGGAACAACGGCTACCCGTTCACCTCCGGCCGGCTGGAGAGCGCGGGCAAGCGCGAGTTCAGCCACGGCCGCGTCGAGGCGCGCATCAAGATGCCGGTGGGCGCGGGCCTGTGGCCGGCGTTCTGGATGCTGGGCAATGACATCAACTCGGTGGGCTGGCCGGCGTGCGGTGAGCTCGACATCATGGAGAACGTCGGCTACGGCGACTGGACGTCCGGGGCGCTGCACGGCCCGGGCTACTCCGGCAACACGCCCATCAACGGCCGCTTCTATCCGTCGTCCAGCGTGAGCAACTGGCACGTGTACCGCACGGAGTACTCGTCGGCGGACATCAAGTGGTACATCGACGGGGCGCTGGTGAAGACCACGACGCGCACCGAGGTGCTGCGCTACGGCGCGTGGGCCTACGACAAGCCGATGTACATCATCCTCAACCTCGCGGTGGGTGGCGGCTATCCCTTCGGCGTGAACGGCGCCTCGACGCCGTACTACGGCGTGCCTCAGTCCACGGTGGACCTGGTGCGCAACGCGCCGCAGACGATGGAAGTGGACTGGGTGCGCGCCTACCAGTGGCGGTAGGCTTTCCGGCATGACGCTCCCGCCCCTCCTCCTCCTGGCTGACAGCGCCCCGCTGTTCTGGCGCGTGGAGGGGCGCCCCTTCCTGGACTACGTGCGCGTCCTCACCGGCGCGGAGCTGCGCGTGCCGCCGGTGAAGGCCGCCTACCTGGGCGCGTCCAACGGCGGCCAGCCGGAGTTCTACGACCTCTTCGTCGCGGCCATGGAGGGCATCGGCCTCACGCGCTGCCGGAGCATCCCGGCGGCGCCCTCCCGCGAGGACCTGGCGTGGCTGAAGGAGGCCGACGTCATCCTCCTCGCGGGTGGCGATCCGCGCGTGGGCTGGGACGCGTTCCTGGCGCACGGCGTGGATGAAATCCTCCGCGAGCGGCACCAGGCGGGCGCCGTGCTGATGGGCGTCTCCGCCGGGGCCATGCACCTGGGGCTGGGCGCGTGGTGCGACGACCTGCCCGGCGAGGGCGAGCCCTTCCCGACGCTGGGCCTGGTGCCCTACCTCATCGGCGTGCACGAGCCGGCCGAGTGGCCGGGCCTCAAGCTCGCCGTCCGGCGGATGGGGTTGCCTACGCGCGGGCTGGGCATTCCTCGGGGCGGCGGCGTGCTGCTGCACGCGGACGGCAGCGTGGAGCCCGTGCGGCAGCCGGTGGTGGACGTGACGCTGGACGTGGAGGACCGGCTGCACGAATCACTGCTGCTGCCTCCCGCCACGCCGTACCGGGGCGAGCCCCCCGAAGCGCCGGTGGACCGGCGGACGCTCCAGTAGAGGACTCCCTTCGCGAGGAACGACGATGGCGACGAGAACCGGCAGGACGGCGGTGTGGGCGCTGGTGGCGGGGCTGACGGCGTGCGTGGGGGCACCGAAGCGCGAGGAAGGCGTGGCCCGCCAGGACGACGGCTGGGTCCAGGTTTGGGCGGACGAGTTCAACGGCACGCAGGTGGATCCGGACAACTGGATCCTCAAGACCGACGTGCACGTGAACAACGAGCAGCAGCAGTACACGACGTCACCGGACAACGTGTCGGTGAGCGGTGGCACGTTGAAGCTCACGGCGCGGATGCAGACGGCCAATGGCTATCCGTTCACGTCGGGCCGGGTGGAGAGCGCGGGCAAGCGCGAGTTCACGCACGGACGCGTCGAGGCGCGCATCAAGCTGCCGGTCGGCGTGGGGCTCTGGCCGGCGTTCTGGATGCTGGGCAATGACATCCACACGGCGGGGTGGCCCGCGTGCGGTGAGCTCGACATCATGGAGAACGTTGGCTACGGCGACTGGGTGTCGGTCGCGTTGCATGGGCCGGGCTACAGCGGCAACACGCCCATCAACGGCCGCTTCTATCCGCGCACGCCGGTGAGCGAGTGGCACGAGTACCGCGTGGAGACGTCGCCCCAGGCCATCCACTGGTACATCGACGGCGAGCGCGTGAAGACGACGACGCGCGAGGAGGTGGAGCGCCACGGCGCGTGGGCCTACGACAAGCCCCTGTTCATCATCCTCAACTTCGCGGTGGGCGGCGGCTACCCGGAGGGCGTCAACAAGGCGAAGGAGCCGTACTTCGGCGTGCCGCAAGCCACCGCGGACCTGCTCCGCCAGGGTCCCCAGACGATGGAAGTGGACTGGGTGCGCGTCTCCGAAAAACGCTGACGCCTCCCTCCAATGGGGGATGGTCCACCCCGCACCGGGGTTCCTAGGGTGTTCCTCTTCGGGAGGAGCAAGGAATGGCGGTCACGGTGCTGGTGGTGTCGGGGCCCATGGGCGCGGGGAAGACGACCCTCGCGCAGGGGCTCGCGCGGCGGTTCGGCGCCCTGCATCTCCCCTCGGAGGGCCTCCTGCGGAAGCATGGCGGTGACGGTTCCCGGCGCTCGCGCCAGGAGCTGGTCGTCACGCTGGACCGGGAGACGGGGGGACGCTGGCTGGCGAAGGAAGTGCTCGCGGCCCTGCATGGGCAGGGCCTGGATGCGTCCCACCCCGTGGGCAGAGTCCCCAGGCTGATCATCGTGGACGCCGCGAGCAGCGAGGCACAACTGGACAGCCTGCGCGCAAGCCCGGGGCTCCGCGTGGTGCATGTCCACCTGGATGCGCCCGAGCCGGAGCAGGCCCTGCGCTTCGCGCGGCAGCGTTCGCGCGTCAGGCACAAGGCCACGGCGCTGGCCACCGTCGAAGAGGCAGCACCTCACGCCGAGCAGCCTCCGCGCGCTCCGCACGCGGGCCCGGCGCTGGCCCTTGTCGAAGCGGCAGGGCCTCGCGCCGACCAGCCTCCGCGACACAGGCATGAGGGCATGGCGACAGCCCCCGTCGAAGCGGCCAGAGCACCTCACGCTGAGCAGCCTCCGCGACACAGGCATGAGGGCATGGCGACAGCCCCCGTCGAAGCGGCCAGAGCACCTCGCGCTGAGCAGCCTCCGCGCGACAGGCATGAGGGCACGGCGGCAGCCGCCATCGAAGCTGCCTTGGCACATCGCGTGGAGCAGCCTTCATGCGCTGCGCCTCGAATTGCGGAGCAGGACCGCTTCGAGGCGGCCTGGGCGCATCCCGCCGAGCGTGCGGTGCACGCACTCGCATCCCTGGCGGAGCTCGTGGTCGACACGGCGCGGACTCCGCCCGATGCGGTGCTCGTGCGGGTGGCCAGCCGGCTTGGGCTCTACGGCCGGCCCGGTGAACGGCTCGTGGACCTCATCGTCCCGGGCCCCCATGGCGACGTGGACACGCGCCCGCTCACGGCGCAGCTCGTGCCCCACTACGATGTGCTGCTCCGGCTGGGGATGGCACCGGTGCCCTCGCGCGAGGAACTGGAGGACGCCTTCGCCCAGGGACACCGCGTGCTCATCGAGAGTGCCGGGCCAGCGGCGAGCGTGTGCCTCGCGGCGGCGGGCATCGCGCCAGGCCGGGTGCGGCGGACCGTCATGGTGTGCCTCTCCGAGGGCAGCGCGTTCGACTGGGTGCGGCTGCGAGAAGCCGCATCCCTCAACGGCCCCACGGACCTGGCGCTCGTGCTCATGGGCGACCTGGCCGCGACCAACTGGGCCGCCCGGCGCTTCGACCAGCTCACCGACGCGGCCCGGCATCACCTGGAGGAACTGGAGCGCGTCGCGGGTGCGCCCGTGTCGTTCCTCGCCCCGTCGCCCCAGGCCCGCCACCTCATTGAACGACGGCCCTGGTGAGCCCGCGCTCGGAAATCGCCCGAGGCCCTTTTCTGATTTTCCGGGCAGGTGTGTCCGTACAGAGCACCCGTTCCCGGAGCCCGCGTGCCCCTGCCTCCCCCATCCCCGAGCCGATGGCTGCTGCCCGGGCTGCTGCTGCTCGGATTCGCGACCCCGGCCGTGGCCATGCCCACCGGCCCCGGCGCCTTCTGCGCTGAGTACCCCACCGCGCCCGCGTGCCAGGGCACCCAGCCCGCCTGCACCTACTGTCACGTGGCCCCGCCCCAGCGGAACGGCTACGGCGCCGCGCTGGAGCCGCACCTGGCTCCCGGCAAGCCGCGCCCCCTCACCGACGCGGACTTCGCCGCCGCCCTGCCCGCCGCGCTGCGCGCCATCGCCACCGTGGACACCGACGGCGACGGCGCACCGAACCAGTTCGAGGTCGAGCAGGGCTCGCTCCCCGGTGACGCCTCCAGCGTCCCGCCCAGCGGCGTCTGCGGTGGCGGAGAGAACCCCCAGTTCAAGGTCTGCCAGTACGACCCGCGCTTCGTGTACCGCCGCATGCTCAGTGACTTCTGCGGCAGGTCCCCCACCTACGTCCAGGTGGCCACCTTCCTGGAGCTGGGCAGCGAGGAGAAGCAGCGCGCCTTCATCGACCAGGAGCTGGACCGCTGCCTCCAGTCCGACTTCTGGCGCGGCAAGAACGGGCAGCTCTGGAAGGTCGCCCACCCGAAGATCCGGCCCATCGGCTCGCTCAAGTCCGGCGAGGACGCGGGCCAGATTCCCCTCGCGGACTACTACGACGACTACGCCCTCTTCACCTGGTCCCAGACGGATGACCACGACGCGCGCGACGTGCTCACCGCCCGCTTCTTCGTGAAGCGCTCGGGTGCGAGCCCCACCACGTACGCCTCCGCCAACAGCCTCTCCACCCAGGCCGTGGAGGCCACGCGCCGCGCCGGCAACATGACGACCGCGTGGACGCTCACCTCCTTCGTCATGTTCACCGCGCTGCCGCGCAACGCCGCCTCGCAGATGTACCGCGCGTACCTGGGCCTGGACATCGCGAAGCAGGAGGGCCTGCACAGCGTCCCCAATGAGCCGCGCGACTACGACGCCAAGGGCGTCCAGGCGCCCCAGTGCGCCGCGTGCCACGCGACGTTGGATCCGCTGGCGTATCCGTACCGCAACTACAACGGCCTGGGCGGGCTGCCCAACCGCTACATCCCCAACCGCCTGGAGCTGCTGTTCCCCAACGAAGCCGCCACGCTGAAGAACACGCCCGAGCAGGGCGTCATCCTGGGCCAGCCCGTGAACAACCTCACGGAGTGGGCCCAGGTGGCCGCCAACAGCGACGCCTTCGCCATCTCCACCGTCACGGACTACTGGAAGCTGCTCGTCGGCCACGCGCCGCGGCCGGAGGAGAACGAGGAGTTCGTCCGCACCTGGCAGGCCTTCCGCACCACACACGCATACCGCGTGCAGAAGATGCTGCACGACCTCATCCGCACGGAGGCCTACGGTGCGCCCTGAACGCCTGCTGCTGACCTGTCTGCTGTTCACCGGCTGCTCCGACAAGCCCCCCACCGCCGTGGACCTGGGGCCGGGCGCGAACCCCGGCGTGACGCCGGAATGGGATGGCGGCGTCGCGAAGTCCCAGAAGGGCAACCTGCGCTTCAAGGGCCCCGAGCGCCTTTCGTTGGACCTGGCCCAGGCGCTGGAGCTGCCCTCCACGTCCGTGTGCAACGAGCTGGGCCAGTATCCCTGCCAGGGCGTGCACGGCGTGGCGCTGGGCGGCGTGGACCCCTACGAGCACAGCGTCTACGAGACGCCCACCGTCACGGGCGCCACCACGCCCATCGCCGTGGAGCGCATCGTGCTCTCCGCCTGCAACGCGCGCATCACGCTGGACGTGACGACGCCCGCGTCCGCGGTGGTGTTCAAGGACGTGGCCCTGACGTCGGACGGCAAGCTGGTGGACGCCGCGAGCCCCGCCGTCGCCACGGCGGTGACGTCCCTGGTGCGCCGAGCGTGGCTGCGCGACCCGACCCAAGCCGAGCGCGACACGCTGGTGCGCCTGTCCGCCGACGTGCAGGCCACCGGCACGGCCAGCCCGGGCGTCGCGTGGATGCAGGCCGCGTGTCTCTCTGTCTTCTCCTCCGCCGAAGCCGTCTTCTACTGAGGAACCCCTCCCATGACCCTCAAGACCACCGGCCGGCTGTCACGACGGGAGATGCTGCGGGCGCTGTCGCTCTGCGCCGCGGGCACCACCCTGGCCCCCTTGCTCTCCGGCTGCCGCGAATCCCTCCAGACGCCCGAGTCCCTGGAGAAGCTGGGCCGGAAGCGCGACGCGCTCGACGGCAAGCCGAAGTTCCTCATCGTCATCGGGGCGGCGGGGGGCGCGTCCATCGTGGACAGCTTCCTCGCGGTGCGCCAGTCCGAGTCCGCCAACGCCGCCGGGATCAACACCTTCCCGGACGCGCAGGTGCAGGCCGTGGCGGGCAGCCCCTTCCGCGCGGTGAAGTACAGCAACACGCGCCTGGGCAGCATCAACATCCCGGTCAACACCGACCAACTGGCGTTCGTGAAGAAGCACGCGAACGAGATGCTGGTGGCCACGTCCGTGGGCACGTCCGTGAACCACGGCATCGCGCAGAAGCGCTCGCTCACCGGCAACGGCGCGTGGCGGGGGCGCACGCTCCAGGAGGCCGTCGCGCTCCAGTGGGGGAGCGGCATGCCGCTGCCCAACGTCAACATGGGCACCGGTGGCTACTCCGAGCGTGGCACCGACGACAGCCTGCCCCTGTCCTGCTTCGGCGAGGCCGTGGTCAACCCGTCGCTGTGGCCCCTGGGGCTGGACGGCTCGCGAGGCATCGCCGGGGCGCCGTCGAAGGACGTCATCGCGCTGGCGCGGAGCACGCGGGACGCGTTGGATCAGAAGTCCATCTTCGGCCGCACCTTCCAGGACAGCGCCGCCCTGAAGCGCTGGAGCGAACAGCGCGGCGTGCAGCAGCCGAGGCTGGAGGCGCTGGACCTCATCACGAAGCTCAACGTCCTGCCGGACCTGCCGCAGATTCCGTTGTCGAAGTACGGCCTGGAGACCTCACCGGACGGAGTGCGGCTGCGCGAGGTGTTCCCCGGCTTCTTCACCGACCCGGTGCAGGGTCAGGCGGCGCTTGCGTTCCTGCTGCTGAAGTACCGGGTGTCCGTGTCGGTGACGCTGGGGCCGGACTTCAACGTGGCGGTGGGCGGGCCCAACGGCATCGCGAATCCGCCACTCGCGTTCGACATCAGCCACAACGACCACCGGGGCGGCCAGGCCTTCATGTGGGCGCGCATCCTGAACACGGTGGACTCGCTGTTCACGTTGCTCAAGGCGGAGCCGTTCGACGCGACCTCCGGCGAGTCCATGTGGGACCGCACGCTCATCTACGTGGCCACGGAGTTCGGCCGCACGCGCCCGCGTCCCTCCGGCGCCACGGAGTTCGGGTCCGGGCACGACCTCAACAACGGCTTCCTGCTCGTGTCCCCCATGGTGAAGGGCAACACCGTCCTGGGAGGCGTGGATCCGAACACCACCCTCACCTACGGCTTCGACGCGCGCACCGGAGCACCGCAGCCGGGAAAGCTCACGTCCAACGAACCGGACATCTACTCCGGAGTCCTCACCGCCATGGGAGCGGACCTGGGCGGCAGCGGCCTCCCGGACGCGAGCGCCTTCAAGCGGGCCTGAGGCCTTGCCATGCCAGCGCCATGCCACGAAGCCAGGCGCTTCGCGGCACGGACCGAGACCACCCGCCGGGAGCGCGCTTCAGAAACCTGTCCGACTGTCGGACAGGTTTGCGCCGCCTGGGGCTCAGGCCAGCGAACTGGTCCGACTGTCGGACAGGTTGGGCCGACTGCCGTGCCAGGCTGTGCTGGTTCCGAACGTGCCACGGAGGACGGCACGCGCATCCATGTCAGCCCCCTGTGGTTGAAGAAGGGCACAGCGGATAGGGGGCCTGGAGCAACGGAGGGGACTCGCCCCTGCACTCGTCATGGGCTCCCGTCATCCAAGAAACCGCCTCAGCCGCCGTAGCAGTTCAGCGTCGAGCCGCCGCAGTAGCTGGAGCCGGAGTTGCTCCAGGAGCCCGAGGAGTTGGTGCAGATCTGGTTCTGCCGGCGCTCCAGCGTGGGCGTGCAGCAGCCCACCTTGATGGTGCGCGTCTGGCCGGGGATGCAGCCGGCCTGCGCGGACACCTCCTGCGTGTCCTCCGTCACGGGCGCGCCCTCCTCCGGGGCCTCCACGCCACAGCCCACGGTCCCCAGCAGACAGGTCACCAGCAACAAGCCCCGCTTCAACGTCTTCATGTGTCGCTCCCGGTGGTGAGTCACAGCCGTCCGGGACGGTATCAACCGTTTCCGGTTCCACCAGGATTCCCAGGGTTGCCTGAACCGGGGAGTCGAGCCCACAACACCGTGGCGTTGGGCCGGGCCGGCTCCGGGGTGATGCCCAGCTTCTTGAAGTCCTGCGAGTAGCGCGACCCCTTCAGCACCACCACCCTGCGGGCCACGCGCCGGGCCTCCGCCACCGTCTCGCGCGTCAGCGGCGAATGGTCCGCGTGGCGGCGCAGCGCCTCGAACGCGGCGGAGGACTTGCGCTCGCGCTCGAACATCGGGTCGAAGAGCACCACGTCGAACGCGCCGTCCGGCAGCGTGCGCAGGTACTCCGCCGCGTCCGCGTGCAGCACGTCCACCGCCGAAGCCGCCGGGTGGCGCGGCAGCCCCGCGAGCCCGTGATGCACCAGCAGGTAGAGCGCCGGGCTCTTCTCCAGCGCGGTGACGTGCCCCGTGGGCCCCACCAGCCGCGCCGCCACCTGCGCGTCCGCGCCCAACCCCAGGGTGCAGTCCAGCACGCGCTCCCCTTCGCGCAGCCCCGCGACGCGCAGGAGCTGGTCCTCCGTCACGCCCGCGTCCAGCTGCTTCACGCGCAGGTGCGCGAGCCCCGGTGAGAAGCGCAGCGTGCCCTCCGCGTCCACCAGCGACACCGCCGCGGATTCGAAGACGACCAGCGCGTCCGCCGTGTCGGTGAGCAGCTTCTTCAGGGGCAGCTTGTGGTGGCGCTCCACATACGGCACGCCCACCGCCTCCGCCGCGCTCCGCGCACGCTGTGCGAGCAGTGCGTCCACCCGGTCCGATGTGGTGACCACCAGCGGCTTTCGGGAGGAAGGAGGAGGCTCGGACATGGGGACGGTGCAGCCTACCCCGCGCGCAAGCCGTCCCTCCGGGGTCATTCCCCTGTCCACCGCCCGGCACCCACCCTCCCCCGGGACGCATGGCCCCGCGCGTCACGGCTTCTTACTCATTCGCCATCACGCGGGGATGTCATGGAAACCGCGTTACCACGGCCTTGCCGGTTCAGGGCCTGGAGAGGGGGAAGGACATGCGACACCCACGAATGGCCCATGCGGGCGTGCTGCTGTTCAGCGTGGCGGGGCTGATGGCCATGGCCCTGCCGCGGATGGCGAGCACCGAGTCCAGGCCACTGCTGGACGCGCCCCGCGCATCACCCACGGGGCTGGAGCCGCGCGCCGTGGCGCTGGGGGACTTCGACGCGGACGGGCTTCAGGACGTGGTCACCGCCAACCACGCCGCGGGCACGGTGTCCGTGCTGTGGAGCCGGGGGGACGGGACGCTCGTGCCCGGCGGGGATCAGCCCACCGGCTCGCGGCCCACGGCCGTCGCGGTGGGGGACTTCGACGGGGACGGGCACCTGGACGTCGTGACGAGCCACTTCGCGGGCACGGTGTCCGTGCTGCTCGGCCGGGGAGATGGGACGTTCGAGTCGCGGACCGAGCACCCCGTGGGCGCGGAGCCCACGTCCGTGGACGTCGGTGACTTCGACGGCGACGGCCGCCTGGACGTGGTGACGTCGAACGAGATGGACGACTCCGTGTCGGTGCTGCTGAACCGGGGCGCCGGGAAGTTCGCGCACCACCGGGACGTGCACACCGGCACCAACCCGTTCGCGGTGGCGGTGGGGGACGTCAACCACGACGGCAAGGCGGACCTCGTCACCGCGAACTTCGTGGACACGGTGTCGGTGATGCTGGGCAACGGCGACGGGACGTTCCGGCCGCGCACGGACTTCGCGACGGGCAACGCGCCCTACTCGGTCGCGGTGGTGGACGTGGACGGCGACGGGAAGCAGGACCTGGTCACCGCGAACTTCCGGGGCCGCAGCGTGTCCGTGCTGCACGGCGACGGCACCGGCACGTTCCCCTCGCGCGCGGACTTCCCCGTGCGGGGCGGGCCGTACTTCGTCGCGCCCGGTGACTTCAACGGCGACGGGACGCTGGACCTGGTCACCTCGAACTACAGCGAGAACACCGTGTCGCTGCTGCCCGGCCAGGGCCACGGCGCCTTCGGCACGGACACGCTGCTGCCCACCGGCGAGGGGCCCGCGGCGGTCGCGGTGGGGCTGCTCGACGGCGACCTGAAGCCAGACGTCGTGACGGCCAACGCCCGGGGCAACGACGTGTCCGTGCTGCGCGCCTCGGCCTCCGCGGACCTGGGCGTGGCCCTCACCGCCGTCCCCCGGCGAGGCATGTCCGCGCCGCGCCTGGACTACACGCTCACCGTCACCCAGCACGGACCGGATCCGCTGACCCGCGCCGTCATCACCGTGGCCCTGCCGCCGGGCCTCCAGGCCACCACCCGGGACTGCCACGTGGCCGCCGGCGCGCTCCTGTGCGAGGTGGGTCCGCTGGCCGTGGGCGACAGCGCCCGCCTGCGCTTCAGTGCGCCCCTGCCGCGCTCCAGCCTGGGCCTGTCCTACCGCATCACCGCCACGCGGACCGACAGCGTCCCGGCGGACCTCCACCCCGCCAACGACGTCGCCAGCCAGGACTACGTGTCCCTGGGCGGGCTCACGGCGACGTGGTGGTGAGCGCCTGACGCCAGGGGGCGCTCAGCGCGAGCGCTTCAGCTTGGACCACATGAGCCCGACGAAGGTGTCGGGGGCGGGCTCGGCGGTCATCAGCTCCTCGTCCTCGCGGCCGCGCACGGGCGGCGGCAGGGGCTTGGGGGCCACGGGGAACGGCAGGGGCTCGGCGGAGTTGAGCCCCTGCGCGTGGCGCTCCATCACCTCCGCGAAGGAGCGTCGGGGCGTGTTCCGGTCCGTCACCGGCGCGGCGCCCTCCACGCTCTGGAGGGCCCGGATGCGAAGGATGACGCTGGCGCCCTCGGCGCGCGAGATGCCCGTCACCCGTCCGATTGGACCCTTCGGCGCGCGTCCCCGGCTCATCGGCAACCCTCCCGGCTGTCCGGGAACGTAACGCCTCCACCCCCTCGCCGGCCACTGCCCGGCCCCCGGAAGGCCACGGGATGGCCTGCCTGGCCGGCCGGTGTTCACTGTCCGGTGTAACCGTCCCCCGGGCTCCCGCGTAAGAGGAGAGAGCGCCCTTTCCACGAAGGTGCCCGGAGGCTTCGCGTCCCATGCCGTTCCCCCGTGAAGTGTCTTCCCCCACCCGGCTGCCGGTGGCCCGCCGGCTGTGGCCCGCCGTGCTGGTGCTGGCCGCCACGCTGAGCGCGTGCACCGAGGCACGCGGCGCCCCGCCCGGGACGAAGGCCGCGGTCACCGCGTCCGCCCCGGTGCAGGACGGCCGCACCTACACGAAGCCATCCGACGCGGAGCTGAAGCGGACCCTGTCCCCGCTGGCCTACCAGGTGACGCAGCACGAGGGCACCGAGCCGCCCTTCCGCAACGCGTACTGGAACAACCACGAGGAGGGGCTCTACGTCGACGTGGTCAGCGGCGAGCCGCTGTTCTCCTCGCGCGACAAGTTCGAGTCCGGCACCGGATGGCCCAGCTTCACCCGGCCCCTGGACAAGGCCCACGTGGTGGAGAAGCGCGACGGCAGCCTGGGCATGGAGCGCGTGGAGGTGCGCTCGAAGGACGGTGACTCGCACCTGGGCCACGTCTTCGAGGACGGGCCGGAGCCCACGGGCCTGCGCTACTGCATCAACTCCGCGTCGCTGCGCTTCATCCCCGTGAACGAGCTGGCCGCGAAGGGCTATGGCGCGTGGCTGCCGTCCTTCGGCCGCGCGGCCCCCGGTGAGCCCCAGGGCGCGATGGCCCCCGCCGCGGGCGCCGTGGTGCTGGCGAAGGCCGCGGCCCCCACGGAGGCCGCTCGCGAGACGGCGTACCTGGCCGGCGGGTGCTTCTGGGGCATGGAGGACATCCTCCGCAAGATTCCGGGCGTCATCGAGACGGAGGTTGGCTACACGGGCGGCTCGAAGAAGGGCGCCACCTACGAGGACGTGCACACCGGGGAGACGGGGCACGCGGAGGCCGTGCGCGTCGTCTTCAACCCGAAGCTGCTGACGTACGAGGCGCTGCTGGAGAAGTGGTTCTTCCGCATGCACGACCCGACGACGCTCAACCGCCAGGGCAACGACGTGGGCACGCAGTACCGCTCCGCCATCTTCTACCTGTCGGACGCGCAGAAGCAGACGGCGGAGGCGGTGAAGGCGCGCGTGGACAAGTCCGGCAAGTGGTCCCGCCCCGTCGTCACGCAAGTCACCGCCGCCGGCGAGTGGGTGCCCGCCGAGGGCTACCACCAGGACTACCTGGTGAAGAACCCCGGCGGCTACACCTGCCACTACCTGCGGGACTGACGCGCGCTCAGGCGGCGCGGTCGCGGGCCTCGAAGGTCATGCCCGCCTTGCGCAGGCGCTCCACCAGCACCATGCCCATGGCGGACGCGGGGGTGAGGACACCACCCCGCTTGGGGATGGTGTCGAAGGCGAGGCACAGCGCGGACTCCGCGAGCATGCGCGCCGTCGCCGCGTAGCCCGGGTCTCCGCTGGACGCGACCTTGCCCTCCACCTTCACGCGCTGGCCGCTCTTGGGGGACTGGCCCTCGCCCAGGAGCTTCACCTCGAAGAGGCCCCGCTCACGCACGGCGGCGGACGGGCCCTGGCCCGGCGCGGGCAGCACGTGCTTCTCCAGCAGCTCGCGCACGGGGTCCACGTTGGACACGGCCATGAAGCCGCCCAGCCCCGCGGTGGTGGCGGCGGCGAGCGCGAACCCCTTGGGCCCGGGGCCGAAGTCGGACACCTCCGAGTAGAAGAAGTCGCGGCCCCACGGGTAGCCCAGGAGCGCGTTGGAGCGCCGCACGACGCGCGTGTTGACGGACGCCATCACGAAGGGCGCGGTCCACGTGCCCGTGTCCGGGCTCTTCTTCACGGTGGCCAGGTCGCGCTCCTCCTTCGTGCCGCGCGAGGGCTCCGGGTCCAGCGCGTGGGCGCTGGTGAGCACCTTCTTGAGGGAGGGGTCCGCCTTCACCGCCGCCAGCGTGTCCATCATGCTGGCGATGGTGCCGCCGCTGAAGCCGCCGCGCATGCGCGTCAGGTGGAAGCGCACCTGGTCGCAGTGGCCGCCGTGCTTCTCCCGCATGTAGTCCTGGAGCATGAGCGTGCCCAGGTCGGAGGGGATGGAGTCGAAGCCGCACGTGTGCACGATGCGCGCGCCCGTCTCACGCGCCCGCGCGTCGTGCGCGTCGATGGTCTTGCGCATCCACTGCACCTCGCCCGTCAGGTCGCAGTAGTCGGTGCCGGCGCGGACGCACGCGGCCACCAGCTCGTTGCCATAGCGGGCGTAGGGGCCCACGGTGGAGATGATGACGCGCGTTTTCGCCACCATCGCGTCCAGCGAGGCGGCGTCCTTCGCGTCCGCGAGCACCACCGGCAGGTCCGCGAACTCCGGCCGCACCTTCACCAGCTCCGAGCGGATCTGTTCCAGCTTCGCCGCGTCGCGCCCGGCGATGGCCCACTTCGCGCGGTGGGTGTCCTGCGTGCGCGCCAGGTACTCCGCCACCAGGCGGCCGGTGAATCCCGTGGCGCCCCACAGGATGATGTCGAAAGCGGGCTTCGTGTCGTGGGCCATGGGGCGGCGCGTAGCCGGAGCCTCCATGTGCGCGCAAGCGCGATTCCACCGCCCGTGAGCGCGCTGTGCAGGGCGCCACACCCTGAAGGCGTCAGGCGCGCAGCCGCAGCCGGATGGGCCCGCGCGCGGTGGACGGGTCCACCACCCTGCCCCCCTGGACGATGTCCAGCACGCCCCGCGCGACGAGCCTGCGCGCCGCCTCGCGCACGGGCTCCATGCACGCGCGCCAGTCGTCTTCCCCCGAGGCCCGGGCCACCTCCGAGGGGCACACGGTGGCGCCGCCTGCCCGCTGGGAGAGCAGCTCCAGGATGCGCGCCTCCCACGGGGAATCCCGCGCGGCGGTCCGCTTCCCCCGGCACGCGTCCGAGCAGTACCGCACCTGTTCCCAGTCGCGTGCCCACTTCTTGCGCCAGGTGATGGCGCGGCCGCAGACGGCGCAGGGCTTGGGAGGCGGTGGGGAGGCCATGCGCCTTCATCGATGCGCCCGGCCGCGCCGGGTTTCAACCCCGGCCGACGCCGAAGTAGGTGAAGCCCGCGTCGCGCGCCTGCGCCGGGTCGAAGGCGTTGCGGCCGTCGAAGATGACCGGGCGGCGCATCAGCGACCTCAGGCGTCGCAGGTCCGGGTGGCGGAACTCGCTCCACTCGGTGACGAGGAAGAGGCCGTCGGCGCCCTCCGCCGCGTCGTAGCAGGTGGACGCGTACGACACGCGGTCCGAGAAGCAGCGGCGCGCGGCCTCGCCCGCCACCGGGTCATGGCACTGCACGCGCGCGCCCGCGTCGAGCAGCCCCTCGATGAGCTCCACGGACGGGGCCTCGCGCATGTCGTCCGTCCTCGGCTTGAAGGCCAGGCCCCACACCGCGAAGGTGTGGCGGGACAAATCTCCGTAGTGGCGAAGCGCCTTGGTGAGCAGGCTCTTCTTCTGCCGGGCGTTGGTGGCCTCCACCGCGCGCAGCAGGTCCAGTTCCAGCCCCACGTCCCGCGCGGTGGCCATCAGCGCGCGCACGTCCTTGGGGAAGCAGCTGCCGCCGTAGCCGATGCCCGGGTGCAGGAACGCGTAGCCGATGCGCCGGTCCGCACCCACGCCCCGGCGCACGTGGTCCGCGTCCGCGCCCACCCGCTCGCAGAGCGCGGCCACGTCGTTCATGAAGGAGATGCGCGTGGCGAGCATCGCGTTGGCCGCGTACTTCGTCAGCTCCGCGGAGCGCGTGTCCATGAACAGGATGGGGCTCTCCGTGCGCACGAAGGGCGCGTACAGCTCGCCCATGATGCGGCGGGCGCGCTCGGAGCCCGTGCCAATGACGACGCGGTCCGGCTTGAGGAAGTCCTCCAGCGCGGCGCCCTCTTTCAAGAACTCCGGGTTGGAGACGACGTCGAACGCGTGCACGGTGCTGCGGGCGATGACGGCGTGGACCCGGTCCGCCGTGCCCACCGGCACGGTGCTCTTGTCCACCACCACCGTGTAGTGCCGCAGCGCCCGGCCCACTGCTTCCGCGGCGGCGAGCACGTACTGGAGATCGGCGCTCCCGGACTCGCCCATGGGCGTGCCCACCGCGATGAACACCACCGTCGCGGCGCCCACCGCGGAAGCCAGGTCGGTGGTGAAGCGCAGCCGCCCCGCGTCGCGGTTGCGGCGCACCAGCTCCTCCAGGCCCGGCTCGTAGAGGGGCAGCTCCCCGCGCTGGAGCGCCGCCACCTTCGCCTCCTCCACGTCCACGCACGTGACGTCGTGTCCGGACTCGGAGAAGCACGTGCCCGCGACCAGCCCCACGTAGCCCGTCCCGATGACGGCGATCCTCATGGCTCCCCTTCCCCCCGCGCGTCCTCGCGCCCCACAGCTCATGGCGCGCGGCCGGACGCGGCCTCTCGCGCATACCCCTCCAGCGTCCGCGCGCGGTGCTCCGCCGTGTGCTCGGCCAGCACTCGCGCCCGGGCCCGCAGAGCCACCGCCTGACGCTCCGCCTCCGGCAGCTCACGCAGGTAGCCGAGCGTCTCCCGCGCGTCGTGCGACACCAGGATTTCGACGCCCGGCGTGAAGAAGGCGTCCAGCCCCTCCCACGCGTCGCTGATGATGGGCACACCGCACGCGGCCGCCTCGAACAGCCGCACGCTCGGCGAGTACCCGGCGCGCACCATGTCCCTGCGGGTGACGTTCAGCGTGAAGCGCTGCGCGGTGTAGAACGCAGCGTGCTCCGGCGGCGCCAGGTGCTGCACGCGCTCCACGTTGGACGGCCACACCACGCCCTCGGGGTACTGGGGGCCAGCGACGACGAAGCGGCCCTCGGGCCAGCTTCGCGCCGCGTCCAGCATCAGCCGCTCCAGCACCGGCTGCCGGTCGTCGCTGTACGTGCCCAGGTAGCCCAGGTCCCAGCGGGGCTTCCCCGCGCATGGGCCGTACAGCTCCGGGTCGCAGCTGCAGTACAGCGGCCGGGCCGCGGGCGAGCCCAGCTCCCGTTCGATGCGCTGGAGCGTGGGTCCGCCGGTGAAGGACAGGTAGAGCTGGTAGCCGGGCACCAGGTGGGGCGCGAGGTACTCGAAGTCCCCGCGCTCCAGCTTCGCCAGCGTCACCGGCGTGTCGATGTCGTAGAAGGCCGTGACGCCCTTCGCGGTGCCCTGCACCCACGCGCCCACGTCCACGCCCTGCGGCACGTAGGAGCCCACCACCACGAGGTCGGCCCTGCGGACCTCGGAGGCGAAGCGCTCGCGCAGGTCGTCCAGGCTCGCGTACAGCTCCGTGCGCCCGGCCCAGGTGCCGCTGGGGTCGCGGTGCGCGGCGTACCAGGGCACGTCCCGCTCCAGGAAGAGCACGTCGTGCCCGCGCCGCACCAGCTCGCGCACCAGCGCCCGGTAGGTGGTGGCGTGGCCGTTGCCCCAACTGGAGGTGATGGACAGCCCCAGGATGACGATGTGCATGTGCTGGGGGGCCTTCACGCCGGGCCTCCCTGCGTGGGGGCGCGGTAGCCCAGCTCCGCCTCCACCTCCACCGCGCGGTGCGTGTACGTGTGCTCGGCGAGCACGCGCTGGAGCGCGGCCTGTCCGATGCGCCGCGCGTCCTCCGGGGTGAGGCGCCGCACGTGCTCGGCGACCTCCTCTCCGGAGTGGGCCACCAGCACCTCGCGGCCGGGCTCCAGGAACTGCTCCACGCCCTCGAAGGCGTCGGTGATGAGACAGGCGCCCGCGCCCGCGGCCTCGAACACGCGCGTGGCCGGAGAGAAGCCGAAGCGGGCCATGCTGTCGCGGTGGATGTTGAGCACCGCGCGCGCCGAGCAGTTCAGCGCGTTGTGGTCCTGCGTGTAGACGTGGCCCAGGCGCACGACGTTGGCGGGCAGGACGCGGGCCTCCCAGCCACTGCCGCCCAGGAGCATGCGCATCCGGGGCAGCGCCTCCGCGGCCTTGAGGAAGAAGGCCTCCACGCGCGCCTCGCGGTCCGGCAGCCGGTTGCCCAGGAAGGCCAGGTCTCCGGCGAAGCGCGGCTCGGGGGCCACGGGGTGGTGCGTGTCCGGGTCCAGCGCGTTGTAGATGGGCACGCAGCGCTTCGCGCCCAGCTCGCGGTACGCGTTCACCACCGGCGCGCCGCCGCCGTACGTGAGGATGTGGTCGTAGCGCGGGATGAGCGGGCGGAAGAGGTCGTTCGCGTCCTTCGCCACGCGCTCCAGCGTCGCGGGCGCGTCCACGTCCCAGAACACGACCTGCGTGCCGGAGCGGCGCAGCTCCAGCACCCGGGCCTCCAGGTAGGAGTCGAAGGTGCCCACGCCGCTGGCCTTCACCACCACGTCCGCGCCGAACGCGTCGTCCAGGCACGCGTCGAGCGAGCCCCGGTCGTTCGCGTAGACGACGACGCGGGCCCAGTCCGGGTCCTGGAGGTCGCGGTGCTCCTGACGTCCGTAGGCATCCGGCTCGTAGAAGGTGATGTGGTGGCCGCGCGCGTGCAGGGCGCGGATGAGCCCCCGGTAGTAGGTGGCCGCGCCGTTCCAGTAGGCGGACACCAGGCTGGAGCCAAAGAAGGCGATGCGCAGGCCGCGGCTCATGCGAAGACCCTTTCGGAGGACTGCGGGTGGAGGACGTCGTTGGACATCCCCAGCGACTGACAGATGCCCAGCAGCGCCTCCACGCGGTGTGAGCAGGTGTGCCGGGACAGCACCGTGCGCAGGCCGGCCTCCGCGAAAGCGTGCCGCATCTCCGCGTCCGAGACGAGCGCGGACAGGTGGCGCCGCATCTCCGCGCCGTCCCGGGCGACGAGGAAGTCCTTGCCTGGCGTGAAGAGGCCGTCCGCGTCCTCCCAGGGGGCGGACACCAGCGGGATGCCGCACGCCAGCGCCTCGAAGGGGCGGATGGTGGGGATGCCCGGCAGCGCGGTGGTGTAGGGGCGCCGGGGCACGTGCACGGTGACGCGCGCCTGGGAGAAGGCCAGGGGGACGCGGTGGTTGGGCAGCCAGCCGGCGTACTCGATGCCAGCGTCGAAGAGGGCGCGCAGGGCGGGGGCCGGGTAGCGCACGCCGTGCACCCGCGCCGTCAGCCCCAGCGTGTGCACGGGCTCCAGGAGGAACTCGTGCAGCTCCTTGGTGCGCTCGTCGTCGCCCCAGTTGCCAATCCAGACCAGGTCGCGCACCTCGCGGTTGCGTGGGTGCGGGTGGAAGACGCGCACGTCGGCGGCCTCGTGCCAGGTCCATGCGCGCTTCGCCCAGCCCTGCTCCACATAGAGGTCCCGCAGCACGTCGCCGAAGGCGAGCACGCCGTCGTAGTGGGACAGGTCGTAGCGGGCCATCTGCTCGGGGGCGCTCACGCCGCGGTGGTGGGTGTCGTGGAAGAGGAGGCGGAAGCGGCCGCCGTCGCGGCGGTGCTCGCCGATGCGGCGCACCAGCTCCGGTGGGTTCCATTCGTGCACGAGCACCAGGTCCGCGCCGTCCAGCACGGCCTCCAGGTCCAGCGTGTCGGGCGCGTACCGCACCGGGCGCACGCGCGGATAGAAGGTGCGGACCTCGTTGAGCGCGGCCATGCCGTGAGGTTCCTCCAGGAGGTTCTGGAGGCTCCACGCGTTTTCGGGCTCGAGCACGCTCACGGAGTGGCCGCGCGTGGCCAGCTCCGTCACCACGCCTCGCAGGAAGTGGGCATTGCCGTGGTTCCAGTCCGACAGCAGGGAATGGCAGAAGAGGATGACACGCATGGGTTGGGCAGGCTCCTCGGTGGTCAGGACACTCGGCGCTCCCGCCGGGCGAGGCTTGCGTAGAGGTCCAGGTAGGCCTCCACCATCCGGTCGGGAGTGAAGGTGAGCGCGCGCTCGCGGCCCCGCGCCGCCAGGGCCGTGCGTTCGCGCGGATGGTTCATGAGGAAGCGCAGGGCCCGCGCCAGCTCACGGGAATCATTCGGAGGCACGAAGTGCGCGGCGTCGCCCCACACCTCGCGCAGGCTGGGGATGTCTCCCAGCACCAGCGCGCAGCCTGCGAGCGCGGCCTCCAGCGCGGACAGGCCGAAGGGCTCGTAGCGAGCGGGCAGCGCGTACACGGACGCGCGAGCCATCCACCGCGCGAGTACGGGGGGCGCGAGGTGGCCCAGGGGCCGGGTGCTCCGCGTCGTCGCCACGGCATTGCCTTCCGGGTGCAGGGCGTCACCCGCGACATGGATGGGAAAGGGCAACCCGGGCGCGACGGCCTCCAGCGCGGCCAGGTTCTTGGCCTCGTCCCACAGCCGCCCCGCCGCGAGCACGAAGCGCTCCTTGCGCGACGGGGGGAAGCGCGTCGCGCACCGCGCGTTCGGGATGACCCGCGCGGCAGGGAACGCGCGGGCATCCCTTGTGTGAACGGTGCCGTAGTGCCGCTCGATGGCATCGAGCATGGCCTGCGTGGGCGCCACCACGACGGACGCCGCGTGGAGCCCCTTCGCCACCTCCTCGCGGTAACGGCGGCAGTGGGCCGGCGCGGCTTCGCCCTTCACCGCCTCCCACCAGGAGAGGACACATGAGTGCGCCACCACCAGCACCGGCGCTCGGAAGGGCCATGCGCCGTGGCAGTAGCCGTTGAGGTGCACCACGTCCGGTGACAGCCGGGCCTCCAATGCCAGCAGCCACTCACCGGCGGCGCGCACGTCCTCCCAGGGCGCGTCCATCCACTCCAGCTTCCAGGTGCTCTCATGCACCGTGAGCCCGGGCAGCGCGCGGGCCTCCAGCCACTGCGCGGGCGACAGCGGCGCGCCCATCGTGGCCAGCTCCACGCACACGCCCCTCAGGCAGAGCGCGCGGCACAACTCCAGCGCGTAGGACCAGACGCCGCCCACCGTGTCGGCGGTCATCAGCACCCGGCGCACCGGCGGCACGAGCCGTGGCGCCTCAGGGCTGGCTGTCGACGGCTTCAAGCGTCTCCCCCCGCCCCATCACCGGCCGCGTCCGCCCGCCCCGCAGTTCCTCCAGCCAGCCCCCCAGCCGCGCCATGCCCTCCTCCACCCCCACCCGGGGCATCCACCCGGTGGCCCGCATGAAGGCGCGCGTGTCGGAGACGTAGTAGCGCTGATCGCCCGAGCGCCAGTCCTCGAAGCCGACGCGCGGCGCGCGGCCCGTGCGCCGCTGGATGAGCGCCAGGAGTTCCAGCAGGCTCACCGTCTGCCCCGGTCCCCCGCCGATGTTGAAGGCCCGTCCCTGGATGCGCGGCATGGCCTGGTGGGCCAGCCGGAAGGCGCGCACCAGGTCCTCCACGAAGAGGATGTCGCGCACCTGCATGCCGTCGCCGTAGAGCGTGAGCGGCTCGCCGCCCAGCGCCCGCAGGAGGAAGTGCGCCACCCAGCCCTGGTCCTCCGTGCCGAACTGCCGGGGCCCGTAGATGCAGCTCATCCGGAACACCACCGTGGGCAGCCCGAAGGTGCGCGCGTAGTCCAGCACGTACTGGTCCGCAGCCCCCTTCGAACAGCCATACGGGCTCTCGAAGTCGAGCGGGCACGTCTCGCTGATGCCGTGCGCCAGCGTGCGCTCATCCATGGGCGCGTAGCGCTGCCCCCGGACCGCGAGCTCCAGCCCCGGCAGCCCGCCATACACCTTGTTGGTGGAGGTGAAGACGAGCTGCGCGGGCGTCTCCATCTCCCGCAGCGCCTCCAGGACGTGGAGCGTGCCGCGCGCGTTGACGTCGAAGTCGTGGAGCGGGGACTGGAGGCTGTGCGTCACCGCCACCTGCGCGGCGAAGTGGAACACCTCGCTCGCCTCGCGCACGGCCCGGCGCACCGCGAACAGGTCGCGCGTGTCCGCGATGTCGATGCGCAGCCGCTCGCCGTGGCGCTCGCGCAGCCAGCGCAGGTTCTTCTCCACGCCGTGGCGCGACACGTTGTCGAACACGCGGACCGTGCGCCCTTCTTGAAGGTAGTGGTCCGCCACGTTCGAGCCGATGAAGCCCGCGCCCCCGAAGATGACGACCGTCCCCTCCCCGCTGGATGCGGCCCTCATACGGTGAGCCCCCGGGCATCCAGCTCCGCGCGAGCTTCCGCCGCCCGGTCCTGGGCCACCTGCCCCACCAGCCACCGCGACAGCTCCAGCAGTCCCTCCTGGAACCCCACGCGCGGCGAGTACCCCAGCACCTGCCGCGCGCGGGTGATGTCCGCGAAGCAGTGGCGGATGTCGCCCATGCGGTACTTCCCCGTCACGGCCGGCCGCATCCGGGACAGGCCCATCACCTCGCCCACCGCGCGCGCCACGTCGCGCACGGTGACGGCCTTGCCGCTGCCCACGTTGAGCACCTGGCCCGCCGCGCCCTCCACCTGGAGCGCCAGCCGGCAGGCCTGCGCCACGTCGTGCACGTTCACGAAGTCGCGCTGCTGCAGGCCGTCCTCGAAGAGCAGCGGCGCGTTCCCGTTGAGCAGCCGCGACGCGAAGATGGCCAGCACGCCGGTGTACGGGTTGGAGAGCGCCTGGCGCGGGCCGTAGACGTTGAAGAAGCGCAAGCCCACGGTGGGGATGCGGTACGCGCGGCCCACCATCAGGCACAGCCGCTCCTGGTCGAACTTCGACAGCGCGTACACGCTCGACAGCGTGGGCGTCTTGTCCTCTGGCGTGGGCACGGGGGTGAGCCGCGTGCCGTGCGCGTCGCGCAGCTCCCAGTCCCCCGCCTGCAGCTGCTCCAGCGAACGCTCCGGGCCCGGGACGGTGCGGCCGTCCGGCGTGAGGCACAGCCCCTCGCCGTAGACGCTCATGCTGGAGGCCACCACCAGCCGCTCCACGGGGCGCTCGATGAGGGCCTGGAGCAGCACGGCGGTGCCCTGGTTGTTCACCGACGTGTAGTGGGCCACCTCGTACATGCTCTGGCCCACGCCCACCGCCGCGGCCAGGTGCACGACGGAGTCCACACCCTCCAGCGCCCGGTGCACGGCCTCCGCGTCGCGCACGTCCCCGACGTGGAGCTCCACCTCCGGGGACAGGTAGTCCGGGCGCTCACGTCCGGGGCCGTGCACCTGCGGCACCAGGGAGTCCAGCGCCCGCACCCGGTGCCCGTGCGCGAGCAGTTCGTCCGCCAGGTGCGAGCCGATGAAGCCCGCGCCCCCGGTGATGAGGATGTGTTTGCGGCCCATGCGCCCCCGCCCCCTGGCCGCGTCCACCCACGCGGCCCGCTGCCGGTCCGAGGCAACGGTAAACACCCCACCGTCCAGGTCATCCCTCCCTGATGGTCTGCCTGCGTGTGCACGCCCCCACGTGCGTCTGGGAGCGGCGTCACGCAACGGCCGCGAGGACGGGCCGGCTCAGGCGGACAGCGGCGACGCAGGCTCCGCGGGGCGGTCGGGCAAGAGGCCCCGCGTCTGGCGGCGCACGAGCGACGCGTAGTAGCCGTCGTGGCGCATGAGCTCCGCGTGCCGTCCCTGCTCGACGATTCGGCCCTCCTGGAGCACCAGGATGCGGTCCGCGTCCACCACCGTGGACAGCCGGTGCGCGATGGCGAACGTGGTGCGTCCCTTCATCAGGCGGCCCAGCGCCTCCTGCACCAGCGCCTCGCTCTCCGCGTCCAGCGCGCTGGTGGGCTCGTCCAGCACCAGGATGGGCGGGTCCTTGAGCAGCGACCGCGCGATGGCGATGCGCTGGCGCTCGCCGGCGGACAGGCGGCTGCCCTTCTCTCCCACCACGGTGTCGTAGCCCTGCGGCAGCCGGTGGATGAAGACATCCGCGTGCGCGGCGCGGGCGGCGGCTTCAATCTCCTCCTGCGAGGCCTCCGGCCGCCCATAGGCGATGTTCGCGCGCACGCTCTCGTTGAAGAGCAGGCTGTCCTGGAGCACCACGCCGATGTGGCGGCGCAGCGACATCTGCTTGAGCGAGCGCACGTCCTGCCCGTCGATGCGCACCGTGCCCTGCACGGGGTCATAGAAGCGGTACAGCAGGCTCATCAGGGTCGTCTTGCCCGCGCCACTGGGCCCCACGAGGGCAATGGTCTCTCCCGGCCGCACCTTCAGGTCCACGCCGCGCAGGAGCGGCCGGCTGGGACCCGCGGCGGAGGGGTAGGCGAAGTGGATGTCGGAGAACTCCACCTCGCCCTTCACGGCCGTCACCTCGCGCGCGTCCGGCGCGTCGCCCAGGTGGTCCTGCGCGTCCAGGATGGAGAAGACCTGGCGCATGGCCACGGACGCGGTCCGCAGCGTGCGGTACACGCCGCTCAGGCCCTGCACCGGACCGAACAGCCCGCCGATGTAGCCCAGGAACGCCACCAGCGTGCCGGTGGTGATTTCGCCCTTGAGCACCAGCAGGGCGCCCATGCCAATGGATGCCACGCGCGCCACCAGCACGGCGACGTTCTGGCCGCCGCTGACCACGGCGTCGTAGCCCACGCCCCGGACGACGACGGCGTTGGCCTCGCGCACGCCGTGCAGGAAGCGCTGCTTCTCGCGCTCCTCCATGGCACAGCTCTTCACCGTGACGATGCCGGAGAGCACTTCGTTGAAGCGGGCGTAGATGCTGGCCCAGCGGTCCATCAGCGACTGCTCGCGCCGCGTCTGCACGGGCGCGGCCCTGCGGGCGATGAGCACGGGGATGGGCGCGAACGCGAGCGCCACCAGCGCCAGCCGCCAGTCCAGCCGGAGCATGATGATGACGGAGAGCAGCAGGTACGCCGCCGCGGGCACGACGTTGAAGGCCAGCTCCGTGATGGCGCCCACGAAGCCCTGCATGCCGCGGTCGAGCCGGGTCATGATGGCGCCCACGCCCTCCTCGCGGTGGAAGCTCAGGGGCAGCGAGTGCAGGCGCGTGACGGTGGCCTCGTTGAGCGAGTAGTGCACGTGGATGCGCGTGCGCCAGGTGAGCCAGCTCGCCGTGGAGGCGAGCGCCTCGCGCGTCAGGCCCATGAGCACCAGGCCCCCGACGCCGAGGAGCACCGCCCGGGCGGCCCCCTGCGCGCCCAGCTGGTCGAAGATGTGCTTGAGCACCAGCGGCTCCAGCGCGCTCAGCGCGGAGCCCGTCAGCACCAGCAGGAGGATGAGGACGACGGCGCGCCGGTGGGGCTTGAGCCAGGCCATCGCGCGCGACAGCGATGCGGGAGGGACGGGAGGGTTCTGCATGAGCGCCAGGAACGCACTGGCCTCTCCTCCCCTTCCCTTCCTGCCCGGACGCTCAGGCGTAGAGGCGGTCCAGCGTGGTGGCCACGTCCACGAGCCGCTCGGCCTCCACGTCGAAGCGCTCGCCCTTCGCCAGCCGGGTGGCCCACGCCACGGCGGCCCGTCCGCCCCAGGCATCAGGCGGAGTGCACAGCCGCTCGCGCCGGGTGCCCTGGAACACGTCCGCGGTGAAGTCGTAGAACGAGCCGTCCACGTTGCGGAACGCGGCGCCGCCCTTCGTGCCGTAGAAGGCCGCCTCGATGACCGCGTCGCACCCGGCGGGCAGCTTCCAGGAGCAGGCGAGCTGCACGGAAGCGCCCGTGCCCAGCAAGAGCTGCGCGGAGGCGAAGTCCTCCACGCCCTCCTCGCGTGAGCCGAGCGGCCGCCCTTGAGCGAAGCGCCGGGTGGACACCGCCTCCACGGCGGGAAACCCGAGCGTCCACAGCGCCAGGTCCACCAGGTGGATGCCCAGGTCCATCACGCAGCCGCCGCCCGCCTGCCGGGGGTCGTAGAACCACGCCTTGTCCGGACCGTACGCGTTGTGGAACACGAGGTTCACCGCGTAGACGTGCCCCAGTTCTCCCGCCTGGATGCGCTCGTGGAGTTGCCGCATGCCGGTGGTGAAGCGGTAGCTCAAGTCCACGCCCAGGAGCCGGTCCTTCGCGCGGGCGGCGTCCACCACGCGGCGCACCTCCGAGGCCGTGCGGCCCAGGGGCTTCTGGCAGAACACGGACACGCCGCGCTCCAGCGCGAGCAGGGACTGCTCCGCGTGCACCGCGCTGGGCGTGGCGATGACCAGCCCGTCGAGCCCCAGGTCGAGCAGCGCGTCCAGTGACCCGACGCACTTCGCGCCGGGGGCCAGGGTCAGGGCCTCGCGAGTGGCATCAGCGGAGGGGTCGCAGAGGCCCACCACCTGGACCTGCTCGGAGCGCACGATGGCCTCCATGCGGTTGCGGCCGATCCAGCCCACGCCCAGGAAGCCGACCCGGGGCTTCAGCTCCTGCCGGAGGGCGTTCATAGGGTGACGACCCCCTTGAGGAAGCCGTCCGGGCGCGTGCGCATGGCGTCGAAGGCGCGGTCCATCTCCTCCAGCGGATAGGAGGTGAAGAGGGGGAACGGATCCAACCGGCCGGAGGCGACGGCGTCCACGGCCAGGCGCATGCCCTCGACGTAGACCTTCGGGTCGCGCTCGTGGGCGTTGACGACGTCGAGCCCGCGCCAGTTCCACAATTGCAGGTTCACCTGCCGGGGTCCGTCCTGGTGGTAGCCCGCGATGACGAGCTTCCCGCGTTCGCGAGTCAGCTCCGCCGCGAGGTCCAGCGGCCACTGCTCACCGACGGCCTCGATGACGCGGTCGCAGAGGGCGTCCCCGGTGAGGGCCTTCACGCGGGCGATGATGCGGTGGTGGTCATCCATGGGGATGCACTCGGTGGCGCCATATCCGCGAGCCAGCTCCAGCGCCCAGGGCCTGCGGGTGATGGCGATGACGCGAGCCCCCGCGTTGGCCGCGAGCCGGGTCACCACCGCGCCCAGGAAGCCGATGCCGATGATGGCGACGGTCTGGCCCGGCTGGATGTCCGAGCGCCGGAAGATGTTCATCGCGCAGCCCAGCGGTTCGCCGGGGAACGGCTTGCCCGCGAGCGACGGAGGAAGCACCACCGTTGAGGCCGCGTCCGCCAGGTCGTACTCGGCGAAGGCCGAGGACGACAGCATGGCCACGCGGTCGCCGGGCTTCAGGCCGGAGACGTCAGGGCCCAGGGCATCCACGACGCCCCAGCCCTCGTGTCCGGGAGCACCGGGGGCCAGGGGGTAGCGGAACCACTCACGCCCTTCCCAGACAGGAAGGTTGGAGCCACAGACGCCACATCCCTCCATCCGGACCCGCACCTGACCGGGCCCGGGTTCAGGCCGGGCCACGCGCTCCACGCGAGTCCCCCGAGGTCCCCCCACCACCGCCGCCCGCATCGTGACGACCGCCGCGCCATCCATGTGCCGCCCTCCCCGGTGAATCGCCTCAAGCTAGAACCGGCCCACGCACACGGGACCCGGCGCGAAGGGGCGGTGCGGCTGTGCACTCGTCGCCAAGAGAGGACTGCCCGGCAGACCGTATTCACCACGCCTCCCAGCTGGCACCCAGGTAGGTGCAGCCCGGCCTTGAGCTCGGCACCAGGTGCCGGATTCAGGGCACCGCTTCCACCACGCCAGCCGCGTGACGCATGAACCGGGGCACGGAGAGCACCAACTCCGGCTCCATCACGAGGCGCTGCTCGCGGCCCAGCACTTCGCCAGTCACGTCGTTCCACCAGGTGATGCGGTACTGCCCGGGCGTCAACCGCAGGCGGACCTGTGCACCGGACACGGACTGGCCATAGCCCTCCTTCGCGCCCATCACCCACAGCGCCTGCAATCCCGGGCGGCCCATGGCCCACGCCCGCGTGCCCGTGGGCGACACGGTGGGTGACGCCATCGGCAGGAGCGGCGGGCCTGAAGGCAGGCGAGCGAGGAAGTCCGCCAGCACGCGGAAGTGCCGGCCCCGCTCCGGCGTCATCGGCACGTCGGAATCCTCGGTGAAGGGAGGCGCGCTGTGCGCGAGCACGCCCGCGCCGCAGAAGGTCGTGACCCAGATGCCCACGTGCGTGTGGTCGTACGTCTGGCGGTCATCGCCGCCATAGCCGAACTCGCCCAGGAGGATGGGCTTGTCGTAGCCCCACGTCTCCGCCACCTTCCGCGTCAACTCCGCCGCGAGCGCATGCACCTCATAGAACTCCTTGCCGTAGAGGTGCCATTGCAGGAGGTCATCCTGCCGGCTCGCATACCAGGGGCGCTCGTCGCCATCGACGTTCCAGTGCAGCCCCACCGAGCCCACCGTGACGAGATGCCCGTACGGATCCTCCGCATGCCACGTCGCCGCGAGCCGCTCCGCCCAGGGCATCCACGTCGCCTCACCGACGTTGCCGTCCCACTCCGGTTCGTTGAGCAGGTCCACGGCCAGGAACGCAGGCGACGCGCCGAAGCGCGCGAGCACATAGCGCAGCCGGCGCTCCGCCAACTCCGGCCGGTCGAAGAAGTCATCCGGCGCGGCCGCCGGGCCGCCGCGCGCGGTGCTGTAGGGATTGTCCTCCCAGCTCTTCCACGTCTCGCCCGGCGTGAAGCCCACCGCGAAGAGGGCGATGATCACCTGGAGGCCGTGCCGTTCAGCGGCGTCGAAGATGGCGTCGTAATGGGCAGCGACCTCCGGATTAAAGACACCCGGGCGCGGCTCCAGGCAGCCGGGCTGCGGACCGGGCACCGGCTCCTCCCGCTCGCAGTCGGTGAAGATGAAGATGCGCAGGGTGTTCATCCCACGCGCCGCCATGCCCGCGATGTACTCCGTCGAGGACTCCTGGCCGTGATTCCACGTGGGGTCGTAGACGTTGAAGCGATTCTCTCCCAAGGGAAGGAAGGGCGTGCCGTCCTCCCATGCCAGGTGATGCGCGGAGACACGGCTGCGGCGCACGAAGCCCCGGCGCGAGGACGGCCGGGACATGAACCGGCCTGACGCGACCTCCACCGTCCCCGCCCGGACGCGGTAGCGGTACTCGCCCACCTCCTGGGGCGTGAAGCGCACGCGGAAGCCACCACCCGTCACGGGAAAACCGCCCACCTCGACTTCCCGCCCGGAGGGCGCCACGAAACGAGCACGCACGGGGACGTCATCCGGGGCACCCGTAACGCCGGGGACCGTGAAGCCGACCTCGAACCGCGCGAAGCGCTCCACCTCCTGAAGCGGAGCCGGAGCTTCGGGCGGTGGGCGTGAAGCCGCGCACCCCGCGAGCAGCACGACCCACAGCCACACCCGGAAGCCCTGCGTGAATGGCGCCATGTCCCCACCCCTCCCCAACACCAGTCAGCAGGCCGAGCGCCCGGAGCCCACCCAAGGCCGCCCGGCCCTCCATCACCGCGGCCCCCTATCTTCCCTCCACGGCCTCGATGCGCTGGAGCGGGAGGAAGTGCACATGCGCGTGAAGGAGCGGGAGCTCAATCTCGACTGGGTGACGCCGCTGTTGGCGGTGGGCGGAAGCTATCCCATGGATGCCGCCGCGCATCTGGCCCAGAAGCTGGGCGTGCGTCATGTGGTGGATGTCCGGGTGGAGTGCCAGGACGACGAGCACGTGCTGCGAGAACACGGCATCACGTTCCTGCACCTGCCCACGGTGGACATGCGCGCCATCCAGTTGAAGATGATCCACGACGGAGTGGCGTGGATCCGTGCCCGGCTGGCGAGCGAACAGAAGGTCCTCATCCACTGCGAGCACGGCATCGGAAGGAGCGCGCTGCTGGCGTTGTGCGTGCTGGTGGATCAGGGGATGGAACCGCTCGCCGCGCTGGAGCTGGCCAAGACCCGGCGGCCCCGAGTGTCGCCCAGCCCGGAGCAACTGGGGGCCTTCATCGAGTACACGCGGGACGTGCACGCAAGGGGAGCCGTCCCGTGGTCGGTGCCCACGCTCGAAGCGCTGGGCACCATCGCCTACCGGCATCTGCGTACGGGCATGGAAACAAGCTGAGGAAATGCTCGTCTACGGAGATCACCCGAGAACGCTGGCCCCCATCGGGGTTCTCCGTCTGCTGAGAGCCCGTCTGCGGCGACTGGACACGTTTCGACCGGGACTGGAGCAGCACGCGGAGCTGGTGACGCTGTTCATCGAAGCCAGCGTGCTGGCCCAGGGACTGCTCGACGCGGACGAGGAGGCCACGGGCAAGGACACCGCAGGCGCCAGGAGCCAGACCTGGCTCACCCTACCCCAGGTGCTCGCGAGGCTCGTGGGTGAGACATGGGACGGAGGCACCGCATCGGTCACGGCGGCGCTAGCGCTGCTCGAATCCATTGAGCAGCGCGAGCTGCCCACCCACGTGACGCTCAAGGAGCCCGAGGGCTACGCGCACTTCGCGCTCTACCCCGAGCTGTACCTGGAAGCCGCACGAGCCGCACGGCTCCCGGGTTCGACCCGGGTGGTGGGCGTGCGAAGCATCGGCACCGGACTCGCCTGCATCGTTGCCGAGGGGCTCGGTTCGGACACGCCGCCCCTCACCGTCCGCCCCGTAGGTCCACCGTTCGAGCGCCAGTTGCATCCCAGCCCCCACCTAAAGCGCGAGCTGGAAGCCACGGCCCAAGCCGACGCGGTAGCCATTGTGGATGAGGGACCCGGCCTGTCCGGCAGCTCCTTCGGCGCGGTGGCGGACTTCCTGGAGGCGAGGGGCATGCCCCGCGAGCGGCTCCACTTCTTCCCCAGCCACGCGGGCGCCACAGGTCCCATGGCCAGCGAGCCTCACCGCGTACGCTGGACACAGGTCCACCGCCACACCATGGACTTCGACGTCTGTGCCGCGCGACTCCCGGCCTGGGTGGAAGACCTCACCGGCCCGGCCATCGCTCCATTGGCGGACATCAGCGCGGGCGCATGGCGCCACCACGCGTTCCCGGAGCGGCAAGACTGGCCGGCGGTCCACGTCCAGCAGGAGCGCCGCAAGTACCTGCTGACCACGGAGCGAGGCACGTTCCTGCTCCGCTTCGCGGGCCTCGGAGTCCCCGCGGAACACCGGGCCCTCCGAGCACGTCAGCTCGCGGAAGCTGGCTTCACACCTCCCGTCACAGGGTTGCGGCACGGCTTCCTAGTGCAGCCCTGGCTCAAGCAGGACGCCCCCTCATCTGGAGGACACGGCCCAGCAGAGTTCGTCAGCCACCGGTCAGGCCACACAGGCAGCGAGCTCGCGCCGACCCGTGCGACTCCGCACGCATGCCCTCTTCCCCTCGCGCGAGGCCTGGACCGTGCCGCACTGCTGGAGCACGTGGGCCGCTACCTCGGCTTCCGCGCACGAACCTTCCCCGCCCCGGAGCCCGGACGCGGCGCCCCCATGAGCCGCCTGCTCGAGATGGCTCGGTACAACACAGACCGGGCCCTGGGCGAAGAGTTCGCACGAATCCTGGACGCATGGGTGCCGCACCTGGATGCACTCGCGCGCACCGTGCGGCCCGTGGAAACGGATCACAAGCTCCATGCATGGGAATGGCTCGTCCTCCCCGGAGGCCAGATCCTCAAGACAGATGCCATGGACCACCACGCAGGGCTCGACCTCGTGGGCTGTCAGGACGTGGCCTGGGACATCGTGGGCGCCGCCGTGGAGCTGAACCTGAGCGAACCCACGCTCGCCACGCACGTCGAGCGCACCAGCGGCCACCCCGTGTCCCCGCTGCTGCTGCGCTTCTACCGGCCCTGTTACCTGGCATTTCAATGTGGCCATCACACGCTGGCCGCGACCGCGCTGGAAAACGTGGCCCCCGACGAAGCCCTCCGGCTGCGCACCGCGGCGGCCCGCTACGCCGCTCGTCTGCGCGAAGACCTCCGAGGGCAGACAACGGTTCATTGACGAAGCCCACGCCCCCAAAGATGTCCGCGAGGACTCGTGCCTACCTGGCGCGCAGTGTGTCGCGACACGACCCGCGAGCGAAAACCAGGAAGGCTCCAGGAACAGGGCCCGTGCCCGGTGGACTTCGAAAACCTGCCCGCCTGTCGAACAGATGGGGTCCACCTGCGCTGCGGCCCGGGGCGCACAGGCCTGACAGGCGCGCAGGAAGGGCCCGTGGACCAAGGCGCCTGCCGGGGCCGATGTCGCCCAACTGGTCCGACAGTCGGACCAGTTCGCATCGCCCGGCGCCGGAGGGCGGGTCCCCCAGTCCGTCCCGTCCATGTCAGACCCGTCTGGTTGGATGCGCGAAGCATCGGCGAGAAGGGCGGCGGAGATGGTGAGGGTGGGGCTGGTGGCGTATGTGGAGCAGCAGATTGAGCAGGACATCGCGCTGGGGCGCCTGCCGAGGAACGGGCGGCTGGCCTCGGAGCGGGTGATGGCTGGCTGGTATGGCGTGTGCCGGGGCACGGTGCGCGAGGCCTTGAGGCGTCTGGCGGCACGGGGCCTCGTGGTGCAGCACCCCGGGCGCCAGGCGCGAGCGGTGGCGCTGGATGAATCGCTGACGCTGGAGAACCTGGGCCTGGCGCTGCATGCCGCGCGCTCCGAGGAGGGCCGGCGGCTGCTGGAGGGCTTCTTCAGCCTCAAGCGGCAGGTGCTGGTGGAGCTCCTGGCCGACTGCTGCGCGAACGCCTCCGAGTCGGAGATTGGCCGGTTGGAGTCCGTCTGCTACGCGCTCTGGGACGCGGCGCGCTGGCACCCCGGAGAGCGCTGCGCGCAGTTGGAGTTCGAGTTGCTGCGGCTGGCGGCCCAGGTGGCTGCGCGTCCCGGGCACCTGCTCCTCATCCAATCGCTGCAACGGGCCTTCAGGGGCATTGAGGCACGGCTGCTGCCCTTCATGGGCGGCGAAGTCCTGGGCCAGTGGGCCAGATTCGCGATGCATGCCCTGAACGAGCGTGACATGCAGGCGCTTCAGCACCAACTGCCGGTGTTGCTGAAGGCGTGTGATGCGCGGTTGCTCGACCAGGTCGCCCCACGTCCTCAGGCGCAGGTCACTCCCGAAGTGCCTCATCTTCAGGAGGATCCCCTCGCCGCTCTTGCATCAAACACCGCTCAAGACGATGGGCCTGCGGTACTCCCCTGCGTTGAGACGCGTGCGGTCGGCGACCTCGTGTCCGATCCCTCGGCCTGTCCTCCTGTGCAGCCCTCTCTTGTGGAACCCCACGGCGATGCGCCGCGTTTTCGCGCCGTCCCGGGACCCGAACCCACCGAACCCCAAGCTGAGCGCGTTGGCGGGGACGTCCCGGACGGTTCATCCGCAGAGGGAGTTCCACCCGAGCCCTGCATCCGCTCCTGACGCGGTGACGAACCTCGGGTGGCCTACCTGGCGTAGCGCCGCGTCATCCGCGCGCAGAAGTCCGCGTACTCCTCCACGTGGTTTGGCGGACTGGTGTGGTGCGCGGCCATGCCGCATGACTCCGGCGTGAAGCAGTAGGTGAGCGTCACGTCGAAGTCCTCGAGCGCGCGCATCTGCCGGTCGAACCACACCTCGGCGCCTGGCCGCAGGCTGTCCGCCCAGCTGAGCCCCGTGCGCACGTGGCGCACCCCGAGCTTCTTCAACCACGCCACCGCTTCGTCCAGCCGGGGATCCTCGAAGTGGAACCACTGGCAGATGCCCAGCTCCGGCGTGTAGTCCGCGAAGTGGCGCAGCGCGCGCTTGGGCGTGCCGTCCTCGCGCAGCAACCCCATGTGGAAGTGCCGGTAGTACGACGAGCCCTCCGCCTCGCGGTGGCGCGTGGTCGCGGGCCACGCCTTGGGCAGGTCATAGAGGCTGTACCAGTGGATCCGATCCACCCGGCCCAGCAGCAGCTCCGCGGTGCGCCGCAGGCCGAACTCCTGCACCTCCTCCGCTCCGAAGGAGGACACACCCACCTCCGTGACCCATACCGGATGGCGGGACACCGCGCGGACCTCCGCGATGCGCCGGGGCCACTCGTCGATGGGCCAGTGGTTCCAGTCCAGCGGGAAGCCATGCACCGCCACCACGTCCACCTCGTCCAGCGCTCCCTGCCGATCCAGGCGCTCCAGGAAGCCCGGGTCGATGGGTGACATGCCTCCCAGCACGCGGGGCAGCGTCGGGTGCTCGGCGCGGACCGCCGCCCCCGCCAGCCGCACCATCCGCGAATAGATGAGCCAGTCCTTGTCGAGCTCGATGTCCCAGTGGGACTTGTTGTTCGGCTCGTTCCAGAGCTTCACCGCTTCAATCATCGCGCGCCCCCTGCCATCCAGGGTGTGCAGCACCCGTGGCCTTTCAAGGCAACCGCCCCCCGGGGGCACCCCCGCGCCCGACGGCCATCCCTCCCCACGGGGCACCTTGCCCGGGAACTACGAAAGGCTTCGTTGACACCTACGAAATCGTTCGTATAACTATGCGTAGGAAGCGGTGAGGAGAGAGGAAGCCATGAGCCGAGGAAAGCTGCCGCGACCCACGGATGCCGAGCTGGCCATCCTGCGGGTGCTGTGGGACCGGGGCGCACGCACCGTGCGCGAGGTCCATGAGACGCTCCAGGACGGGAGCGGCTACACCACCGTCCTGAAGACGATGCAGATCATGACGGAGAAGGGGCTGGTGACACGCGACGAGTCGCAGCGTGCGCACGTCTACAGCGCCCGGCTCCCCCGGGAGAGCACCCAGCAGCAGTTGGTCACCGACCTGGTGGACCGCGTGTTCGGCGGCTCCCCAGCGCGGCTCGCCCTGCAGGCCCTGTCCACCAAGAAGACGTCTCCCGAGGAGTTGGCGGAGCTGCGCCAGTTGCTGGATTCGCTCGAGAAGGAGTCGGAGTCATGAACGGTCTCATCCTGGAAGCGGTGGGTTGGGCGCTCGTGCATCTGCTGTGGCAGGGCGCGCTCGTGGCGGCGGCCCTGGCGCTTGCGCTCCGGTGGGTGGGCCGGCGCTCGGCGAACCTGCGTTACGCGCTGGCATGCGGGGCGTTGGGCATCATGCTCGCGCTGCCGGTGGCTACCGCGTGGCGGCATGCCTCTCGCGCTGTGGAGGTGGACTCTCGCGCGGTGCGCTCGGCGTCCGTCCAGCGCGCCGCGGCGCCGCTCCCGGAGCCGGTGTTGCGCTCTCGCTTGGAGCTGCCCGCGCGGCCGTCCGTTCCCATGAAGGAGCCCCCGTCGCTGCCCCTGCTGGAGGGCCTCTTCCAGCAGGTGGGCGAGCACCTGCCCTGGCTGGTGCTTGCGTGGGGAATGGGCGTGGCGGCGTCCTCGCTGCGCCTGCTCAAGGGCTGGCTGGGGCTGCGCCGCCAGGTGGACGAGGCGGTGCACGCGTCGTGGGAATGGCAGCAGCGGCTGGAGGTGCTGGCGCGGCGGCTGAATCTCACTCGGCCGGTGCGCCTGCTGGTGTCGTCGAAGCTGGACGTGCCGTCCACGCTGGGCTGGCTGAAGCCCGTGGTGCTGGTCCCCACCGCCACGCTCACCGGGCTGGCCGTGCGCGAGCTGGAGCTGGTGCTGGCCCATGAGCTGGCCCACATCCGCCGTCATGACTTCGCGGTGAACATGGTGCAGACGCTGGTGGAGACGCTCCTCTTCTACCATCCGGCCGTGTGGTGGATGTCGCAGGTCATCCGCGTGGAGCGGGAGAACTGCTGTGACGACCTCGCCGTGCGCCAGGGGCCTGGCGCCCTGCCCTACGCTCGCGCGCTCACCGCCCTGGAGGCGCTGCGGTTGCAGGGAATGGACGCCAGCGGTCCCGCGCTGTCCGCGCTGGGCGGTTCACTGAAGGACCGCGTGCGGCGGCTGGTGGTGGCGCCCGCGTCGCGGTGCTCGTCGCGCTGGGCGGCGGGGGTGTCCATCGTCACGCTCGCGAGCAGCCTGGCACTGGCGGTCCCGCTGACCGCGCTCGCCGTGCACCCCGTGAAGGCGCTGGAGGCAGCGGCCCTGGCCGCCCCGGCCCGGAGCGCCTCCGCGCTCCGCCCTGGCATCGCCGCAGCCTCTGTCGCGATGGGCACTCCCCAGGCGCCCGCGCCGCGCGACGCATCCGTGCCCGCGCCGCAGGGTGTTGCTACCACGGCGACCGCGCCGCTCGCCGCCTCAGTGCCAGCGCCGCAGGGTGTTGCCAACACGGCGACCGCACGGATTGCGGCTGCGACGTCAACGCCTCTCGTGGGCCTGGCCTCCGCGCCGCTCGTTGTTCCGGCGCCCTTGCCGCTTGTCATTGCCGTGGCTCCTGCTCCGGCTGCCGGACCCGCGCCGGTGGTCGCTCCCGCCCCGAAGCCCGACCCCGCTGACAGGGCCAAGGCTCGCGCGGAGCGGAAGGCGGCCCAGGACGCCGATGAGACCACTCGCGTGGGCGTGGATCCGCTGAGCGTGGACCAGTTGGTCGCGCTGAAGATCGCGGGCGTCACCCCGGAGGTCGTCGACCGCATCTCCGCCATGGGCTACGCGCCGACGGTGGAGACCCTGGTGGGCTTCCAGCACGCGGGCATCACGCCGGAGTACGTGAAGTCCATGACGGACCGCTTCGGCAAGACCATTCCCGCCGAACAGCTGGTGGCCATGAAGCACCTGGGCGTCACTCCGGAGTGGCTGGGACAGATGGCCGCCCTGGGCTTCGCGAAGGACGACTTCGAGGACCTGCTGGGCGCGAAGGCGCTCAACATCGACGCCGCGTGGCTCAATGACCTGAAGGCCGCGGGCTTCGGCAACCTGACGCTCGATGAGGCCATGCAGCTGCGCGCGCTGGGCGTCGACTCCGCCTGGCTCCGCGAGCTGGAAGCCGCGGGCGTGAAGCCCGCCTCCGTGGATGAGCTGGTGCGCCTGCGCACCGGCGGCGTGGACGCGGACTTCATCCGCCGCATGCAGAAGCCCCGGAAGTAACCCCTCCCCTCCTCTCCCATGCGGTCCCACCGCGCACTCCCCCAAGGAGCGCGCGGGCCGGCCGCGCCTTGCCCGAAAAAGGAGTCGCCGTCATGACGTCTCGCCTGTCTCCGTGGCTCACCGTGTTCGTGATGCTCCTGGCCCTCCCCGTCCTCGCCGCCGATGCGCAGCGCACCGGCACGTGGGGCGCGGTGGTGCGGGAGCAGCAGTTGCAGTTGTCGTTGCAGCCCAAGGACCGTCCGGACTCGCACCATGGCTTCTCCGCGCCGCTCGCGGACTTCCAGGGGCTGTCCACCACGGACGGCAGCAGCGCTCCCTTCAAGCTGGTGCGCGAGGCAGGCACGTTCGCCTTCGAGGGCCAGTTCAAGGACGGACAGGGCGTGGGCACCTGGCGCTTCAGCCCGGACGCGGGCTACTCGAAGAAGCTGGCGGAGCTGGGCATTCCCAAGCCGGACGCGGACGAGCAGTTCCTCCTGGCCAGCGTCAACGTGGGCCCCCAGCGCGTCCAGGCGCTGGCGGCCACCGGCCAGAAGGTGGCCACCGTGGAGGAGCTGGTCCACGTGGGCATCTTCAACGTCACCCCGGAGTACGTCCGGGCCATGGCGGCCGAGGGCTACCCGAAGCTGACCGTCCAGGAGCTGGTGGACTGCCGCATCCACCACGTCACGCCCGAGCGCATCCAGGGCCTGGCCGCGCTGGGCTTCAAGGGCCTGCCGCTGGACTCGCTCCTGTCCATGAGCATCCACAACGTCACGCCGGACTTCGTGAAGGAGATGCGCGGCCTGGGCTTCCCGGACCTGAGCGCGGATGACCTGGTGTCCATGCGCATCCATGGCGTCACGCCCGCCTTCGTGAAGGAGATGCGCGGCATGGGCTACACGAACGCCACAGCGGACGACTTCATCTCCATGCGCATCCACGGCGTCGACTCCGTCTTCGTCCGCTCGATGTCGAAGCAGCGCAAGTAGCGGGCCACCCCGGCTTGTCATGGGAACGCAGACATGCCGCAATCCGTCGGTGCAAGGCATTGCCGCCTTGCACCGACCGGAGCGTTGCGCATGCGAAGCATGGTTCGAGCGTGGTTCCTGATGAGCCTCACCCTGGGCGTCCTCACCGCCTGTGGCCCCTCCACCGGAACGGATGAAGCCGCGACTCCCAGCGGCGAGGCCCAGGTGGAGCAGGAGATCGGCACCGACCCCAACTGTCCCATCTCGCAGATGCAGTCGATGGTCACCTGGCAGGCCGCGTGCGGTACGCCCTGCTCGAACACCGCGGGATATGGAGACCCGGGCACCACCAACAGCGGCTATGGCTTGCCCGGCACCAAGTACAAGCGCTGCTGTCCCCCGGGCGGCAGCTGTACCGCCTGGAAGCTCATCGGGCCGGTCTGCCAGTTCTGCGAACTCCAGTGACCCCAACCTCGCCTGAACGGGAACAAACAGACTAAACTAATTTCCAAGAAAACGAGATTGACAGTCTGTGCAGCAAGGACATCTCGTCGCCGCCCCACCCTGCTGGAGGCGGAAACAAGATGGCCCCATCCCCCCGTTCCCGCGCGCTCGTCCGGGCGTGCCTGGTGCTACCGCTGTGCTCGCTGGCGTCCTGTGGTGACGTCCGCGAGCCCACGCCCGATACACGCGTCACCGTGGCTCGCGGCGCCGTCACCGCCGAATTGGCCGCGACGCGCATCGAGGACAGCGGCTTCGACTATCCCTGGCAGGTGAACGACGGCAACGAGGGCCTGGGGGCCTGGGGCGCGGGCGACAATGCCTTTGTCGGCTACGACCTGGGGACGTTGAAACAGGTGCGGGAGGTCTGGAGCCTGGGCGACCAGGCCTACCGCTTCCACGTCCAGCTCTTCGACGCGAGCTGGAGCCAGACGGGCTGGTACGACTGCGACCTCGACGGCAGCGTCATCCAGTGGAAGGCCTGCGACATCCCGGACACGAACGCGCGCTTCGTCTACGTGCGCTACCGCACGAACACGAGCGGCTCCTGGGTGCAGGAGGTGAACATCCTGGGAGACGCCGCGGGCCCCAGCGAGCTACCCATCCCCACGGGCGCCTTCCGGGGCACCTACTTCAGCGACCCGAACCTGACGACCCGGGCCTTCCAGCGCCAGGACGCCGCCATCCAGTTCTCCTGGGGGACCGGGAGCCCCGGTACGGGCGTGGGCGTGGACAGCTTCAGCGTGCGCTGGGAGGGCGACTGGAACTTCGCCAGCGCGGGCACGTACCGCTTCTCCACCACGTCCGACGACGGCAGCCGCATCTCCGTCGACGGGGCCCTGGTCGTGGACCACTGGAGCGACCACTCCGCGACGACGCGGACCGGCGACGTCACCCTCACCGCCGGCACGCACCGCGTGAAGGTGGAGTACTACGAGGCCACCGGCGACGCGTCCGCCCAGGTGGGCTGGACGTTGCAGTCCGGGAGCACGCCCGGCGTGGGCGGCGTCCCCAATCCGCCCACGGGCTGGGTGCTGGACCTCCAGGACGACTTCAACTCGCTGGACTGGAACAAGTGGAAGCAATGGCAGACGAACGTGCCGCTCAACCACACGGTCATGGTGATGAACACGCAGAGCCAGTGCGTGACGGTCAATGGCCAGCTGGAGATGCGCGCCCGCAAGCGCAATGACGGCTCGGGCATCTGGGACGGCTGCTACCTGGACCAGGGCACGTGGTGGGACGAGCAGAACTGGCGGCCCGCGCATCCCGGCTACGCGGACTACCAGGTGTCGTTCAAGGCGGACCTGCCTCCGGGCATTGGCACGGGCATGTACTTCCTCATGTGGCCCATCGCGGAGAGCTGGGGCGGGACGCCCTGGCCGCCGGAGCTGGACATCGTCGAGCTGCCCAACAACGACGGCACCAACGTCATGACCACCTGGCACTGGGACCCGGACAACAAGCAGTCAGAAATCCGCCCCACCGTGGACCGACGCAATGGCAAACAGTGGGTCTACACCGCTCGCCGCGTGGGCAATGACATCCGGATGTGGATTGGCGACCCGGCGACCAACGCCATCCGCGAGATTCCCCTGCCGGCCGCGTTCTCCAACAACCCGGACTACAAGCGGATGCTGGTGGGCATGGCGAACTTCGTGGCCTCCACCTGGGCCCTCACCGGCAGCGGGTCCGCGTTCTGGTACGGCGACGCGAACACCACGGGCTCCACGGCATGGACCGCGCGCATCGACTACGTGAAGGTCTGGAAGCCGGGCCCGGGCATGAGCGGGCAGTAGCGCCTCGCATCCCGGCGCGGACGACTCAGGGCAGGTCGTCCGCGCCGCGCGGCTCCTTCACGGGCTGGCCGTTCTGCTCCCGCCGGGCGCGGCCCACGGCCTCGTACACCGCCATGCGGGCCCGCATGATGCCGCCCAGGGGCCGGTGCGCGGCCAGGCTGTGCGACGGGCTGAACAGCATCGCCTCGTCCACCGCGTCCTGGAGCGCCGGGTCATACGCATCCTGCGCGGGCAGCACCAGCCGGGCCACGGGCTGATAGGGGCTCTCCGACTCGGGCCACTCCGCGTTGGCGTTCTCCACCGGCATCCGCGTGAGGTCCGTGCACAGTTGCACGCCCATCACGAACTCCGCCGGGTGCTCGCGGAAGAACGCCACCACCGCCTGGCGCAGTCCATCGAAGTCGCGCACGTCCAGCTTCGCGTCCTTCAGCGCCTGGAGCCCGGGCGAGTCGGGCACCACGTTGAGCTTCGCGATGAAGTCCCCGTACCGGAGCGGCGCCTGGCTGTAGTACGGCTCGCCCAGCGGGTGCAGGAAGGGGTGGCCGAAGAAGTCCAGCACCGCGCTGTGCGCTCCCACCGTGCCCAGCCCCGTGTTCGTGGCCAGCGACACCGCGGACACCACGCCCTTCACGGCCTGCGGCGTCCGGGGCGCGAGGTGCTCCACCGGGGCAATCTGCGCGAGGAACGCCTTGGGGCCCACGGCGTTGAACACCTTGCCGGTGTCCAGGAGCAGGTCCTGCGTCGTCTCTCCCGCGTGGCCGGGCAGCATGGGCCCCAGGCCGTCCACGCCCAGGACCTTGAGGGCCATGCCGCGCGGACCGGAGACGCGCCGGTCGTCGTCCAGGTCTCCGGGCACGTGCGACAGCCGCGCCACCACGGGATACGTGCGGGCCTGCGCGAACAGGCCCTGGCGCAGGTGCGCGGGCAGCCCTTCCAGCACGCGCAGCTCCCCCTTCACCAGCCCGTGGGCCTTGGCGTGCGCGGCGCGCACGGTGCGGCCGTGCTTGGGGCGCGTCAGGGCCATGCCCTCGAGCATCGCGGCGATGAGCTTCTCGATGACCTCCGCTTCGTCGAGCTCCACCGCCTCGACGTCGTCGCGGTAGCGGACGTAGCCGCTCGGTGCCTGCTGTGACTCGGACTCGCTCATGGCCGGACCGTCCTGGACCTCCGGCGCTGGAAGTAGGCGCCGGGCCCCCTCGCGTCAGGTTTCCTGGCGCCTTCGGGGCCCGGAAGGTCCGCTGCTGGATGCTCCGAAGGCGCGGAGTGGTGACCATCGCACACTTAAGACTGGCTACATTCCGCTCAACGTAGCCCGTCCTGATTCTCCAGAACGCTCTGGACTTCGCCATTGCAAGCATCGCCCTGCCTTGGCGATCCGCATCCACAATCTACACAACACCAGAAACGAGTAGCACAAGGCTACATCCAAATAGCCTGCGCTACAACATTGCGGAACCGCTGCAGCGTAGCGTCACCCACAGAATCAAGCTGTTTGAGTTGATACTCAGAGGCATTCGCCAACTGACCAACGGTGACAATGCCCGCCTCACGCAGCACAGCTATCTTCTGAGAAGTCAGCCCATACGGGTAAGCCCTTGACTTCGCCAACTTCTCAACCGGCTCATTAAATATCAAAAGATCCGCATCCTCGGCAAGCAACGGAAGCTCGATTGAAGAAAGCTTCGAGCCACGCACATGATAACCAATAGGTTCCTCACGCTCATGCCATCGCTCAAATATTTCCGACGTAAGCCTCGAACCAGGAACCTGCTCAAGCAGATTGCAAAGGTTCAGCACAAATCGCGTCCCACGCCCCCCAGACTTCATCGCCCGCGAAGCTTCGCGACGAGACACAAATCCAACATACTCGAGAATCTCAAAAGGCTTTGACAACCGCGAAATAATATCCCGATGCACCAAAACACTACGGCGCCCCTTTGCCCCGCTCTCCTGAAAAATTGCCTCAGCAATCTCCCTAGACGGATCCACCATGGGCACATATTTCCCAAGTTTCGGCGCAACCTCCTCAAACAACGGCCAGTAATAATTCGTCGCCAGTCGCAACATCGTATCGCCAAGTGCCTTAAGGCCGACACTTTCACCGCTCAAATTATCAATCACATCATTACACGCAAAAACAAACCCCCTCATGTTCCCAACAACACTCTGAGCAAGAAACCCTGCAACCCTATCCAAACTGAGAGGCGGAGCGAATTCACACCGAGCCAAATTAGGCCATCTCGCACGAATAATTTCGGCAAAAAGCTGACCAAACTCAGGCTGCTCCTCATTTCGAATAACATCAACAACCGTGGCATCATTATACACATCGAACCGATTGCCGAACTGAGTAACTCCCGGATAAATTGTCGCCTTACAAGAAACCGTACTGCTCGCAAGCGTGCGAAAAATATCAAAGAAATCCGCGAGCGACGCCTCACGCCCAATATGGGCGGCATCATCAAAGAAAAGAACGATTCGCCTGCCCAACTGGCTCGAAAGATTCGCAACAGCCTGCTGAACAGCAGCAATCGTCACACTGGGCGAAAAATCGATGCCCCCGCCAACAAGACTCTCTTGAATCTTCCGAACAAGCAGTTCACAAAACAATCGCTCATAGTCCGCCCCGGACGTGCGCAACAGCGGAAGATGACGCAGACTCAAATAGACACCAAACGCCGGCGAGTCCGGCATCGACAATCTATGCGCAGCCGCAAGCATTAAAGCGCTTTTACCACTCCCTCGACCACCTTGAAGCAACACTGGCCCGTGCGAAATCAGCTTCGAGATCACCCGCTCATCGTTTCTTGAAAAACGATGCACCTCAAAGAAGGAGTCGGGTTCGCATTCTTCCGCCGCCAAAATGAGTTCGCTGCTGTCCATTATTGCCCTCCCACCCCATCAAGGTTGGCCCCTTGCTGCATTTGCTCCAACGCCGCGAGGACCTCGTCGGTTCCCACACAAAACGCGACGTGATCGCACATATTAAAAACAGACGAAATCACTGCGGTTATTTCAAGCACGCGCTGAAGCAGCTCAAACACTGTTTCGCGCGTAAAGAAGTTCTGCGAGGGAATCACAAGTTCGTGATGAACCCCCTTTGAGCACTCACTAAACGCGTTACCAAAACGAGTCCTCATACTAGCAACAAAGTTTTCTGGCTGTACGCGCCGCAGTGTGCGCACCCACTCTCCGCCCCTCTCCTCCGGCACACTATCGAGAAATCGTTCGAATGCAGGCTGCCAAAACACATGATCTTGATAGTCGCCCAAGAGCGCCCGAGTCATTCCAGCAAAATCGCGCTCACCGGTCCATAGTTTGTCAATTTTCTCCTCCGCCATTACGTCGCCAGTCCACTGGATGGCAGCACGCGTTCGGCGGTGTTTTGAGTAACTAGACTGCAATTGAATCTTGCGCAGCGTAAGAACCCGAAAAGGGTCTAGTCGAGCGATAAGCGCAGTTAACGCTACTTCCATGATACTGCGGCCAAGAAATGGACCGTACAGCACAGCACGCCGAGTTGCACTAGCATCAGTCTCAGCACCAAGCGCATCAACTTCATCAACGAGGTTTTCAAGAGAACTGCCTAAGTGACCAACAATCTCTGCCAAAGGGGATTCTCTCGCGGGTAGGCCACATGCCAGTCCGCGCAGCTTGCGAAGAGTAGGTTTTTCTGACGAGGGCATACGACCAGTATGCGATGCGCCTCAACCAAGAACCAGTACTTTGCATCAATGACCTACGGACTCAGGTCCTTAAGACTTTGCGGTGCCCCGTATCACATCTGCACGCGTGACTTTCGCCTATGCACAAAGAACTGTTCTCCTTGCTAGTTGGCATAGTGCTGGCAACCCCGCCTAGACCCGGCATGCCCCCATTCTCTCAAAGGTGCCTCAGTGCGCCGGGCTTCCTCGCGGCAAACATCGCCCCTCCAAGTCCTCAGGACTATTTCCAGATTCACCTGGGTGAAGTCGGTGGCAGGCGCGACAACACCATGACTAGCTAAACGTTCGCGTCCGCTAAAATCTGGCTAACCATCACCGTCCTTACGCGGCATGAGGGTCCTGTCATCAGGACTTTTTTGACAGGGTCCATCGCCGGACCGTCCCCGCTATAGCAGCCCTGTGCTCTCGTACACTAGAGAGGCCCCCCTTCACTCCGGCATACACACCCCCCACTTTTCGGTGTATCCCTGGCTCCCCCCAACGGGCTTCCCCCCGGCCCGGCCCTCCAGGAGCGCAGCCATGCACCACAGCCGACTCAGCACGTTCGTCCTCGACTGCAAGGTCGAGGACATCGACGCCGCCGCGCGGTTCTGGAGCGCGGCGCTGGGGCGGGCGGTGAAGCCGGCGGATCCGGACTCGCCCTCGTACCGCGAGCTGGAGGCGTCGGACGCGGAGCCCTCGCTGCTCCTCCAGCAGGTGAGCCACGAGAGCAGAATCCACCTGGACATCGAGTCGGACGACCTGGACGCGGAGCTGGAGCGGCTGGAGGCGCTGGGCGCGAAGCGCATCGCCTACGTGAAGCGCTGGTGGGTGATGGAGGCCCCCACCGGGCAGCGCTTCTGCATCGTCCGTCCGCAGCGCGGGCCTCTGGAAGGCCGCGCCAACGTGTGGGACGGCGAGGGCCGCTGAGAGAAGCGCCCTACCCCTGCGCCGGGCCCAGCGCGGCCTGGAGCAGGTCCAGAAGCCCCGGCCACGCCTCCGCGGACAGCCACAGCCCCTCCGGAGCGTGCGCCGCGGTCATCTTGAGCGAAGAGGACTCGAAGAGGCGGGCCGCCAGCGCGCCTTCCTTCGGCAGCTTTCCCTCCACCCGGAGCACCTGTCCGTCCCAGGCCAGCTCCGGCGGCAGCAGCCTGCGCGCCAGGGCCTGGAGCGCGGCCTTCCCGGCGCCCGTGCGCAGCGCGCCCATGAGCAGCGACGACGCGCCGGGGGACTCCTCCAGCTCCACCCGGCCCGGCGTGGAGAGCCACAGCGTGTAGCGCCCCTGCGCCAGCTCCACGCGCTGGGGGGTCGTCTCCACCCGCAGCTTCCAGCCCCGCACGTCCAGCCGCAGGTCGTACACGGCGGGGCCGCTGTCCCAGGAGCGCAGCGTCAAGCCCTTCACGTTGCGCAGCACGCCGCGCGACAGCGCCTCCACCCGCGCGTGGGACAGGCGCACCCGCCGGCCGGCGACGTCCACCGCCACCTCCCGGGCCAGCCCCTCCGGCAGGGCCGTGGCCCACGCGAGCGCCCCGTCCAGCATTCCCATCCACGACTGCCCCGCCATCGCGCGTCACTCCCGTGGGGCCCCTCCCGCCGCGGGGGGGCGCCCGTCGGGT